>NZ_JACART010000024.1:0-64683 GCF_013386445.1 Pseudomonas sp. P7759
TAGTAATAGGACTGGTGGTGAAACGAATTTTAAGGTGAATGTCCAGTTTGCTTGTAAAGGTAGTATTGAAGAGAAGATGAAAATGCCTAGCGCATTGAACAAATCGTTTAGATCTGCTGCGTTGGTAAATGGGCAGATTTGTAAAGAGAAATTCAAGAAATATAAGCAATTTAATAATGATATGAATCAAGAAGGTGTTGATGGGCTTATCCCATTCTAATTACCAATACCATTCCGTAAGGAGAAAATAACAATAAACGAGAACAAGAATGACAAAAACAAAAATAGCTAGAATCGACCATTTTAAAAATCAGTTAGCATCATTTGAAGCTGACAAGTTCCAAGTCATATTCAACCCAGCTACAGAATCCTTGATTACGAAAGAGAAGGCGGCTTTCTGCCTGAAAGCCTACAACGCGCAGGGGGTGAAGGATCAGTTCTTCACTGCTGATGACCTGATGACCGACAAGCTTTTCAAGCTGATGAGCGCTAAGAATATTGAAGGGTATGACGTGACGATTGTCCCGAAGTCAAAGACCTTCCACTACCTCACGATTAGCTCTGTCACGTCCTTAAAGCTGAACGACCTGGCTAGCCTTGGCTTTGCCCCAACAATGGTGAATACGATCAAGGGTGGCCTGCACAGCAACCTTTACGACCTGGTGTGTAGGATCGATAAGGATAAAGCTGATGACCAGTACGCCTACAACGCACAGATGTTCGTGTGGGCTCTGAATAAGAGTGTCAGCACGTTGCGCGTACCTCGTCCAAAGAGCCTTGAAGCACCTATTCACGCTGCTGGATTCAAGCACCACGGCACCGGTTCATTCGTGACCTGCAATCGCTCGCTAAAGCGCTCCTGCACTGAATGTGTGGATCAGATACAGAAGGTAAGGGGAATGAAGCTCACAGCGCCTGCTGTTGGAGCTGGTAGCCCTGATGACACCGCTTTCTACCTAAAGGCTTTACGTGAAACGCTGGTGTACAAATCTAGGCTTCTTGGTGATGCCGTGATCGATGATGTGATAGATAGGAGAGTGGCTAGGCAAGCATTTGCAGAGCATTACAGCGGTGATGACGTGTTGGCCTTCCTCATGAGCCAGGGCCACGTCGAAGCGAGGGAAAATGCATTGGAGCATGCGGTGAAGCTCATGACCTTCTGATGAATGACCACCAAAGAAAAAAGGCGGTGATTTCAAGGCACAAAAAAAGCCCCGTAGGGCTTCTGTTGGTGGCTTATGTTATTCAAAGACCTTCACGGTAAAGCTGTAATGCGCAGGGGTAGGTTTTGCAAGTGAAACGTACTTAACAGTGACTGTACCTTTATCAATACTCGTTCCTGAAAGCGCTAATTTCTCTTTTGCAATTCTTGATTGTGTCAAACCATCTTGACCAATGTATTTATCTAGAGTGACCGGCGCAGACGTTAATTTCACGCTTGTCGATTGTGTGCCTAATTTTGTCTTAAAGGTTTTCACAAGGTTTGAAATCTTTGTGCTATCAAATGCCCCAGCGCTTAAGTTATCAGCGCTGACATTCATGATATAGGTTTTGCCTTCAAGCTTTGATGTGTCAATTTTATTGAGTTGGTCGATTATCAAATCGCTTTTTGAAATTGATGTTGTAGTGAAACTCAAGTTTGAAAGAACTGAATATTGCAAATGTTCAGCGCTTGGTGCGTTTATTTCATCGCTTACCGAAACAGCAATGCAGGTATTTGAATCAAGAATTGGTATGGTTCCGTATGGGTAAACCGTACCAGTGGAGCTTTCGGCCTTGATTAAATACTTTGTGATTTTTCCAAGGAAACCAGCAGGGCATTCTTCTTCTATGAGTTCTTTTGTAGTCGTAGTGATTTCTTTTACACACGATGTAGTGTCTTGGCTTTTCGCTTGAAACGTTGTGTTCGTCGCTCCTGAAACCGGGTCAAAGATTGTGATGTTGTCGCCGGTTTTTGAAACGTTACCTGTGTACGTTCCTTGCTCTGTGCCGTAGTAAGAATCACAGCTTACGGTTTCTGAACCCGGCTTGATTTCAACAGTAACAGGACCTGTTGCTTTACAAGTATTTTCTTTTTCAACGCTGGTAGACGATGAAACGTTTTGCCAATTGTCATAAAAGAATCTTTTAGTTTTTGTGTGCGTTTCTCTAATAATTTTTCCAGTTTGACCCACAGGGCATGAGGCTACATCAGTGCTCGTCACCTTATCTTCTAAATAATAGCAGTTGTCTTTTTTTACAGGGTAAAAGGGATTCAAATACCATTCTGTTGGAATGCCGTTTTTTATTGTTCTAGTCCACGTTTCTAATGTGAATCCAAGGGGGTGAGTTGGTGCTTTCGTTGCGCAATTATAGTTTTCAACGGTTTTTGTACTCATTAATTGGCAGCTATCTTGTGTTTTAACCCACGCCGAATAGTTGTTTTTTGTGCCGTCTAAATATAAGTCATATGTTCTTTCGTTAACGATTTGACCCACGTAATCTGCTTGTGGGCATGCTTTCCACTCTGATTCTGTTTGCCTTGAAACGCAGGTATCCTGTGTTTTAGTCCAATCTGAATAGTTATCTTTTGTACCGTCTGAATATAAATTGTACGTTCTAGAATTTACGATTTGTCCTGTGTAACCCGAAGGGCAATTCTGTTTTTGAGTTTCAGATTGCTTTGTAAATTCTGGCGCTTTGCAATTGTCGATTATTGAATATACTTCAAAGCCGGTTTTTAAATTGCTTGTTAAATTTTCACTTTTCCATTTTATGAACTTTCTGTACTTGGTTACGTTTCCAACCGCTTTTTGGTTTTCGCATTTTGTGACTTGTGAATCGTACCCAACATCCCAGTCGCTTATATGTCCGGTTGTTAGGTCATAACAATCTACTGTCAGTTCATATCCATCATCATTTTTTGAAAAGCTTTGTGTATATACCCCATTTCCTTTGTTAATATAATTTTTAGTACCATCTGGGTTGTTGGTATATAAACGTCTATATTGTTGTTGTCCATGCGGTTTGTTGAAGCATGTCACTGCGACAGATTCAGCAAGCAATGATTCTTCGTAAAGCTGGTCTGCAGGCCATGTGTAAGCATTTGCTGTGTTTGTAAGTCCAATTATGGAAAGCGTGAGTAACGCAATAATTCGTTTTTGCATGATTCAAAAGGTTTGTTTATTAGCTTAATTATACCATTTTGCCGATTCCATATTTTGGTGAGACCAAAATTAAAACCTCAAAAGGAGGCTTTAATTGACAAGCGGCTGTTACGAAGCGTCTACGGTTTCGTCGTAATCACCAGTGTCTTCGAATGATTCGTCTGATTTTGCTTGTCCCAATTCGCAAAGATTAACTTCGTCTAATGTAAAATCTGTTTTAACATTATCATTCCACAATGTGTAATCTCTGTAGACGCTAATTTCACCTTTGTCTGATTTGTTAGGGCAAGGCTTGGAAACTTGATCATGCTCGATTGACTGGTATGGCGTGTATTCATTTGTAGGTGTATGGCAAGCAACAATAATTTCCCATCCATCACCAGCTATATCAGGTGATGCTGTAGCTTTTTCAGGTGCCACGCCTTCATGGGGTTCAGCTAAATCAACGCCGTTACCTTTGTTGATGTAATACTTTACGCCAGATTCGTTTATCGTGAAGAGTCTTCTTTTGTAGCTGACTTGATCCAAGTCTTCACATTTAGTGAAACCTGTTTCAGCTTTTAAAGTTTCTTCATTATGATTTGCAGCGAAGGATGAAATTGAGATTAAAGCTAGAGAAGTGAAAATTATAGATTTTATCATTTTAGTAGAGGTTTGTTTGTCCTCAAATTATAGCATTTTGTTAATGTCAAACTGATGTTTGAGGGAAAATAAAAGCTCGTAAGGGCTTATGTTTTGTTTAGAATCGCTACCAGTACTTTAATATTTATTATCTACAGTCAGAGCGTATTTATTATTTTGGTTGAGGTTTAATGCCTTCTCAGAGTCTAAAAAATATCGTGACTGTGCGTCCATATCTACGAAACCTATAGATCCTATTGTTCGTTGGATTTTTTCATTCTGTTGGTCTTTAATCAAGGAATGATGAATTGAGTCTGTTGCTTGCGCAAGCTGGTAAAGAATAGCTGTGTCAGTAAGCCCAGCGTTTAAGGATTGATGATTTGATTGGTCGGAAGCAAAGCAGGGAGACGTTAAAAAAGCCAATGCTGTAAGGGTTGAGAAAATTGATTTCATTTTAGTAAAGTTTGTTGTTATTAAATTATAGCATTTGAACAGATAAAAGCTAATTTCTAAGATTTTTTCCGTTCTGGGCTTTATTTTTAAATATAAATGTTAAACTATAAAGGCAAGCAGCAAGTTGTTCATCTTTTAGTAAAGTCCGCTGCTTGTTAGTTAGGTTTGTTTTTAGAGAGGCCCGCAATCGTGCGGGCTTTTCGCTTTCTGTGATTCCTAAGTGGCTTCGCTTCGAGATCTGGAGTTAGGATCAGATCGACTTCTTCCAGGGCGCCCTCACATGTCTCGACCGATACGCAACAGGTACAACCCTAGGGAGCGCATTCAGCTAGATTTTGACGTGTCTGCGTGTGTCCTGAACCTGAATCAGCACCTACAAGCTTTCCGTGAATTCTCGGTCTCTGATGACCGCGAAGCCTTTCTACGGACACTAGGAGAGGCGGCAAGGAATGCTATGCACGTACACCAGATCATCGCCTGCTGGTTTGGGCTTTATTGCTTGGGTGAGGATGGGGAATGGCAGGAGTACTGCAGGGCGTTTGTTGAGAAATTCGTAGACGTTGATACGGGCTTTGCAGAAGTGGCTCTAGCTGATTCAGTCAGCTACTCACAGAGCCTATTGGAATCCCTCGATGCTGCACGTAGTCAGCTTACCAATGGAGCAGAGAAGGGCGGTTAGGCTTCAACCAGCTCTAGGATTTCACTACCGCTGTCGATGATGAGCCTTCTTCCTTCAAGGTTGCCTATGGGTTCTCCGTACTGGAATAGTACGTTATCCACAAGGAATCCTGCCTCTGCATGCTGGTTTTGCGCAGTAAGGCTGGAATCGAACCTGTAGAGCTTGCCATCCACCATTGCCCCAACGTCTTGACCGTTGTGCAGCACAATGCACGGAATTAAAGGGTTGTAACTGAATTCCTTGTCCATACGGTCAACTCCCTGAACCTACGACTCCTGGAGTATACCCGGCTGTTGGGTGTGAAGGTCTTTGACAAATTCTATCGCTAGAATAGTAAGCCTCGGATCATGCTCTGAACGGCAGTTGAGTGATTGCATCCTAGCAAACCACTCTCAACTGCAGCAGTGACCACCACATCACGACCAAGGAATCCGGGCAATTTCCACTTCATTCATCTCGCGCCAATCATCCCTAAAAATCCCGTAATCCTGTTTAGCGGATTCTAAGGCTTCCTCCAGCGAGTGCATCAAATGGTCTCCTTCAATTTGTTGGCTGTCGTAGTCCAAGAATCGAATCTCCATATATATCGGCGGTTCGTGCTCACCCTCGACCTCAAGGCCAAACAACACGATTGTTGAGACATTTGGGCGGTATGCGCATGGTTTTTTCACATCAGCAACTAGGTGCAGAGGCTTTAGCTTCATCTGTGAACCTGCTCAGTGTTGCCACTACCTAACGTCGGTGCCGGGATACAGTTCAGGCGGTGGCTGATAGTTGGAATCTTCGAATTTACTGTTGGTATAGAAGGTCTTGGCGGTAGGTCCGTCGTATTCGTAGGTTACGTTTTTGTTGGGGACTAGATGCCAGCCTGCGCTTTCTTTATCACGCTCAATCAGGGTGGGGTATAGCGTGCATGTCCCACTGGAGCCTGACGTGAGTAGGAACTGATAGTAGCGCCCAGCTTCTGGTGTGAATTTCGTCGTGACGAAGCAGGTCCTAGTACGCGATCCCTCCCATGACGTGTAGACGCTGGTTTCGAGCCCTGGTCGAATCGTTGACTCATAATAGTCCCAGGTTAGGTTTTGTCCCGCTTTAGGCATGCCGATATCCTGTGTATGGGTAAAGGGAAGAAGACCGGTACGGACTACACCACCCGTCTTCACACCGTTTACGGATTGGTAAATTGCAGCATGCTGGGTGAAATTGACGATACGAATCCAAGCAGGATTCGATTCATTGTCTGGAGCGACGAAGTAATTGGTGTGGGGTAGGTACTGGCAACCTGCGAGCATCGGCAATAGCAGTAAACAGAATAGTATGCGAATAGACATGTACGCCGTCCTCTCCATAATTATGGCTGTGACAGCGTCGAGAGGGATTGATTCGGCACCACGTTTAATTTTTCCTCGTTGCGTTAATTTGTGCGCTGGCAGGAATAGGCTATGGAAAGCAGAGGGGGGCTGAAGGCGTTCGCTGACGCAATAGGGTTGTATGAATGAATGGGGCGATGCATCCCGTGTGTCGCCTGTAAACGGCACAAAGCTTTTTTGATTTTATTAAGGGCCATTCATTAGGGATGGAATCATCAGACATTGGATTAATCATCCTGGGGATGATCTGCCGAAGGCATTGCATCATACATGCCCTCGTTTTATCAGACCCTTTTCATGAAGCTGCTTAAGAAATTTTTGAATCCAGAGTTCTTTCTGCGCATAGCTAAAATGGCTTTGAAATGCTGAACTCTGCCAACGTTTTTATAATAAATGAACTCTCTGATGGTCCACAAAAATTTACTTAATTGTCTGAAAGCAATGGCTGTAATGTAAAGGCAAGCTGAACATCCAAAAAATATCACTAAAGGAAAATTCTCTTGTAAGCCTTTCGCATAAAGTGAAAAGTACGCGTACCAAATGTATATGCTTGCGAAGACCCAAAGGGAAATTATTATGAGTGGAGCTATAACCCAAAATTTGAAGATTTTGTTTTTTGAACGTATCAGTCTCATTATAGGTATTGATGTCGCAAAAAATGCATAGGGAAAAAATAGGGCAGTGATTTTTGCGATTTTATAAAGATTATCGACTTCACAGTATTGACTTAACGAGTAGTCAAACTGTTGCTGAATTTCTAGTTTTTCTTCATCTGTGTATCGTGCGCTTCGTTTCTCAATTTTGATTGACATTATAGTATTAGGCTGTTTTGCAAATTATAGCATTTCCCAAATCAGAAATTGGCCGTAAGGCCAATCTATTTACATGTGATACCTGTTAGGGGCAAAAACAATATCATTTGCATGCTCTGGTAGATTTGAGTCTTGTTTCGAGAAAAGAATAACTTTCATAATTTCTCTAATCTTCGATACTTTTCTTATCATGTGAACACAGATGAATAAAACAACAAATAGGTAGATGCAAATTGCTACAAGGGTTGAATATATATCACTAATGCTCGTTATGGTGTACGAAACGCTCAATGAGCCGGTCAACATTTCCAATGTTATGATTTTGTATATGAACAAAGCCTTTATGAATCTGAATGTCATGTACAAAACTGATGTGTAGCAGACAGTTGGTATGAACAGCATTGCCAGTTCTATTATGAATTTGAGGTAGTCAGTTTTCCTGTCTACGGTCGTGCCGTTAATTATCTGCAGTGATGAAGCTGTTGAGGTCAAGAGGAAGCCGACTAAAGCGACTATTAAAGTAATGATTACGCTTACTACGCTCACGCTGATGGCTATAGGAATAGACCAAATGAGAATGTAGCCAAGTGATAGCAACGTCGATGACAGAGAGTCCAGGAACTCTTGCATCTGCGGGACACTGACCACGACCGCAAGGGCTACCATTGCTTCAGGCCCGATGTTTAAGCCAACAGGGTTGTAAATGTCATTGAATCCAGCGGACGCTGCTATACCAGCAGAGACAATTCCAATCTTACCCCCAGTCGTTCCGAAAAAACCTATGGCAGAATCTATAATACTTTTTGTTCCGTTTACGGCTGCTGCTTCCTTGCTTCTGCTTTGGGTATTTTTTCTCAATTGTTGATTTACACGCAATTCAGCTTTTATTAATGACGCAGTGAATACCAGTGCTTGACCAAAATTTTGAATTTCAACGAACACAGAGCCGCATTCCCTGCCACTCGGTGTTGTGGAGCTTGGGTAATTTAGGCAGTCGATTAGCTTATCAATACCCAGTACGCCATTGTCTCCCACTGTCACTGCTTTCAATAACCCAGCGGACCAGTCGTTAGAGGTTTTAGTAAGCTGAACTGAATCAAGGCTATTGTTCAAAAAATATTGAAGATTGATGTCTGATTCAGCCCTTTCATAGTCAACTGTGAAAATGACTTTTTTGTTATTCTCAGATATTAAAATGCTGCCAGACTGGTACATATCAACCTTCATTGAGTTAGCTAGCGTTTCTCCTGGTGTTGAGTACTGATTGTTCTGAAATTCCTTGAACAAGATTTTTGGCAGAATAGTCAATATGTTCGGGTTCGTCATGAAACGATTATTAAAGTAAACATTGTAGAAGTTTATTGAGTCAGAACAGTTCTTTGGGCTTGAATCCTCTGCACAAGAACGCTCTACACACGCCCTCAACGTCGATTCTAGGGTTTCATCAGCGACAAACGATGTTGAGCTTGAGTCCTGATTTAGATTTGTCCCTTGCCCTGCGCTATGGTCAATCGTCGAGCAGATCCTGACGTTTCTGTCTGCTGGCATCAGTGACTCTGTGTATGTTGGCACTTTGTTCAGCTCATCTATTGCACGCCCATGCATGCACTTTGCCGCATCAAAGGCGTAGTCCTTGATGCTGCTAGGGCTCATCCCTCTAAGGTTGAAACTGGCTTCGTCGTTGCAATCAAGCTGGCCTGGAGTATAGGTATCGGCCACACCCAAGGTGGGCCTACCCGCTTTTATGATGTTGTCTGCAATCTTCTTGGCATTCAGTGTGTACTCTGTTTCCACGATCCTTTTGGCTGTTTCTATAGCAGAATCTAAGTAGCTTGGGAGCCCAAATCTTTTGGAGATGCTTTCTGTATTCATGTCTACCAAAAAGCTAATGTCTAGAATGCAGCTACCAACCTGATGGAAAGCTTTAATTTCTCCTTTCGATTCGTCAATTGTGAATTTGATTATTTGCTGTTTAGCAGCTTCTTGGATAGACATACTAGAAGTGCAGAGTTGAAAGCTAATCGCGTTATATTCATTTATCGCTCCGCCAGAATCTTTGTTCGGAACGAAACGTTTAGGGAATTCAACCCGTGTTTTTTGTGATTCTTCAAACTGATGCGTTTCATCAACGTCTAGCGCTTTAACCACGACCTGAATAGCCAGCTTTGTGAAAAGGTTGTACCTAATACCTTGCTCGTTCACAAAAACAGGAGATGCAAATATTAAAATAATGGCTGAAACAGATCCGGCTGTGATAATTGATTTCTTATCCTTGAATTTGGTAGAGGCAGCGGCAAATATCTTTAGGTAAATGAATCTGCTCAATATCAGACCAGCTATGATAGAAATTGCATTGAGCGTATAAAAAATTGCAGAGTTCAGTACTTTTGACGTTCCACTGTTAAACTGGTTATTGTTGCCTACGCATTCATGCTTCCCAAATTCATCACCTTGTACTGCACTCTGCGTCATTTCACAGCCAAACATTGATTCCGCGAGTGGGCCGGTAAATGATGCCGCACGTTCTTCTTCTGTTAATGACTGCATATGAGCGTTTGCTCTGGTAGCAATATTATCAGCGTTAGCAAATGATGAAATAGTCGATAAGACTATTAAAAATACATAGGTAATGATTTTCATGGTGTAGGGCTTGTTTGTTGTATTATAACATTTTCAAGCCCTTCAATTTTGGGATACGATTACCGCTGATTGTAAGATTTTACAGAGTCCATTAATCCAGAGCTTAATTTTAGTATTAGATTCACTGATCCAAAAGATAACATGCTTAAAAAGCTAATCATGACAGCAATGATTCGCTCTCCCGAATCTGAAAACATAACGTGTCCATTCATTAAGTTAAGTACTCTGTTGAGGAAATGAAGGCTCAATGTGGTTGATACGATAGAAACAATCACTGGCTTGATGAATTCAACGACGAAACCAACCACGTTATCTAAGATACCGCCAGCTTCAAAATGTGAGTAGCTGTCTGTGTACAACAATATGACTCGACTCACTTCCCAATTCAGCAATGCAGTCATCATGACTACAGACGGCACAAAGATAATGCTAGAAGCGAAAGCTAAAAGATTGCTTCTCATGGATGCGAAATTGTCAGCGTCATTCAAACGGCAGAATGCCAAAAGGAAAAATGGCGAAAGCTGGATTGTCATCAAGGTAACGAATTTGTGAGACAACAAAAGCACAAAAAAAGGCAATATTGAAATCAACATCGGCAAGAATCTTAAGAAGTTACTAGCTTGGTCGAGTGTGATACTCATCTTGACAAGACTTGTTCCTATCCCCGCAGCAATGAATGTTGCTGTTTGAGAAAAAGAAACTACTGCGTTACTTTTGTCTTTCTTCCCTATGTTCGCGGCACTTTTACCTTGCACATCTGCCAATTTGGAATTTGCGTAGTCGTTAGCAATTTGACCAGTGATCGCTAGGCTCAAGCCGACAGCACGTAGGTCACTGGCCGTTTTGCTGATGCTTGTGGCGTACATCTGATAGCATTTTAAAGGGTGTGTGATTGTGTTTTTGCAACGCTGCAAAGCGGTCATAGGCATTTCAAATGCAAGCCCTGCACCTTGTTGAAGGTCTTTGTTCATCCCTGCTGCAGTGCCATTATCAAAAATCAATTTTTGTGAAATAGCATCTGAATCTACAATGTTCGGAAGCTTCGCGCTTTCTGTTTTCTCGAAATAGGTTCTGACATATTGGCTTATGTTTATTGCACTTGAATAATCAGGATCGTATCCATGACCTCTAGCCCATTCATCGTCCAGAAAGAAATCGACCGCTTTTCTTTCTGAAATTATCAACACCTTGTCGTTGAACATGTTTTGAGCTGCGCTTGTGTAGCTGGTGTCTTCGCTGTAATTGAAAATATAAAATAGAAAGGTCAAATCACCTTCTTGAAGCATCTTTTTCAACTGGGTCAAAGATGAGTCATTTGTTAATGCGCTGCTAAAAGCATCATTGTACGCAAGGATTCTACCTCTCAATTTCGTCTCAAGGGTTTTTCTGGTCTCGAAGAGTTGCTTCTTATAAACGTCTGCGTTTTCCTCTCCTTTGACGTTCCAGTCATCGCCCACACAAAAAATAGATCCTGTGCCTTTAGGGCCACTTCCATTGTGGGCATCTATATATTGCTTCGCAGACATGCGTAGCTGTAGATTTTCTGCACAGATGAGGTTCAGCATTACCACTGCAGCGTTATCAGCCAGCTTGAAATCATTGGGAAGTTCTTTGAGGTAAGTGTTTGCTCTTGAATCTCTATAAAAAATCGACATGGCAATATTTTTTATATCTTCATACCCTGCGCGATTGTTATCAAATGGCCCACTCAATAATTCGTTTTTAAGCTGATTAGCAGTAGCTTCGACCGTTGTTAAATCAGCTTCGTCTCTGTATCTTTTATCGTATCGAACTGCTTGAAAGTAAGAATTCGCTGCACCAGCATTTAACTCTGATTTGAAAACCGTTACAGGGTCTAGCTCGAAAAGCAGATCTCCTTTTGGACTGTATTTTTCAAAGGTATAGCTCACATCTTCTTTTTTAGATAAATCATAAAGAGAATCTGAAACTACCCAATTTGAGGAATCGCTTTTGTAGAAGATGTCGTTGTAATGCTGGCTTGAATGTCGTGCAACAATAGCTTTGAGTATGAGTTGTTCTGTCCATGCAGACGCAGTATAGGCCGCTTGGGTCTGCGATACATCATCCTTAACCCCTGTGTCTGGATCAACAATAT
The DNA here is from genome assembly GCF_013386445.1 of Pseudomonas sp. P7759. Taxonomy (NCBI): domain Bacteria; kingdom Pseudomonadati; phylum Pseudomonadota; class Gammaproteobacteria; order Pseudomonadales; family Pseudomonadaceae; genus Pseudomonas; species Pseudomonas sp. P7759. The sequence goes on from NZ_JACART010000024.1 coordinate 11,838, forward strand.
TCTTTTCCAGTCCTCCCGTTTGGAGCATGTAGGTATAGAGCTGCATTTCATATTGAGTTAAAGAGTTACCAATCATCGTGAGTCTAATGCCAACAGAATCAATGATTGATAATGAGTTTTTAGGGCCAACAAGGCCGAACCCAATTAAACCTACTGCAAAAACTGCTAAAAACAGGTTGGTCAACAAGCTGTATCTTGCCTCTACCGTTTCTCCGCTCTCATTTTTTTTGTCAGCAAAATTTCCAAGAGCAGCATTGAAAATAATTTGAGCAATCAATATTAAACCGGCTATAAGTGCGATTATATATACAACGCTGCGAAAAAATTCTTTATCTCTTCTTGTCTGTTCTTGGTTTGATTCGTCAAACCTTAATTGTGATTCTGATTTTTCATTTTGGATTTTTGCGTAGGTCTCGTCCTGATCCTTTGTGAAAACCATCACCCCCTCACCATAGGAACTTGTCAGTAACTGTAATGATTTGTTATTCGGGCAGAGAACCATTGAATTTGGGTCTACGGTTTTGTTGTCTGCTTTGAATCCACACTCCGATGCAGATGCTTGAGACAGAGACATGAAAGGCAATAGAAGAAGAGCGAGAGCTAATTGACGCATTAGTAATAGGTTTTGTTTTCTAAATTATACCATTTTGCTTTGTGAATTCCGGCTGATAAGCCGATTGCCTTTTTACCCATTTGCCATTCTCCTGGTGGATCTTCCACCCTCCTTGGATAGGCAGTGTGAAGCTCTCGCTCTGCTTCCTACCCCATCACATTGGATAGCTTGTGGTGAGCTGTGAGAAAGATCAGACGTTGTTAGGTTGCTTTGTTCTCTGTTCTGAAGCTGTGATCCACATATTTTTTTCAAAATCGTTTTAATCGATCTCCTTGTACCTGATCGAGTTTGTCTATCAGAAATGGCAGAGGTGAGCAGCATTTCCCAAAAAATCCGATTTTTATTTTTTTCCAAAAAAGTCATGTCCTTTTCTTAAATGACCTATAGCCCTGAGAAGCTAAGAGCTGCAGCGATGTGTGAGTCTCTATGTGTTATTTATCAAAATCATCATTTTGGATTTAATATTTTCCGACTGAATAAAAGCCTGTTTTTTCTTGATTTTGGTTGTTTGACAATGTTTTTGAAATCATTAAAGTTCGCTTCATCGAATCACAGGGATTCGAAAATATGAGGCAAACACAATGGCTAACGTATACCGCACAGAATATGAAGTAAAAGGCACAGAGCAAGAACTTAAGAAGTTTATTGTCGAGGTTTTAGGCGATGGTGTAACTGAGCGTCAATATTTCGATTTGGAGAAGATTGTTCCTTTGGATGGGCAAGAAATGGATACCGTCTGGGGAAGCGAAAGTGAAGCATTCAATTTTCAATTTTGTCATGTGAGTTCCACGAAAATCGTTTTCCGGTTTGATACCAATAATTGCACACCTCTCCACGTATGCTTTGCACTTATGAATAAATACACTCTCCTTACGTTCAATGTTCGCTCATGTTGTGAATTGCTTATTGAGGCGGTTCGTTTCGTGATGAATCCCCGCATCCAAGGCATTGGCTGTGAATGCCATGAGTGGAATGATGATGGTGGAGTTTGGAGAAAATACATCAAAAATGAAGCCAAATACTTATGGGGTTATTCAAAAAAACCCAACCTTGAAAAACGTGGGTTTGTAAAAGTAGGGAATACCTATGTGAAGGTTCATTTCGGTATTTCGCTTGAGGAGCTGCGTCCACGTTTCAAGGTTTCCTAACGATAATCGCTAAAGTACACCTTATTTGCACTACCTGAAATAGCTCTATTTCTAAAGGCTGATTGAGTTCAGCAGTGCAAGCCAGAAAAGTTAAAGTCTTTTCCGCTGCCTCATTTTGAGGGGCGTACCCGGTATTGTTAAATGGCTAACATTTTCAGAAATGAGATTGCAATTCATGGTAATAAAGAAGATTTAATTAAGATAATTGATTTTTGTTTTAGCGAAGACGAAGGCAGGCGTTATTTTGATTTCGAAAAGATTGCCCCTCTAAAAGGTGACTTGGAGAGCGAGATTTGGGGTTGTGAATCAGAAGCCTTCAATTTTGAAATAACTAATAAAACTGATGTGGTTTTGGTTTTTAGATTTGATACGTTGAATGGTGCCCCGCATCGTATTGTTCCAATAATCTTGGAAAAGTTTAAAGGATGTTTGATTTCGCATCTGATATGCTGCGAAATGCTTTCATTCGCCATAATTCTAACGCGTATATCGAATCGAGTAAAACCATTGGTAGTGGGCGCTTACAAAGGTGAGTGTAGCCTCAAAGAAGAACTATGGATTAAGGATGTAGGTCTTACTCTTTGGGGGTATTCAGAAAGCCCTAGCCTGGCAGAGCAGGGATTTATAGATATCGGTGGTGGTCATTTTGTTAAAGCCTACACACCTGATGAGTATGAAGGTCTGTATCCGCGCTTTAAACCCGCATAACAATTGATAGTTGCTTAAATCTTATGCATTAACTGAAACGCTTTCACGTTTCTAAAAGCAGTTTTGAACAATACTGCAATGCATACCGGAAAAGTTAAAGTCTCGTACTGAAGCTTCGAATGAAGTTTACGTGACTGAATGCCTACAAGTTTTGCACAGGGCGCGTTAATAATTATTTTATAAAATTCTGAATGGTAGGGTTCCAAAATGGTTACTACAGACGGTTATGCAGTGTTGTTCGATTTTATGAGCAGGGAGGAATGTGAAGCAGAATTAAAAACGCATAAGTCATCGTTTCCAATGTTCGGCGGTTTCAATAATAGGACTTCAGGTTTCATGATTCATCCCAAACGTAAGCCGGTCTACGAAATAATTTCGAGATTAATGTTCGCTACGTGGAATGAATGTTTAAGATGTGATAACGACTGCTGCGATGTTCAAGCAAGGTATCTATGTGATGATATTTTTAAAAAGTGCTTTCGTCGTAAAGTTCAGGATTTAGAATTTGAGAAGATTTTTAAAGCTTTCAATAGGATCTACAAAGCAGCCTTAAAGTCTTCTAATTATGTTCCTTTTTTCAAAATGGTATAATGGATGGAATGAGGGTAATTCAGTCTTCATAGTGTAAGGTGATAAAAATGAGTTCGAGATTAAAAAAAGATGAACTAAATGATTTGATTAATGAGTCAATAAAAAGCTCTATTAGATTCAACGCTGAGCAAGACTGTATCACTGTAGATGGTGGTAGCGCTCAAGCAGATCAAGGATATTATGCTAGGTACGCTAATGATAAAGATAAAATTATCAAAGCCGCCGGTATTGATCCAGCTAGAGTTAAAGTTGAAGATAATTTAGAAAGTATCTTGATAGGGCGTGACATAGTCAAGGCTATCTTAAGTGAGGCATCATTGAGTGAGTTGAAAAGACAATTTCAGAAAGGCCATGTAAAGATTGATATTTCTAAGTCACTCTCCATATTGCAGTTTAGCGATGAGATTGCTAGTTATGCTGGCACCACTGATGCTTTATCTGCCTCCAAAGTACAATTTAGCAATGGTACTAAAGACTTGTTTTTTTATGTTCCGGCGTTGCATGAAAACGGTGGAAGACCCACGTTGGAGTATGGGTTGAAAGCAGTATCTGAATATGTAATAGATGCCTTAAGTAGCTTAAAGGTTAAAGATAATTTGTTAAGTGAAAACAAGCCGGCTTTAAAGTCCAGACTAAAGATTTGACAAGTTGTATAATGCAAAAAAACAGACTGCCCACAGAGGCGGTTTTTTTTGGTTAGTGTAAAGCCCTCGAGAGAGCTTTACATTCCTGATTTATCCCTTCGATTTCGTAGGGTCAGAGCTACGCGGGTAGGTGCGTTCTTCCTGGATGGTCCCATCTTCCTTGTGGATTTTCAGGGAGGCGGTTTTGCCTTCTAAAAACTCAACCGCTAGCTTGATGATTTCAGCCTAGGTATCAGCAGTCTTCGACGCCCGTTCAGCACCTTGCTTCTTGAGAATCCAATGGTCGCCAGACTTTGTGATGTGGTAGTTATCCATGAAGCCTCCTATTTTTTGAGTCCAATCATTCGACGCATATCAGCAGTGATCGTTTGTTTTATTTTGCCGTAGTCCTTCCACGGGTCTTCCCCAAGCTCGCCATGACGTTCATGGAGGTTGTGTATGTTCCACATGTTCGCGCCCTTTATTGCCTACACGATTCTTCGGGCCTGATACGGCTGAAAAGCGATCAGGAATGAGCTTGGCCATGTGCTGAGCTAAACCCTTTCACTGTGTCCCAGTCGTCCTTGGGGGGCCGCCCATCCCTGGCAGTGAGAACGAGTCTGGGGGCTGGTTGGTCCTTCAGGGTTTGTACCAACATGCAGTCTTTAACCGACCCGCATTCCGCTATCTTGGGGCTGATGCGATGGCTAGCCGTCATCTAAAGAAGGTAAAGTAGGGGATTGATTTAGCCGTCCTTGGAACCCTTTTCGAATGCCTCTATTGTCTTGGTTTAACCGTGATGCCGACCTGACGAGAGCTGCCCTAGCGCCTTACCGTCTGCTTGAGCCGGTTGCTGAACTGTCTAATGGAGAGCCTGACTCTCCGAACATGCTGATCGAAGGCGATAACCTCGACGCGCTCAAGGCGCTTCTTCCGTACTACGCTGGTCAGGTGAAATGCATCTTCATCGATCCACCTTACAACACGAAATCCGCCTTCGAACGTTACGATGACAACCTAGAACATTCGAAATGGCTGTCGATGATCTATCCACGGCTTGAGCTTCTACGTGAGCTGATGAGTCAAGAAGGCTCGATCTGGATAACAATTGACGATAACGAAGCCCATTACCTGAAAGTCATTTGCGATGAGATTTTTGGTCGTAGAAATTTCATTGCGGAGATCATTTGGCAGAAACGCACGTCTCGCGAAAACCGGGCGGCTGTAGGCTCCTCTCATGACACGATGCTTGTGTACGCAAAAATGGAAGCTTCCAAGTGGAAGAAGTATCGCAACCTGCTTCCCTCCAACGATAAGGGTTACGGGAATCCAGATAATGACCCCCGTGGTCCGTGGCGGTCGATTCCGTTCTCGGCTCAAGGTTTCAGACCCAACCAGATGTATCCAATCACTAGCGATTCAGGTGATGTTCACTTGCCTCCGAAAGGGCGTTGCTGGGGATCGGTGGAGCCAGAATTCAATCGGTATCGATCCGAAAACCGTGTCTATTTCCCGAAGGACGGCAAGGGCAAACCTCGCTTGAAGCGGTTTCCCTGGGAGGACGAAGGACTTGTGCCCATGACGCTTTGGCATGCCATGGACGCTGGCACTACAGAGGAAGCAAAAAAGGAAATCTTGGCTCTGTTCCAGGATGTTGAAGCCTTTGATACACCGAAACCTGAACGCCTTCTACGACAGGTTCTGGAAGTGGCGAGCAAGCCTGGTGATTTGGTACTCGACAGCTTCCTTGGTTCCGGCACCACGGCTGCTGTGGCGCACAAAATGAAGCGCAATTGGATTGGCATTGAGATGTCCGCAAACGCTAGGCTTTTCTGCGGTCCACGCTTGCTTCAGGTTGTGAACGGGGAACAGGGTGGTATCTCAGAAGCCTTGGGCTGGAATGGCGGCGGAGGCTACCGTTACTACAAGTTGGGTGTTCCAGTTTTCGATGACGCTGGTCACATCAGAGAAGGTATTTCCTTTGAGCAGTTAGCGGCTCACGTATGGTTTGCTGAAACAGGCACGGCTCGGTCGTCATCCGCTGAAAAATCTCCCTTCCTTGGTGAGCATCAGGGCACGTCTTATTTTCTGCTGTTCAACGGCATACTCGGTGATCTGACTGCGGCAGGAGGCAATGTCCTGACCAAGCGAATACTCAAAGCTTTGCCAAAGACTGATGGTCCTATGGTGATTTACGGGGAGGCGTGCGCAATTCCGTCTGAGCTTCTTTTGGAATCGAAGATTACTTTCCGGCAAACCCCATACGACATTAAGGCTCGCTGACCATGGCTCTAACTCTAAAGCTGTATCAAAACCGCGCATTGTCTAGCCTTGAAAAATTTCTCGACGCGGCTCGTTTAGAAGGACCATCGAAGGCGTTTGAGCAAACTGTTGATGCTGGGCTTGTCAGTGAATACAAACTGATGCCTGGTTTGCCTGAAATACCTTACGTTTGTCTGCGGATTCCTACCGGTGGCGGCAAGACGGTGATGGGTGCCCATATCATCCAAATCTGCGGTTCGTCTTACCTCGAGCGCCAATACCCAGTTGTTCTCTGGATGGTGCCGACTACACAGATTAAGAATCAAACGATTGAAGCTTTTCGTGACCATCGCCATCCGTATCGCCAGGAACTTGATGATGCTTTTGGTGGGCAGGTCGCGGTTTTCGATGTGGCAGAATTCACCCGTATACGTCCGGCAGATTTGATCACGAAGGTCTGCGTGGTGATCTCCACAGTGGCTGCTTTACGTGTCGATAAAGAAGAGGGGCGAAAGGTCTACGAGCATCACGAGGATCTTGAGGGGCATTTCACAGGATCTGCCAAACAGCTCGAACATCTTGATAAAGGGAAAGACGGGAAAGCCGTTGCCTCTTTCGCCAACCTTCTCAAGCTTCATGGTCCATTGGTCATCATGGATGAAGCGCACAACGCCACAACACCGCTTTCGTACACTGTGTATGAGCGTCTAGGTCCAAAGGCTGTGGTAGAGCTTACAGCTACCCCTGATGTGTCCAGCTCGAACGTACTGGTCAGTGTTTCTGCATTCGAGCTAAAAGCAGAAAACATGATCAAATTCCCTGTGATCCTGAAGGAACACAATGGGGAATGGCAGGCTGCAGTGAGCAGTGCAGTAGCTCGGCGCAAATCCCTTTCGAAAACCGCACTCGGTGAACCGGAATACATTCGTCCAATCCTGCTGATCCAGGCTGAAAATGCTAAGAGCGAAGCGACGGTTGAAGAGGTAAAGCAGCACCTCATCGACACTGATGGGGTGGACGAGAAAGCTATTGCTATCGCGACCGGCACACAGCGGGAAATTGATGGGATTGACCTATTTGCCAAAGACTGTCCCATAGAAGTCATCATCACCAAACAGGCGTTGAAAGAAGGCTGGGACTGCTCGTTTGCCTACGTTTTCTGTTCCGTCGCGCAGGTGAAATCTGACAAAGATATTCAACAGCTTCTTGGTCGTGTCCTGCGCATGCCATATGCAGTACCTCGGCGTCAGGAAGCAATGAGCAAAGCCTATGCTCATGTCACTACAGATACGTTTGGACGTGCTGCTGGCGAGTTGACCCAATCGCTCATCAGTATCGGCTTCAATCCGATGGAAGCGGCGGCTGCAATCCGTAAGGAAAAGACTGCAGAACTTCCTCTGCAAGGTGGGCAAGTCGGTACGCCAGAATTACCGGTCACGAAGGTTGAAGTCTCCAAAGCCCCTGATTTCACCAAGATCCCAGAGCGCGATCACGAGCGAGTCGTTTTCGTGCTTTCATCTGATGGACCTGGTGGGACGATTGAGCTGACGGACGAGCTGGATTTACTGACTGTTGAAGCCATTGTTTCTAGCGTTTCTGGCAAAGAAAAAAAAGCTGCAATTGCCGCTGAAGTTGAACGGCACCAACAAATGAGCGTCGCTGCAAAAGCTCCTAGTGAGCGGGGCGTCGTGTTTCAGGTTCCACGCCTTTACTCAGTTGAGCAGGGTGAGCTTGAGCTTGTAGACCGTGGGGCTGTCTCTGCCTCATTCAGTTGGGATCTGCTGTCGTCACCACCAGACCTGTCGTCTTTCCGGTTTGATGAGTCGAGTATGACTTTTGAGGTTTATCTCGATGACAAAACAGTCCAGTTCCAGAATGTGAAAGACGATGTCGGTACTTATCTTCCTGGCTTTGCGCAGGACCGTACCGTTTCGGACCTGATTGGTTGGTTGGATCAAGAAATCCGTGAGCCATCTATCAAACAGCCTGTGCTTCGCGAGTGGTTACGCCGTGCAGTAATGGGACTGATTGATGATCGTGGATTCTCGCTATCCCAACTGTTGAAAGGACAGTTCATCCTTCGTAGGAAGCTTGGTGAGCAACTGTTGCTTGCGAAGAAAAACGCCTACGACAAGGGCTTTCAACAGGCACTGTTCCATGATGATTTGGAGCTGGTAACGTCCTCAGAACCCGACCATGCGTTTACTTACCCTGCTGACATGGCGTTGTATCCTGCTACCTCGTACTACTCTGGATCATTTAAGTTCAAGAAGCACTACTACCCGTTCCCCGGCATGCTTCCTTGGAAAACGTCGAAGGGGGAGGATGCAGAGGAATACCTTTGTGCGCAGGCGATTGAGCTTCTGGATGAAGTCGAATTTTGGGTAAGGAATCTTGTTCACGCTACCCAGTTCTGGATGCCGACGGCGACCCAACGGACCTATCCAGACTTTGTAGCTCGTCTCAAGGACGGACGCCTGTTCGTGATTGAGTACAAGGGAGGCGACCGTGTGAGCAATGATGACAGTAAAGAGAAGCGCCTCATCGGTGAGCTTTGGGCTAAAAAATCCGGGGGTAAGGGGATTTACCTTATGGCGCAGAAAAAGGACGATCAGGGTCGAGGGTTGCGAGATCAGCTTTTGGATGCGATCCGGAAAGGCTAATCATTCCTGAAATGGTTCAAGATTCTGTTCAGAGATTTTTATCGATGGACATTGATAAATTCGTCTTGGTCGGTCCCTGTCCTTACAGCTCCTTCTGAATCCGCACCCTCCGAGCTGAAAGCACCTCTTAGAGCTATTCATAGGTTCCACCTTCAACATGCCCCGGCGTCATTCGACGGGGCATTGAGAGGTCGTACATGCAGCATAAAATTATTGGTCAGTGCTAACCGGTGGAGGTAAGGGAGGATAGGCTACTATCGACTTCCAGCCACTACATTTAAAGGGATAGAAATGCATAGCGCCGCTCTCGACACCCAGCTTTTCATGAAAATGCCTATTCATTGTGATGAAACTGGTTCTAATGGAATCGTATATTTCAAGGACGTTCAACCTCATCCACTTACACTCGATGATTGGTTGGATTTTTCTGATTCGAAAGACTTAAAGATTAAAATTGCTGGTGTCGTTGCTGGAAAACCTGAATGGGATAAAACGTTTCCGCCCGTTGGTAATAGATTCCAAGCCGACTTTGCGGTTGGACCAAGTTTTAATAACTCGTGTTTTGCTTTGGTTAAAGGCGGATGGGTTCCTATATTTTATGCTTTTTCTAAAGGGAATATTATTGCCGACAGAAATCTGGTTTCTGAAATTCAAGCTAGATTTTCAAATGGTGAAATGTCTTCTGAAAGAGAGCGTAACGATTTTTTAGACTATATCTGTGACAAGAACTGTTCATGCACTATTCATACAATATCTTATGCACTGGAAAGTAATGAGCGAAAAATTCCTTCCGCAGAAAAAATTATTGAACAACATTGCGCTGCTTTAAAGACCTTATCGAGAGCTTTGCCCCACGTAAAAACCTGGCCCGAATCCGATTCGGACCTAGAACACTTTCTGGCTTTGGCAGATAAGTTTCGTGAGTATTTTTTGCAAGGAATGCGCCTTCTCATTAAGTTAGCTCCATTGGTGATTAATTCACCAGCACGTAATAAAAGAGTCGATAGGTGGAAGGCCATGGCTCAGATAGCTAGGGATGAAAATATCTCCGTAAGCCACATCGTATTTCTTGCCTGTATAAGTGCTACTTCTGCTGAACAAGGTTTCAATCCGGCTCAAAAGCTTATCAAGCCAAAAGCGATTTACACGGAAGAAGACGCATACAACTCTATGTATGATCTGTTTTTGATTATGCTTACTAATGTTCTCCAGACACAGGCGCCAGAGCTAAAGGTCACTCTTGTCACTCGCGATAAAAATTTGGCCTTCTTTTGGATGGGGCTTACCTTTGCAGATCTATCAAGCCCCGGTCAGCAGATGATTGGCCTTCACCAAAAGTTATTGCCAGTTTCCGAATCAGAGTTAAAAGAACTTGGAGTCATCTTAGGAGAAGGGCGGGTTAACACTTCCTGGGAAATGCCAGCTCAACCCAAATATTAGTTTTGTAGTCCAAAACTTTTTATGAATTTCTCTCCATTGGAGGTATCCAAATTTCTACCTACGATTAAATGGATGGATCGAGACTTGAAAATTGCATGCCTTGGATGGGGATCGCTGATATGGAAGCCTGGTGCTTTGCCTTTAGCTTCAGACTGGTTCAGTGACGGGCCTGAATTGCCTATCGAGTTTTCACGGGTTGGGGATGGTGGGGAGCTTGCAACGGCGATATGCCTCAACGCTCCACCGTGTCAGGTGCTTTGGGCAGTCCTAGACGTTCAGTCACTCGATGAGGCTGTGCAGGCCCTCCGCATACGTGAGCAGATTCCCGATGATAGAGCTGATGGAGTGGGTGTTTTTACCATCAACAGTTCTACGGTTGGTGTACTTGGGAAATGGGCAGCGGATAGGCAGCTCAATGCCGTCATATGGACTGCCTTGCCTCCACGATTTGAAGACGTTGAAGGCTTGATACCCTCTCTCGATGATGTGCTTTCGTACCTGATCTCCCTGGACGGCAAGACGTTGGAACACGCCAAGGCGTACATGGAAAACGTGCCTGAACAGATCGATACACCGTACCGGAGAGAGATCAAAAAGCTTGGGTGGGACTGATGAGCAAGGACAGCAAGACACTGCTAGTTGGGATCTTTGAACATCTCCGGGTGTTACGTGCAACTGTAGCTGAATTGGAATCTGTTGCTGAGATCGAGGTTGATGCTCTCCGGGGCAGTCAGACTGTCGATGTGGATGACTCAATTCACCTGTCATTCATGAAGCTTCAAGACCAGATAGGCGAGATGGAAGAAACCCTAGCAACGATTGCTGAAGCCACAGGCGAGATTCCCAAGCTGTGATTGAAGGAGACGGTTTATGTGTGGTCGATTCGTGATGTTCAGAAGCCTTGATGAGTATGTGCAGGAACTCGACCCCCAAGGTGATCTGTTCGCCAAGGTGGATAAGACGCCCATTGGCCGCTACAACATCGCTCCCAGCACTGACGTTCCTGTCATTCACGCCGAGCCTGACGGCCCACAGATTTCATCCGTGCACTGGGGCTGGAAGCGTGAAGTGTCTTGGCCGAAGCCGAAAGTTGTACAGCCGATCAATGCCAGAATCGAAACCATAGCGCGAGGCCGGTTCTATAAAACTCTTTTCCCTGACCATCGTGCACTGATCCCAGCGGACGGCTGGTATGAATGGGTCAAGATACCTGGTGATGAGAAGAAGCAACCGTTCTTCATCAGGTTGAAGACTCGCAAGCCTATGTTCTTCGCTGGACTGGCCCAGGTAGAGCCAGGTCCTTCACCTGATGAGCCACCGGGCTTTTTGATCATCACTGCTGATGCTGCAGGGGGGATGGTAGACGTTCATGACCGTAGGCCAGTAGTTCTTTCTCCCGAGCTTGCGCGGGAATGGCTTTCCCCAAGTTTGACGAAGGATCGGGCAAAGGAAATCGCCCGCGACCTTGGCGAACCTGCAGAAGATTTTGAGTGGTATCCCGTCTCAAAAGACGTTGGCAATGTGAAGAATAAAGGCGAGTATCTGATTAAGTCGGTCACATAGCTCATGTACCGGCACCCTATGCCAAAGACGGATTTTGACGATGAATGTAGGTTGCTACCTTCCTCCTACCTTTTCTGAGTTCTGCGCAGTCCTTAGAATAAACCCAGTGCCTGCTGATTTTGAACCTAATTACGCTGGATTTCAGGTAGCCGAGCGTCGAGGTGAGTGGGTGGTGGATAATGTGGTGAAGCTGGTGATAGACATTACCCTCGTTGAAGTCGGACATGTTCAAGCCTTGGTCTCCCAAAGTCTCAATATAGAAGAAATTCTAAAAAAATCCGATAACATATACACATTTAAAAAAAGCTTTTGGTTCTTGAAGTCTCTTACAGAAGAAAAGATTCAGACAGATATTTCAGCCAAATCTGATTGGAATAAGATAAAGTCTTCTTTTCGAAGTTTTAATCGAGCACGTAAAGCAGGTGAGGATTTAGAAAGTAAACGGTCACGGTTGTTGAGCTTGATTAATCTTCTAGAAACGAAGTACAAAGCAGAAAGTGAGCGCAAGATACTTTCTCCTCATCGTAATATACTTCTGAAAAGAAAGGAACTTGCTCGTAATATTTTCCCGCACAATATCGTCGATCTTTATAACCGTGTACAAGCATCGTCAAAAACATTAAGCGCCATAGATAAAGGAGGGAGAGTGCAGATTGGGCTAGGGGTTGACAGTACGTTTATCCCTAAAAAGATCAATCGTGAATCTGTGGTGCTGGACGACAAAACCACTCCAAGCAAGAAGGTCGATAAAAGTATGTTGTATGTTGCGGGTTGGAGCCTTAATGGCGAAGAGCTTTGATGTAGTAATGATTGAGTTGTTAAAATAAAAAACCTTAAAGGCAAATTTTGCTAATTCCATTTGGTATAATTTAACTCACAAGCAAACGTAAATTTCCATGAGTAAAATTAAATTCAAATCTGATGACGAATATTTAGCGCATTTCGAATGGTTGCTTGATTCTTTAAGGCACATAGCCTCTGAATATGGATACAGTCAATCGGGTTTGACCTTCAAAGATTACTCAGGCAAAACAGTAATTTCATTGGATTGCTACAATGTTAAACTAGACTCCATGGTTAACTGGGATGTGGTCAAAGACGTAGGAATCGCTGTGAGAAGATTCAATGACAAAGAGGTACTGCTTTACCGAGGCGAGACAGTCATAACTCATAAGCAGATAAAGTATCTAAAAGAAATGGATGCGCATAGGGTTTAGTCTTAGATTTTTATTTTATTATTCTGAATCTTCCACACTGTCATTAAATTCATAGCTACTGTTCACAGGGTTGAATTGCATTTACCATCTATCAAATTCAAAGCCTGGGATGGATCTACATGGATGACAAGCATCAGGAAGACTGGGAGTCTGATCAGGCTGATCGTGACGTTCCCCGATACCGGAATCCTCAAGAAATCTGTGAAGATGAATTGCTCGATGCTCTGCTGGGGCTCACGGCATTCGGCTCTGATCGAAACCTCGTAACACAGGCTATGAATCTCGCTACCGTAGACCCTTTCATCATGGGGCTGGAGCTTGAATACCACCGGCATTACTACGAAGGCGAGGCCACTCCCGAAGAGGAGCGTTTCCTTGCTGCGCAGTCACAAATGTGGATTTTCTCGGCATATGAGTTGTTGCGAACTTGGATAGGTAAGGCAAAGGGATACATTACAGCCGCCGACAACGGTGGGTTGGCCTACAAGGTTGAGCGAGCAGGCAAAGACTACGGATATGCGAATCCGACTGCTCTAGAACGTTCTAAAGAGATTCAAAGCTTAATTGATGACCCTGCGCTAGTGGAAAAGCTTAGAGGTGACCTGAATAAAATCCGGTTCATATTTTTACGGCTTGAGACCATTCGTGTCGCTCTCGCGAAGCACCATATGCCCAAACGTGAAAAAGTCATTAGCTCATTCCTGACTTTTGGAATGATCAATCGAGAGTGTGGCTCTCTTGATTACCAAATGAATAATGGCATGTCTATTATTGGCAATATTAGCCGCAGAGACATTGCTGATGATTTGCGTGCGATTCCAATTCTTGAGTCTCAATCTGATGAGGAATTTGAATCGTTCAAGATTTTCATGAGGGGAATCACTGATGAACAATCAGCAGAATTTTTCAAGGATATGAAGGGTGAGCTATGAAATACGTTTTTGAGGTTGAACCTAACCTATTGCTAGATCAAGATTTTTTTATTGATTCGGAAACGGCTTTTTCTAGTGCTTTGAATTGTGCTTGTGCCTCTGTTCAATCTGTTTTGTTTGATTATCCTGTGACCGTAATATGCATAGATAAAAGGATTGAAATATCGTGGGCTGATATTGACTCGCCATTTACCCTTGCAGAATGCAGTTTGCTGGTCAGTGGATCGTTTCGTGATGCAAATGGAAAGCTCTATCCAGAATTTAAGGCCATTGCAGAGAAGTCAATTTGACAGCTTTCTCCGGCAAGTTTATGCCTGTACTTTAGAGAATGCCTAACTGAAGGGAGCCGTTAAGCTCCCTTCAAACATGCTGGGCCGTCAGCTTCTGATCATCAAACCACCTCATCTGGCTTGGACCTACGCAATTCAGCTCGGTATTTTTCAGCCTCTGCTTCGATCCGTTCTATGGTCCAACCGTTCTCTAACCACAAGGGTTCGAGGATGACTGTGAGAGCAGCATCTGCCTCTCGAAACAGCTCAATGTCATCGTTTAATCTGGTGACGATTTCATCAAAACCACCTGCGTAAAGAACGTCCATATTTTCACGGAAAAAGGTATGGGCGAGGTAATTCCGGCGCTTGTTGGATCTGCGAATCAAGTCATCAAAGGCGTGCGGTACGGTCATCACTTTTCTCAAGGAATGGACCAGCGCGCCAAACGTCTTGGAGAAATTACCGTCAAAAAACTCTTCGTATTCTGTGTCAGTCCATTCGGATTTTTTACTAGGTAAAAAGTCCAGGAAGAAGATGGCGTTCACTATCCCATGCTCAAGCACCTAGGCCATGTGCATAGCTGCACCGTAGAAGGCGCAGACCTCTTTGAACTGGAGGGATTCAGGCTCAAGCTCTTCCATGGGTTCCTCCTGGGTATCGATGATCGAATAGGGCTGTATAGCTCTTGTAGAGAGCGTCATACCGCTCCCATGACGTAGCCCCGGTCGGTGAATATGTCTTGATGTTGATGGTCGCGCCCTTAATCACTGTCTTGCCTTTGTACAGAACGGTGTTGGTCATCTCGTAGTAGTCGATGAGTTTTTCGTCTGTCGCATTCACTGGCACGGGATAGCGTCCTGCCCAAACAACGCTGTGCTGGTAAAAATTCAGGATCTTCTTCTGCGCAGGATTCCTCTTCACACCAAGCAAATGAGCCATCCGATTCAAGTCGTGATGTTCAGGTGGAGTAATCCCTTGGCTAACAAGCGCCGCCTTCATAGCTACTTCCAGAGATAAGCCGCAGAGCATGTGGTAGACGTGTGAACAGGCAAGGTGCATGTCGAACCCTTCACCTAACCCAAGCTCCCTAGCGGCGTCATGACCACGCCCGTTTGACATGGAAAGCCAAATGGCACCAGCAGAGGCATGAAGGTCATTGGCACGGTTCCGCCAATGATTTTGATGGCTCTTGTCGTCTACCAGTGTGGGCCGTTGGTGGTGCTGGTAATTCTCATACTCTGGGAAATCATCTTCCATGTGCAGTCCCTAATGGCAGACGAAAAAAAGCCCCGATAGGCCGGGGCTTCATGCTAGCAGTTTGGAACCATCAAGCGATGGTGTAACCATCGAAAGCGGTTTTCTCAGTGATAGCCCTGATGATGTTTGGTCGGGTAGCTGGAACCTCGGAGCCGTCTGCAAGCTTGATAGTGGCCGGGTTGAGCGTTTCCTTTCCGTCGCCATCTTTGACGATCTTAAAGCCCAAGAAGGTGAAAGCTGGTTCGTCTTGGGTCAGGTTAGCAGCAGCACGACCACGGCGAGAGAACAGCTTTTCAGACTTACCATTATGCGTCACGGTGTGGAATGTCGGCTCGCCGGATGGGTCTTTCTCGCTGGTTTTGCGAGTGCCCTTTGTTTTGCCACCGGCATTCTTCAACGCTACGTGTGTGCCTTTGATGACCTCGAGGGAGATCTGATAGGCCAAGGCTTTGAATTCGTCCTGGAACGCCAACAGAACGCGTTCGAAAGATGTGCTTTTCTTCAATTCGGCCAATGACTTGAGGTTGGCTTTTTCCGCATCTTTTAGCTTTTTCAATTCTTCAAAAAGCTTAACCAGCTTTTCGTCATCGCCCGAAGTTGCTGCAGCGGAGATTTGAGCGTGGATGTCAGTCAAGGCTGATGAAGTCGTGACAGACAGCATTTGCTTCAAAACCTTTGCGCCCAGCTCTTTGGCTGGAGCTGCGTGGAGATCAGCAGCAACGGCAGCTTCATATTCATTTTGAGAGGCTTTGTCAGTCATTCACTCGTTCCTTGCGTGCGTGTTGGTAGTTTTAAAAAAACATCACCTGAAGCTACTCGATGAAAAAACGGTTGTCAATTCGTTTGGCGGTGTTTGAAAAAATATAAATGATATAATTGTTCATATAACTAACAAATCTAATATGAAGTATTCAAAAGAAGAAGAAAGGCAGGCACAGGCAAAAAGAGATCAAGCAGTTCAAATAGATGAGGCAAAGCAAATCCAAGATATTGATGACATGCTCGTCAAGAAAGGTGTTGCTCAGAAGTTACCAGAACCAATCGCTACACAGCAAGGCATAATAAGCGGGGGAGTGAATGTTAAACGCGCAGTTCCTTTAACAAAGCTGTCTAATGAAGAGGAAGAAGAACAGCTACCAGTGGATGAATTCGTTTCTGCTATACTGAAAATAGGTAAAAAATACGATAGAAAAGTAATGCAGAAGAAAGACGACATTCATGATGGCGTAGACCTTTTCTTCATCAAAGTTGGGCAAGAACGCGCTATTGATGTGAGCGTAAAGCATGGTGGTGATATACGATTCAATGAAGGCGAATTGAATTGCCAGATGAACCAAGACGTTGTGAGAGCTGTAGCTCCTTTCAAATTTCACCAGCCTGACACCGTGCTTGAGGTGTGGGTAGATGATTCTAAAAAAACTCCAGAAGCAATTTCTGCGCAAGAAGAATTCATTAAGAACACTATTGGCACGTTGATTGAGTCTGGCGTTAGCCTCGACCGTATTATTTTAAAAAACGAGCAATTCAACTCTATTCTTGAGAAGTACAAAACAGACGCACAAGCAGCTAATCCAGAAGAGCCCGCTGTAGCTGGTGTTAATGTCGTGAGTCAAAACAAGCCTGTTGAAAAGCCAGTTGAACCTGCTGCACCAGTGGCTGAATCCTCTCAAAAGGTCGCTCTACCAAAAGAAGAAATTCCTGCGAAGCAGAGCGCCGATGTAGTGAAAGATAGAATTGAAGAGATCTTTTTGGGCGAAGGGTTATTTAGGAGGGGAGATTCTATATTGGATATGATAAATAGAGGGGTAGAGTTAGATAAAACAGAAGGGCTTAAGATTAAAATATCACAAGATGGCAGTACCTTTAATGTCACAAAGATTGGGGGTGATGCGAGCATTCCAGATCGAAATTTTCAATTTGATACTTCAAAGATGCCTGATGCTGAAGAATACAGAAGGGTCTTCAATTCGCTTGAAGGTCAAGGTCAGTTGGCAATCATAAGATCAGGTATGAATCTCGAAAATTTTGTTAAGCAAAAATCTTATCTAAAGAAAAATGGGATTGATTTGTCATTTTCAGATGATTACCAAGACGTGGTTGTTTCGAAAGTAAATGGTAATACAAAAGAGAGGGAGACATTTCCTCTGAGTAGCATCGTAGTTGGGACTTCAAAATTAGGGGCGGGGTTGTTCAACGCACTGAATAATATTTCAAGCGCAGATAATCAGTTTAAAGAAATAAAGCCAAGCAATGCAGCCAAAGCAGCAAACGCGGATGCTTTGTTTGAGCCAAAACCTGTGGATGTGGAAGAGAGGCAAACAAGTCGAAGAAATAAACCTTCGATGTAAAAATAATAAGAGAACCTACGGGTTCTTTTTTTTGCGCATAATTTGATGACTGCTAAATGGTATAATTAAAGCAATAACAAACAAATCTAAAATGAAGTTTATAGACAAAATTAAAGATAACCTCAAAGAGGTTTTTGGCGGAAAAAAAGACACGGGATTCTCAGAGAATACAGTAGATGTAATTCAGTCTTTTCAAGATGCAGATTCTACCCCTAGTGTCATTAGTGATTTGCCTGAAAACCAAGAACAATATAGCGATGATATATTAAAGGCTTTCGCAGAAGAATCTAAGACGTTTGGTATGGGAAGCAATAGTCAAAATAAATATGATTATCTGACTGATACTGACGGGGCCTTCCGTGACAAAGTTATTGCTAGTATAAATGTAAAGCGCGTACCAGAGTCTGAGCTGGCTAAAAGCCCTGAAAACTCAATGGTTGAGGCAAAAGATTATCTAGCTGAGTTGAAGGTAATTCTAGAAAAATACAATATGTCTATAATGGAGTTTTCTAACTCAAAGATTAAGATAGCGGATGAAAGAAATAGAACTCAATTTGACCTCAATAGAACAGGTGGGGTTAGGTTTTATGTGAATATCAATGGGCCATGGGTTCAAGAGATAGTTGATTTTGAAGCAAGGCATAACTATTCCGGGAACAGAAAAAGCATTGAGCTTTCAACAGATCCAGATTTAGTAAGCCATCAAGAACGAAAAAAATATTTCGTGTCATGTTATAAAACGCTTCATGCTGCAGGTATCGATCATAAGAGAATTGTAATTCTTGATAAAGATTTCAGATACCTTATGGATGAGTTAAAGCCTAAAATCGAGCCCGTCAAGGTTGGTGCGGAATCAACTAACAACGCAAAGCCAGTGAATTCGCAAGCCCCGCCCCTGACTGGTGGTGTTAAAACTATAACTGCACAAGAAGCATTAGAACAACGCACGTTAAGAATGCTGAAGGTTTTCGGTGGTGATTTGGATTTCTTGGATAGCAAAAGACCAGTCCTCGCAAGTGAACATAATTTAGACATTACGTTCAGCGATGATGGTCAGCATGTCACAGGTTCGACTGTTGATAAAAAGCTATCTGCAACCTTTCTTACAAAAACCGTAGAAAAAGGAGAAAGGTATCTTCAAGAATTAAGCACGAGAGAGATAAGCGATTCAATTCGTAGCATTGTTATGAATTCTAAAGGCAACCTATCCACTTTTGAAGATTTAACAGGAAAGGCTTCAAATGATTTAAGTATTGATATTTCTATTTCACAAGATTCTAAAAATATTGTTGGTGAAAAAGCGAAAGACGGAAATCTACACAAAGTATCATTAGAACTAAATGGCATTAATGGAGGTAAAATTCTTTCAGAAATGCACAAGCTTGAAAAGAATGAGCAAGACGACCACACGGTGAGGGAGGCAGTTAAAAGGGGGTACAAGCCATGATTTCTGTGAGGGGACTGTTCTCCTTCTTCGTAGCTAACCAAGCTCAAAAGCCAAGAGGCAATGAGGCTTCCAAAGCTGCTGATGAGCTGGTGTCGAAGCTTGAATTCCTCAACAGAAGTCGAGAGCGATTGATCAGCACCATGATTCGTGCGGCCCGGTCTTTGCCGCTTGTTGTTTCCCATGATGGTGAACAGTTGACAGCCACGGCCAACGGCTTGGCTTCTGTTCTCATGAAGGGCAAGGGATTCTGTGTCCTGGACGTGCGTACCCAGTCTGCAGAGCTTGTTCTTTCCGTCATAAGGGACATACACCATGAGTTCTCAGTGGGAGCCACGAACGAAGGCCAGATCATTCTCTCCCTGGTAGCTGATGAAGCTGTAACGCCAGAAGGGGGCCTTGTAAGGCTCATCACTGACGTAATCCACGCTGCGTGCATCGATCTGCCTGACTCGGTCCTTGAAGCTGGGCGTGATTCCGTGGAGGGACAAGTTCAAGCTGTGATTGCGCGTAAGCTGGCATCTAACCTCGGGCAGTATTTCGCTGACAATCAGCGCATACCGTTAGCTGTAGCTCGACATGAAGCCTTGAAAGCACCTCACCTGATGTTGGGTGATGATGACTTGAAAAGCTTTTTAGATAAGAAACTACAGAAGAATGCAGATGTTCTATTCGATGAACTCTACATCTTTGATACGACAAGCACCTACATAAAAGGCGATTAAAGGTCGCCCTGCAAATCTGTAAATATCTCGGCTAGCACTGATTTGTTCGTTGAAAATTTTAGGCAGATTGTTAGAATTTCCATGGGTTGTCTGTATTCCCATTTGACCTTTGAATAACCGATCTTGAAAATAATCCTGTCCAGTTCGAATAGATTTTCTACATAGTGAGTATTGATCTTGTTGTTTTCGAATTGGGTGTACTTAAAAATACTATAATAGTCATCCATGTGTTTTACGAATGCCTTTACCTCTTCATTACACATTTTCCATTCGGGTGAGCCGGGTCTGATTTTTGTGTAAGTCCTAATCATACTCGTGACAAACATTAGAGATGCACAGGTTTCAATTGATTGTTTTAGAAAATTGCTTGTAATGATTTGATCAAATGCAGTGCAGTATTTATCCAGTGGCGCGCCTAGTTTCTTCTTAATCCCTGAATAAGATTTGTCCTCTGGTGGCGGATCAGAATTAAAAATTTGATCAAGAATGTCAGCATTCGGATTGGGTATATCTTTTTCATCATCCCCGTTTATCCCGGAATCTAAATTTTCCATCATTTGATTTATCGCGTCTTCGTCATATTCGTCTGTCATAATATCCTCATGATATTGGTTGGTATTGAAAGTATTTTCATAAATATTTGTTTATGTTTTGTAGCCATTAAAAAAGCTCTGTATGACTTGGCTTTTTTATTCAGATACGTTTCATTGTATTTGGCGAAAAGGTGCCCGTACCTTTTCAGAAATGGCTCATAACGTATTACTAAATCTTTATGAAGAGTAGGATGCTGAGTCATGTAGTCGGATGGGTATCTTAGCCATTCAGGTTTATTCACGTAATGGGTAAAGTATCGTGCATAGTTTTTCTTTAGCAAAAAAGCGATGTATTCATTAGTGCTGTTTGGTCTAGCGTTTTCAGCCCACTCATCAAATTGGCATAATTGAAAAGCATCAAAGGCCAGCCAGTTTTCTTCATTCGTAGTGAAGTTGTTTAATGATTCTTCGTTTTGAATCTGTGCCCAGTCATGTCTGATTTTAAAACGATGATCTGTACAACGGCTATTAGCTCTATAGCCACTGACATTGAGTGCGTCAGTAGGAAAAGCATATAGAGAATTTAGGAAGCCTTTCAGGTCTTTCTCATAGAACCACTTCAAACGAAAAGCGAAAGGTTTGTTAGCCAAGCGTTGTAAATAATCGTCAAAGATAAGCGCGTTGATTAAATCGTTGCGCGTTGGGCAGTTCGAAAAGAAAAGTAGAAATTCAATTTCTTTGTTGTACTTGTAGAGAATGAAAGGATTAGTCAGCTCTGTGTAGTTTTCAGCGTTGATAATTTCATCGAGAGTGTTGGGTTTCGGATCAAAGTCGAAAGTCTTGCTGTAAAGCAATTCATCCAAGTCATTGATCGGGATCTCTCGCCCTTTGGTCAGACTAGCTTTAAACATAATGTCATTGTTTGTTTTTCTTCTATAATTATACCATTTGTAGGTGATGTAACTCGCCTTATAGAATAAAGAAAAATCAGGCATTAGCCTGACTGGTTTTTCTTCTGTAAATGATTAGGTAAGAGAGACCCATTGGAATGATGGTGTAAGCAATCAGGCCGCAAATGATTTGCGTGACATTTGATTTTTGAGATGCTACCACCAGCCAGTCTATGAAACTGAAACTACCAATGGAATGGCTCATGAAAATTGAGCAAGCTATCAATATGGCAAACGCAAGTATTGCAAATTTGAAGAGGCGTTCAATTTTATAGTATTTAGCATAAGGTTGAGTTGTAGATGGTTTTGAGTTTTGCATGATTGTTAAGTTTGTTTTTATAATTATACCATTTTGTCAGGAGGATTCTTTGAGAAAGACGTTACTAAAATATGCGAGGTCTTTTAGATTTGGTGTTGGATAGTATGCAAAGACTTGGCAAGTGGTCGCATCCACCGCGACCATGCAATGTAATTCCCCCAATGGGTTTTCAATTGCAACGTAAAGCTTATGTGTTCGTGTTTCTATATCTTGGGTTAAATCTGCGAATGTTTCGGCTCCGCTTGGAATGTATTTGATGACCGGGGCTTCAAGGTCTTTTATTATTGAGCGTAAACCTTGAAGAAGATCTGTTTGGCTAATCTTGATGGCCGTTTCTGAAGGGCTCCTGTACGGCATGAATTTCCTATACGCTTTACTGTAGTCTTCGTTAGTAAAAGAATCCCAAGTGTCGTAATTCACCACAACCTTGAAAAAGCGGCAAAGGTGTAGCTTCAAATAATCTTCATTAGCTGTTTTGGATTTACCATTATGTGTAATGTCGAATTCAAAGCAGCAGTGGTGTTCGTGTTCGATGCGTATAGCATCTGGCGCTGTAATACTGATGTGTCGTTCTAGTAGCAAGTCTCTTGTGAAATGCACCTGAATCTTTGTAGTGAAGCGTTTTCTTTGGGCCGTGTATATCATCAACTCACTGGTATTTGTTTGATGAAGTTCCGCCAGGGCTTGAATTAGGTTTTGATTGATTGATGGCTTTCCGTTTGCTGTGAAGTCTTGAAATGTTAGTTTTAGTTGAGGATTTAATACGTGGATGTTTGAATTCGTCATGTGCGGGAAATTATTTATTTAACGTATTATACCATTTGAGCTAATCGCATTTGCTATAATGACAAAAACAACTGTGTAAAATATGAATGAATTAAACTTTAACGAACCGCCAGTGCAGATTGATTTACCAGATCTATTCGGAACAGAAAAAACAAAAGAGAACATCGCGGGAAGAACTGACTCACTGATCCAAGCGTTAAGCTCGATAACTGAACATCGTGGCTTGAATGCATCACTTGCCGCGATCAAGCTCCCAGCACCAGCACCAGCACCAGCACCAGCACCAGCACCAGCACCAGCACCCATCGTAGCGCCTGCAGTAGCCTCTGTTGAGCCTTCGCAAGGCATCGGGGATGATGAGTGGCCTGTCGTTGTGCCTGACGTGATTGTGCCCCTTGGTGTGAGCGAATCGTATGAGCCTCTAGGCATCGTCCAGGTAGAGGAAGAACTAAGCTTAGACGTAGCTATAGCAACGCCACCGGCTACGCCAGTGGAAGAGAAGGGCGGTTCCCTGGCTGATTACAAGAGGTGGGCTCTTGAATACATGAAAGAAGAAGAAGCGCTTTTGCGTGATGCTTTTAAAACAGCGCAGATATTAGTCAGTTACGATTTTGACCCAACTGCAACAGAATTTGATTATCTTGAAAATGTGCTGAAAATGGCTCTTATCAAGCGTGGAGTTTACAACGAATGTAGATATGAAATTTCCAAGCGCCTGTTTGATCAATTCATTAGCGAGTGATCAATGAATTAGAAAAGCCCCAGATGGGGCTTTTTATATGTCCAGACCTAACAGCTTTCCAGAAGCTAGGACTACAGCTACAGTGTGCGGGAAATCAATAATTAGGCCAGCGGCAATTATTTGAGTTAAAACACGTCCAACCCCATGCCTGCTTGAACCTTTTGATATTTGGTTCAGTTCATTAATACCAATAATAAAGTATATGACACCCAAGGCTTGCAGGGCGCTTATTACAATTTTTAACTGGCTTTCAATACCTCCGGCATACTGTGAGTCAATCATGCTTTTGGCTTTCTCGTAAGTTGGACCAGTTATTTGTGCTGATGCTAGACTCCAGCATGCGTCTTTGTTTTTACCAACCCTTATTTCATCCAAAGCTTCGGCATTCGTGATAAGGCAACCCCCTTTTGATTCAGGGTTTAATGTATGTACAACGACATCAATGATGGACGTGATATTAAGCAATAATACGCCAATTAGAAATCCTACCATTGCTTTCCGCACCAGCTTTGGCTTTTCATGTCCGCCTACTTCTGTAGATAGACGCATATCCATGAAAGCATTTAGGACAAGAACTACCCCGATCAAAACTGAAGCCTTTACAGCAACCCAAGTTATTATTGATATAAGGTCTAGATATGCGTCTCCATTAGCATTATCTGCCCACTCGTCATAGCCTTCATCATTGTCATCAACCCCGACGAATCCGCTTGAATGTTCTGATATGGATTCTCCGGTAATTGGTTCCGCTTGGCTCAACGGGATGTTTGTTATTGAAATGGCTATGATGGCTGAAAGAATCATTAGCCATTTTTTTATTTTTTTCATTGTTTAGAAGGTTTGTTTCTCAAATTATACCATTTTGAAATGCTATAATAGATACAAACAAACAAGCCAAAAAATGAAAAAGGATATAACAGTTGAAGATGTAAATGCTTTAAAAGCGTTTAGTCTTGAGGTTGAGGGCGATCAGTTAAAAAGGTTGTCGATTCTGGTGAAAGTTAGAATCAAGGGGGATAAGTTTTTAAGCTTTACTAAGAAAATGCAGAAGATAACAAAAATCAAAGTGATGAATTTCAGAACGCCTATATTTATCACTTTCAGTGAGTCAGCAGTTTCTGCGCTCCATGACTTAAGTCTTGAGCTTATCAGTAAGGTGGCTGTTAAATGAAAATAGGGATAAAGAAGCCATTTAACTATTACGATGATGATTTAGAGCCGATTAAACATAAAAAATCAGATGATGAGATTGACGAATGTTTGAGTCTAGAAATGAATATCTATCTTGAGCGGAAAAAGCATCAAGAATTTAGAGAGAATTGGAAACCAATAAATACAGACCTTTGAGTCTGTTTTTTATTTTTGCTTAATGATAAATTTGATTAAAGTGAAATGCTATAATTCGCTTAACAACAAACTTTACTAAAAATGAATACATATGAAACGATTGAGCTTGAGCTTGAGCTTGAGCTTGAGCTAGAGGACAAGAATAATAATGACTATGTGGAGGGGGTGAGGCTTCACAATCAAGAATCAAAAAGAATACGGTTAGCAGAGGAATTGGCTCGCTATGATTTGGTTATTGAAGCTGACAGATTAGCTAATTTGTTCTTTCATGATTTTGAAGAAGAATTTGATCAAAATCTGCCTACAACGAAAGATGCTTATCTTCATGCAGTTGGCGAACTGGCTGAAATGAATTTAACTCCTGGTGAGAAGAGGATAATAAGGTTGAAAATCATCGGTGGATAAATCTTAATCTTGTTCCTTTTTAGAAGGCAGTAGCTTTGTTCTACTGCCTTTTTTGTTCTTAAAAAATCATGTCTTTGTATTTTTCCGTCAATGGAATATGGCGTTTAATCTCGTTGACCTGTTGGAGCGGTGTTGTGCTTCCGTTTTTGTTTATCAGGTACAGCTTGTTGTCGGAATCCATTCCTAGGTCAAATTCATAAGGTCTATCATCGTCACGATCCATTTTTACGATTTTTATAGCGTTATTATATTCGCTTGGTGTAAACGAACTCACTTGAGTATGGCCCGGTGTACCATCTACAAAGAATTGTACTTTGATAAACCGTACACCTTTCATGTCGTTAGGATTGCCAGTGTACTTAACATCGTTAGAGCCCATTCTTTCAATGGTATACGCGTATTCAGTTTTTTGTTGGTCGAATTTTATGTATTTAGATTTTCCAACTTGGTCTAATACTTGGTTACCAAAACCCTGAATGTCGGCACTGACTTGTTGGTCGTTGTAGTTTTCGTTTTTAGAAAAGCTGGTGTCAGCTTGTACGACTGTGGCTGTTGAAAACAGCATAGCTGTAAATACGAGACTGCTGATTTGTTTGATCATGGTATGAAATTCCATTTAGAAAGCGTAAGGGCTTTTTTTGTCTTTTCTTGAAACGTACTTCTTA
Source organism: Pseudomonas sp. P7759 (assembly GCF_013386445.1). Taxonomy (NCBI): domain Bacteria; kingdom Pseudomonadati; phylum Pseudomonadota; class Gammaproteobacteria; order Pseudomonadales; family Pseudomonadaceae; genus Pseudomonas; species Pseudomonas sp. P7759. Next base: position 37,391 of record NZ_JACART010000024.1, read on the forward strand.
ATTGTATCGACCTGTTCTAAGTGGGTCGTAGACGTAGGGCTGTCGATTAAGAACAACCGTTTGTCGTCATCCATTCCAAGATCAAATTCATAAGGACGCTCGTCGTTACGGTCCATTTTTACAATGCGGATCGCATTATTATATTTGCTAGGTGTAAAAGTACTGACCTGTTTTGGAAGCTCAAAACCGTCTTTGAAAGCTCTCACATTAATAAAAATGACTCCATTTAGGTCTTTAGCATTTCCCGTGTATTGCACATCGTTTGATCCAAGACGTTCAATGATGTAGGCATATTCTGTGCCTTGCAGATCAAATTTCAGATACTTCGATTTTCCTGCTTGATCTAAAATCTGATTGCCGAATCCTTGTATATCTGCACTCACCTGGTCCACCCGATAGCTTTCATTCTTCGAAAAGATAGTGGCAGCCTGAACCAGGGGGGCAGCGGAGAAAATCAAAGCTGAAAGCATTAGGTGAGCGATTTTCATTTAATGATTCCTCGTATCATCATTGTTATTGAAACGACTGAAATGATGATGAGTGTCCACATAAATACCCGGTCTCTTTGTTCTTGGGTAAATCTGTTGACGAATTTCGTCAAAGCGTACAAACCCCAAATCATCGGGATAAGGAGTATGTAGCCCAAGCCATTTTCAAAGCCCTGCGCACCCGCAAACACAATGACGCAGACGAAAAGGTAGATGACCTGGACAAGGTTGCCCTTCAGGCTGACTTCTTTTTGAAAGGTCTCACGCATCTCCCGGCCATGGGCTTTGTCCTTCTCGTTGGCCTGAAAATGGGTTTCGTGCTTCTGGCCGTCATACGACAACCATTTGTCATCCTCATCGCGATCTGCCATTCCCTGAATCCTCAACCATACCGAACGTAGAGCCCCTGACAGACGGCGTGGTGGCCGTCTGATACCTAAAGCGGAGTCTACGCCAGCCATCGTATTCTTAGCAAAAAATCCGATGGCACAGAGCGTTTGTAGACAAGGATTTTTACTGTGAAGTGCTTGTTTGAAATATGTGAACAGGCTGAAAAACTGTGGTGCTTGCAAAAGCGATTAAGAAATACCGCCTAGGGAAGGGAATCACACAAGCGGAGCTAGCCAATCGGTCAGGGTTCGACCCCAAGACGATCAGTCGATTTGAAACGGGCGAGTACGTCCCAACCGTAGAGACCGTTTACAAATTTGCTGAAATTCTAGGTGTGCCGGTGAAGGATTTTTTTGCTGACCTTGAAGGCGAGATTGAGCAGAGGGCGTTTCTTTTTGAGGTTATCCACAACGCAGATGCTGAAGAGCTGCGGCGGCTCGTTGCGTTGGTAGGGAAGGCTCGCAAGGCATCGAAGCCCTAGAGTGTTCCTGCCTAGTGTTCCATAGGGCCAGCCTTCACCCTCTCTAGATCACCTTCTAGCTTGTCTTCAACCTCTTGGAAGGAGCGAGCTATCTCCAGCAGTTCGATTGCTGTTCGCTCATTGCCAGTGGCCTTCATGCGATCAGCTACAGCGACCAGATCAACCCCAGCCCACTTGAGTGTGGCTGCTGCTTCCTTAAGATCGTCGCGCAATGCTTGTTTGGGCTTCGTGAGGGGCATGGTGCTATCCGTTGATTTCAGTTCCTGGTGAGTATGACCAAGGGAGAATGAGAATCTCAAGAATCCACCCTGATCAATTGCGTTTGTCGCTACGAAGCTGGTGAGGAAGAACGGCGCGTTGCGCGCTATGGATGGCATTGTTACTGACCACATCCTGGCTATACGATGTTTCGATGGCTTGTATGAGACCGGGGATTTGAACGCTGATTAAGGCGAAGCCCCGAATTCGCCATACCTTCGGGGCTTCTGTTCTCACCACCATCCCTCAATGAAAGCGAGCGTGGCGTGACGGTAGCAAATTGACCAATGAGTGCCAATCCTCGCCACATTTCTCTAGGAAGCGTTGGAAGGTATGCGTAAGTGGTATCCCTTCGGGTAAAGTGTCGCCGCCCGATAATTGGATTCGGGCTCTTTACCATGGAGTTTTTACGTGAAGTCTTTTAGCAAAATCATCGTTTCTGCAGCATGTGGATTGGTTCTCGCGGGTTGCACTGGCACAGCCATGAAAACCCAGCAGTACGACAGCAGCCAATACACTGTCGTTGGCCACAGTGAGGCGAGCGCCACTGGCCTGATGCTTTTCGGTCTGATCCCTATTCGTCAGAACGACCGTTTTGTTCGGGCTCAGAGTTCCGCGATTCAGGCCAAAGGTGGCGATGCCCTGATCAATACTCAGGTGCAGGAAAAATGGTTCTGGGCTTGGGTTCTGAACGGCTATACCACCACCGTATCTGGTGACGTGATCAAGCTGAAAACTGCAAAATAAGCAGCGTTCGGTTCAAGAAAGCCCGGTTCGCCGGGCTTTTCTGTTTCTGGCGGTTGGGATATGCGTTGCGATAAAAAAGGACTTCGCCGTTATCAGCTATATTTTTTATTTTTTCTACTGGTAGGATGGCATTTACACATCGTAGGCAGGGATGCTCATGTTCGACTTATTAAAGCTGCTCACCGAAAATAGCCCATCGCTCACTCACGATATGCAGGCATGGTTCGAAAAGTACCCGACAGATGCAGCATGGAATGTCTACTCAGACTATTGCGTTGGCAATATTGATAAGGCAAACGACAGCTTCTCGTTCGTCATCACGCTACATCACGATACTGATAAAAATTTCTCAGAATATATTTCCAATGTAGCACCCAAGGATTTGAAGAAAACTCGTCAAGCTTCTGAAGGTCTGATCTCATATCTCAATTGTCCAATGGCGTTTAGCGTTTCGTTCATCGTTGATCGAAATTCGAAGCTGCTTAGAGATTTCATTACCGACGACAATATCCACACATTTTGCCATGGGCTGCGCGAATTAATTGCGTCATGGTCTACCGAACCTGGAGCAGATAAAGAGTACTGGCAACGTATCGATAAGGCTCTTGGAGTGTTTGCACTTGATGTTAAGCGAAAGCAATTTAATGCCAAACTCGCGAGACAGGTTCTACTGACGTCTACTTTCGCCGCGTTCCTCTTCTTAACTCTAAATCAGTTGAAGGAGCCCGCTCACCTCCGATGGGTAACTGACCGCGATGCCAGCTTCGAAAAATACGACGAAGTTGCATTCGACATTGCCTTCATTATGTTCCTCGTGTTTCGTTTGAATTCAGGTGCAGTGAAATACCCTAACAGACCGAAGTTTCTGTTTGCCTATCCTTTCATGGATGGAGCAAAAGATTATGCGGAGCATGTTAGGCTCCCAGATTATTTAGCAGGGCTATGCGCCGACATAAATCTTCCAAGCATGCAGTTCAGTCACACGAAATTCGAAAGAATTTTCGGGGAAGTAATTATCAATTCAAAAAACAATGTTCTTCTTCAGGTCTTGGGCAATCCTGAAAAAATCACCGTGAGACGATTAACCTTTAGAGACGATCAGTGAGCGTTCGTGTACAAAATTCAATTATCAGCTCATACCCCAATCTGGGAAGATCAAAGCAGTCGGCAAGCTTTCCTAGTTACTTATCCAAGAGGTCAACGTGGCAATGCCGTTGACGGACAGCCCGACACTTGAGGATAGATAAGGCAAACCAGCGTTGATTTATGCTTCGGCTCAAAGCCGTGATCAATCATGCAGCGTTGCGCTTTGGCTGTGTCTCCGATACTTGCAACGTCCAGATTTGACCCTAGCGGTTTGGCATAGCCGCATGCGTACATCACCGGCAGGGCTTCACTATCATTGGCTATCTGGACTGAGAAATGGGGTGATGCTCCCGCCTTGCGCCAGGTGACTTGCATGCGTTCATCCCTGCCAGAATTCGGCTTGATAGGGTGAAATGCTTCGTCCTCCACAAATGGCAAAGCCTCGAGCTGGGACAAGCTGAGAGGATGACCCTGCCTCTCTTCGACGCAGGCGGGCATGTCTTTCATAATGTCACAGTATTCAAAACCGTCTTTTCGGATGAAACCATGACGTTTCATACACTGGAATTGCAGCACCTGTTCGTTGATGGGCAAATGCGTCATCGAAGTGGTTACCGGGTCGCCACATTCCTTCATTGCGGCTTTGACACCCTCAACAGAGGTCGAAGGGCGTTTCCACCTCGTAAATTCGGGTGACGGCGGGCAGCCGGTCAGTAAAAGCACCGTCGCGATTAAAGCCGGGAAGGTAATGATGTGAGCTTTGCGGAACATGTTAATCCTTTATGTGCGTCAGGCTCCCCAACACTGCCTAGATCCTTGGGAACCTCCATTGATGATCATGACAGAAACAGAAAGGGCCTGGGAGTGCGGGGCATGGTAAAGACCATCACGACTTCCCCGGTTTACTAGGTGATCGTATAGGGTCTCTAGGCTTACCAAATGCTAAAGAACCTGGCTGATCCGGCTTTTCCTGCTCTGTGACCACTGGAGCTGAATGCGTTGCCAGGGCTGGCTTTTGATCTTGCGCAGCAAGTGCCGGCACACGGACTGGTGGTTTAGCCGGTGGGGCGTCTTCTAGTGTAATCCCAGCTCGTAAAAGAATGCTGTCCAGCTCGTTGGCCGAAAGCTGCTCATCCTTGCGTAGGTCGTCAATAACGCGCTTCTTCAATGCCCTTGGCAGATCATTCAGGTGCTGGACGTAGGTGAAGTCCTGGAAGGGTATCCCCTTGTGTATGCCATAGAGGAACCCATAAAGCTTTGGCCTTGCATCAACCTCACGATCCATCCTGTTGTTCGTCTGGATGAACACCTTCTTCGATTTGCCGGTTGGGTTTGTTGTTCTCATGGCTACCGCGTCCCTTACGCGCTGACGGTTAGCTATCACGAGCTTCTTGTACTCTTTGTCCATCATTGCATCTGCTTCTCTGACAAGCTCTGGAGAAGGCGTGTAGTCCAGAAGCGTTGTCCCGCAGATACGTGATGCAAGGTAGAGATTCGCTTGCGTCCTCGGGTTCGGCTCCCCTGTGCAGCGGATCTTGGTGTGGCCTCTGGCAACGTGGATACTCATAGTGATGAGAGCTGAATTCAGGTCAGTCTGGTAAGTCTCTACGGCATTCCCGACGATTGTGCATACGTCTCTTTGGTTGAATTTCGACACGACCGTGTTCCCCACGATCATCTGCTTGGTAATAGAAGGGCCGTATCTACTGTTTTCGTTGAACCTGTTGATGAAATCCTGAAGGCTTTCAGTGTTGTCTATGAACCTGAATTTGATCCTCTTCTTTCTACCATCCCCAATGGAGATTGAGCCGTTCACCGTGGCTTCTGTGACCTGCTTTTGAATGTTCTGTTTCTTGACCATTTGGTAAAGACTGTTGATTGATTCGACCTCATCCATGTCGATTTTCAGCTTGTTATCCATGATGACGCCGGATTTTTTTGCAGAGATTTTGAAGTCGAATTCGTCTAGGTAGATCGACCAACCGCTAACCTTGCGTTCACCGCTTTTGTCTTTGCTGATGTTTGGGACCAGTCGTGCGCCCAGCTCCTGGTACAGTTTTTTGTTCAGCTCATCAAACCCATGGCTATGGTCAGCAGCGTTGATTATCGCCACTGCTTTGGAAACGATTAATGACACATCCGTTTTCGTTTGATTAGCCTTGTATTTGTAAGCTGCATGCAACTCAAGCACACCCTTCGTTTGATGGGGGAGGGTGTCTATAGAAAGGAAGTCATCACCATAATTCTTGTGTTTGATCTTGATGTGTTGTTTCCCTTTGAGATAATCATCCACCACTTCAAAACCGCTTTCTCGTAGCGCTAGTGTGAATTCTGGATAAGAGAAGTTCTGCCCAATGAATTTTGAGGTGATTGACTCAATTCTATTTACTAGCTCAACGTCCTTACCAAAGACTACACCTGTATTTGGGTTTGTTGATACGTCAATCGTTTTAGCACGGTCCTCATGCTCCATCTGTAAAAGAAAAGGATACACCTCTTCGAGGCGGAATTTTACGTCCCTCATTTTTTTGATTATGCCGCTGTGTTTTTTTCCGATATAAAAGGATTGTTTATATCCATCCAATCTACGTGTAGACATGTAAACGTGGGCATGTGGGTTTCCATCTTTCAAATGCACTACGATTTTGTATTTAAACGCGATATCCTTTTTTGAATTCGATAGTTCAAGGAGAGTTTCTTTTGCACAGCTTATCAAGAATTTGGCTTTCTCTTCATCTGTCTTGAAATGAGCAACCTCTTCATCTTTGCAGGCTACGATGAACGGAAAAATATTAGATCTATGGTCAAAGAATTCTGCTGCGCAAGCTGCGGCGTATAGGGCAGTATATTTTTCGTAATCCTTGTCCGATTTGAGTAAGCCAAGCTCCCTCATCTTGCTTGGAGTCTCCATGGAAACATCAAGATTGGTTTCCGAGAATTGAACCCCTTTGTGAGTATCTATCCCTAACTCTGAGAGCTTCGGAAGGTAAAGGTAAGCGATGGCATCCTTTATCCTAACTCGTCCCTTAATTTCTATACTAAGTGTTTCAAGATTGTCTATTTTAGAGTTGGCGGTTACGCTCGCAAATTTTCGTTTAAGTGGTGGTCCAATTATCATTTATCTTCTCGTATTCTTATCGTTTTATTATTCCTATATTTCATGTGTAAAAGCTCCAACGCTTTTGATGCTTCAAGCATTGTGCGAACCAGCAGTTCTTTGTAGTCCTTACCGATTTTCACCAGCTCATTCACGTCTCTGACGCGTCGATTCAGAAGGTCGTAAATGCGCTTTCTTTCGACGAAGAAGGGGTGCTTTGAGCTAACCCCAATCTTGAATATCTTGGCTTCTTCGATTGCCCTCACAATCTGAGTAAATGGATCGTCATCGTGTTTAAAAAACCAGTATGGTTCGTCCTCAAGCAGCGCAGATAGGCGCGTTTCGCTCTCCGTATAAAGCTGGCTACTGCGTAAGAATTTGCGCTTGGCTACGGCCTCCGTACCAGTCGTTTGCTCAACGTATTCGACGTGGACATACGTGAATTTTTCACTGAGCAGGTTCACCTTGACGTGATGCTTCAGGAGCATCGTAAGCACGTTGGGGAGCTTGACTGTCTTGCCTTGCTTAGATGTGTACTGCTGGCCTGCACAGAGGTTGAAAAGCTGCTGGATGTTGCTCTGATTCCTGTTGAACGTGTCCTTTAACGCCGCAACGCTTTTCTGATCCTTCAAAGGAATGTAGATGTCTTTATCCCTGTGGAGATTGGTCAGGAAAGGGCTCACGCCTTTTCTGTATTTGGCCGTTATCTCGATCTCATTCACGATCTCTGGAAGGCGTGTGTAACCACAAGCAAAAACTAGGTTCTGCAGGTCTGCTTTGAAGCGTTCTGAACACCTGAACTGGAGATACCTTTTCATGGGTCAACCCTCACTGATGGGGGCTGTTATTCGTTGTGTGCTGCGGCTGGAGTTTTGTCCTGAAGGCTTCTCTTAACTTGGCAGTGTCCTTGATTGAAGTCAGGGCCTTCATTTCTTCGACAAACTCTAGTGCTTCTATTACTGAGATCGAATATTCAATAGCGCTTATTTCTGACGTGATTTTTCCTCGGGCTTCTGTTTTTATCTTCTTTATAGACTCGTTTCTTTCAAGCAATTTGGTTTTGTTGTCGTAGGATTTTTCAGCCCTGGCTTTCGCTTCGTCAGTGGAAGATTTCTTCAGTAGGGTTTCACCGAATTTGTCTCTGCTTGCGCGAATGGTACTAGCCTGATCTTCAAGTTTTTTTATTTCCGAAGCGAGCGTTGTGAACTCGTTTTGTTTTTCGATAATTTCGTCTTTTAGATTAGAAATGGTTTTTGTGATTGTCATTTTTTATGTTTTTTGTTTGTATCTATTATAGCATTTTTAATTTTGCAAATTGTTCTGTTGGATTTCATTTGTAGAGTGTAAATAAAAACAACACTAGCAATTATGCCGGCGATGATTTTGTCAAGGTGATTAACGGCGGCAATACTTAAAATAATAGTTAAAAGTACGAACGTGATTTGCAGTTTTATAAGGTCGAGTAAATCATAGTTGTAGGTTAGGGCTCTTTGCTTAACCGGGTTCATAAGGTAGAGATATTTGTAGTCCAAGATGGCATTGTCTATTTCGAGTTTTGAAGCGTTTAACCTTGCGAGGTTCATAGCTAATGGTGTGTATTCCTCGGCCCTAGCTTTTACAGATTTGAAGAGTGCTTTGCGTAGTTTATGGGGCTGCGTTCTCTCTATTTCTTTAAGCACGTCACGAATGTTGTCCTCTACAGAGTTTCTGTATGTTATTAAGATTCTGTAGGATTCTTTTGAGCGTAATTTTTTGCCAAGCTTTATAAGTCGAAAATAGTTTTTTAGGTGTGTGGTTATCATGATGAATAGTGATTGTTGTACTTTAGATTATAGCATTTTAGTAGCGCACTTTATTCTATTGATGCCTTTTAACATGCTTTCACTTTTTTATTGATTTATGTCTGATTTTTGTCATCACTGATTTAATGAAAGCCTTATAGAATGCGGTATCCAAACAAACGGAGTGCGCTAGATTGTTTTAATTGACTTGTCAATTAACAACCTGACCTTGCCTGCTCTAAAAAATGCTTATAAATAGCTTTATTGAATAACCAATACTTACCCAATGGTGCATAGCTTTTAGTGGAATCCCCGCTGTCGTGGTCATCCGAAGGGTGGAGGGTAGTGAGTGAGGCACCCGACCGCTGCGCAGCCGGAATCGGCTCGACAAGATGGCGTGTTCGATGTGGCCTGATGCGCTTCGTTTGGATGATTTGTGTACGTCATTTAGAAGCGATAAGAGCTTTCAGCCAGATCCATGGGAGAGGTAGGACTGTGTGATTTGGTGTGCCCTGGGATAGGCTGATGGCGCGGTATAGCCGGCTCTGCTCCAGCGCGGTGAGAGATGTGCTATCGGAGTGCCATCGCCTTGGGTAGAATGCTGAAAATTTCACTCAAGCTAGGGACGGTTATGAAATCAGAATTTTTAGAAAAGTATGTACTTGTTAGCTTCAAACCTTTCCTTGTTGGATTGGCACTGGGGCTTGCATTCCTATGCTTAAAATTTGATAGTTTTGTCGAGGCTAATGCATCCTTCCCCTTAATATCCTGGGGCGCATTTATCGGGGCTGTTTGCATGCTTGTTGCTTTGCTCTTTGGATCTGTTAAAAAAAATACATTCAAACAACGGACTCTAGACAAAATTATCGAGTTGACAAATTACTTTGTTGGAGTGGGACTCTCTTCTTTGGCGTTTTGCATTATATATTACTCTAGATCAGGTTTGACCACTGGGGTAGTTGTAATGTGTGTTGGCGGCATAGCTTATTGGCTAGGAATCAACCGAGCCTTTTACCAAATCTCAAATATAGAAATGTCCGAAAGGGATAGAGTAATTCTGTGGATATTTTCGTTTGTGATGTTCATCCTTTTGATTCTGTTTTTTAAGGAAATGCATTCTGTAGGACGAATTTGATGCATAGAAAAATATGGAAAAGCATCGGCGAGTATCCATGGATTTCAGCGCTAATAGGTGTTGGCTTTTTAGTCATTGTTGCCATCTTCACTACCTATGCATTAAGCCTCGGACCACGCTCACATGAACATGCAGCATGGAGTAGTTTCGGCTCGATGCTTGCCGGAGTATTTACTTTCTTCGGCAGCACCGCAACCATAGCTACTCTGTTGTTCCTAAACGCTCAATTTAAAGAGCAGCAGAAGGTCACATCGAAGCAAATTGAAGCCATGACCTTTGAGCAGTATTTAAACCATCGTAAGCTGTTTCTTGAGCGTCTGAAAGAGATCGAAGAAAGCCTGGATAACAAAATAAAATTCAAAAATCCTGACAAGCTCTATCATAATATCTTTCCTCAGAACTCGCCTCTAGAATGCTCGTTTAGGGTGCAGATTGTAAGCGGCGAATTAGCAAAGGTTGATGATTTATCGGATATGTTTTCAAGCTTCGTTCAAATGAAAAAATTGCTAAAGAATAAATCTTGGATTCCAGCGGACGCAGACAATTTAATTAAGCATTTAATACTAATGCCTAACTCGCTTAGTTTTTTTCATGTTGAAGAAGATTTTGAAGGCGATTTGGCACTGGATGGAAAGAATCTCGGAATCAATATTTATTCTATAGATGAATACATAAATCGGGTGACAGTAGTTCTTAACGCTTTCCTTGTGTTCACTGGTAATCATCCAGTAGAAAGCGTTAACCATCTTTCAGAAAGCGCCGAGCTTCGTAAAGCGCTAATTCTTAATTTCCAATCGCAATTGCCTCCGAAGCATAGCCTGGTCCCTATAAGAAAATATCCCATTATTTTTTCTTTAGAGCGGATTCATCATTGGGTTGATCAGGCCAAAGATGCTGTTGGTCAACGTATGTTTTTAGATGCATGGCAAACGATGAATACAGCTTTGAGTTCAAAGCTTTGCGTTAATTCGTTTAAGGATAAAGCAAAGCAAATATCAATGATTAAAGAATTTATGATGGAAGCTGACCGTGCCTATAAGGGTTCTTTGCCTAATAGTCATGAGCGGAGTCTGGCTAATGAGTTTAGGGCAAAGCTGGAGCCTATTCTTCAAGGTCTACAGTCGTAATTTTTTTGAGTTTCCCCAAATGCGCTGGTTGTGGTTTTTAGTATGGTATAATTGGAACATAAACAAACTTTACTACAAATGAAAAATCAACCAACAGATTCCGAAATCAAAAGTCTACTGCACGTAAAAAGGAATCTCCTTGAGGGTGTAGGCATGAACCTTGTCCGAATCCTACCCATTGCCGTTATGGGTGGCTTCGTGATCAAAACGATAATTGCTTTCTTCCTCAAAGAATCCTTCAGTACAAGCTTCGCCTTCTATCTATTCTCCTTGGTGTTTTTAATGAGCTTACTAGGCGTTTCCTCCCTAGCAATGCTAAGAGCCAAATGCGCCAAAAAGGATGATGGCTATGAAGGCGGGTTTACTCCTGCTCTCGCGCTTTCAGGCAAGATCCTATCAAGCAATATCCTTGCACCCGGCCAGTACGTGGCACAGCACAAAGCAATCATCAAAGACGGCGTTGTGTGCTTCCTGGTGCCCTCTGTGATGCTCGCCATAGCCTTCGCCCTCCACGTACCTGTAGTGGTAAGTCTCATCGTCCTGGGTGCCGCTGTGTGCTTTTGGTCTGCACAGCTTAATGTGATACAGGCTGACGCCTATAATGAAGTGAATATCTTAAAATAATTAGCATTTTGTAAATATAAACTGCGGCGCCGTATATCTGGCGCCGGATTATATTTGGGGGGAGGAATAGACTTAAATGAGTAAGCGTCACCGCTAATCATTGAGTCTATTAATTATCCCTTTTAGGATCTTATTAAGCACTTCGGGTGGAACAGTGTCATATTTGAACTGCTTCAAGACAAATAAATACGCCATGCTCAAAACTGATTCATCATGAGGGGCGACGTCATAGGCCCATTCCCTGCAATACTTAACCACTTGATAAAGTGGTGAATCCTTTGCGTAGATATTTAGGTCAAGCCAACTTTCACCTGATGATTCAAGCAGGGTAGCTAATCCGTTCGCTCTGGCATCAGGATGGAATATTAAACTAAGCTCAAGGGTTATTGGGTCAAGGCAAGTGTAGCCAGTACCCACGTCGCCAAAGTCGATAAGCACCGGAGTGTTATCACCATTGACTAGTATGTTTCCTCCATGTAAATCACCATGAATGCAAGCTTCTGAGATTTCAACAGTCCTCTCTTCTAAATCTAAAAGTATTTCAAGAGAGTGAGTAGTAATGATATTTTGAAAGTTTTCATCACTCAAGATCCGCCTGCGAATGTCTTTTATTTTCACCGGTTTGACATTTCTCGTGTCTGACCAGCGTGCTAAAGCAGTGCGTATCCGGCCAAGTACATCAAGGGCTGCTGCAGGGTTGGTTAAGGCTAACTGAAAAAAAGTATCGGTATGTTCATCTGCCAAGACATAAAAAATAGCAGAAAAGCCACGAAGTCCCTGATCATTATAACTCATTACCGGCGCAAAGGTTCCCAGTCGCAGATGTTTTACCTCTGCTTCATATGCAGCGATCTCCTTCTTGACATGCCTTGCAAGACCTAATTTACCGACACATTCACATCTAACACGGCCTGCCTGATCCATCACACTGATCTTCAGTACTATTGCATCTGATAAACCGCCTAATTTCTTTAACTTACAAAAGCTGCCACCGTTTGCTCTTGTAAATACCTTAATGGCCCTTTTTTGCTCTTGCGTAAGATCGATTGCGTTGGCACCGGTATTTATGCGAATAGCGTCAGTGAGAGCTATGCGCGATGCAATATCCTTAATTTCTGCGATTAGTTGATTGCCGTCCTCTTTTAAATAATAGGCTACAGTTGGCACCAATGTACCGTCACCCCATAAGTCTATACTTTGACCTTTCCTAGCGAGCCCTCTAAGAAATGCATCTGGGTTGGACCCGGTTAAGATATAGACCGGTGTGCCTGGCGTTAAACTACCTGCGGTATAAAAAACTTGATGCCCATGCTCAACTTCTAAATCGAAAGAACCATCGGTAGTAGGAATTTCGAGATCAAGAATTACTAGGTCAAAAAAGACCTCATTCAGAAATGAGAGCGCACTATCACGGCTTTCGGCTAGAAAAATGTCAATATTCTCTTCTATTCTCGAAATCTGCTCTATAAGCGTTTCGGCATACGATTTATTATCTTCAACTAGTAGTAGTTTCATTATCTTTGTACCATCTAAGTTCAAACTTTGCGCCACCCTCAAGGCTGTTGGAAAGTGATAATTCACCCTCCATAGCTTTCATTGCACTGGACGCAGTGGCGAGACCATATCCCGTATGGAGATTTCTATCTTTATTCGAAACTCCAATCTTCATCGCGTCAATAGGGTTACCTTTAAAGCCTGAACCTGAATCAATAATGGCGAAAAAAACCTCATCTCCCGCACGACCCCATGTTAGCAACACTTCGGGCGGGTTCTTTCTGCTATAGCTAAGAACTGCTTCATTAGCATTTCTCAATCCGTTGATGATTGCCAGATACATAGAGCCTCGATCTGCAGTAACCAAAAACGGTCGCAGCCCTCCGTCAAGCAGTTTTATCTCTTCGAAGATTTTCGGATTCTCTTCTACGATCTGATCAATCAGCTCACCCAAATCAAATGCGCTGTAATTTGGCGAAGCAGATGCCTGTTTTAACTCTCTAACTGCTCTGAGAATTTCTTTTAAGCGCGACATCAATCTAAACGTCTGAGACTCTGAGAAATGCTCAAACTCAGACTGCGCCTTCATGTTGATTTCGCCGATAATCGTACTAAACTCATGAAGGATAGTACCTGTGACTTCTTCAGTAGCTCGCGCCATTATGGACCGAATGAGCTTAATATTTACTTCGCCTTCAGCCGAATCATCAACATTAGCGGGTCGTATGACTGAAACATCAGCCCGCTCAAGTGCAAGCAGTAGGGCTTTTTTAATCCAGCTAACTCCTTCTTGCGCGAGCGCATCCCGCAATAAATCAGTGCTAACCTCAGTAGGGTTTTGGGAAAAGTACCGAGCTGCTTGTAGGCGTTCTTTAACAGTACCTGCAATCAAAACTATTTTGGCTTCTTCAGCATTCATTTTTAACTGTGCCCTGCGTAGAAGCGCGCACGGGTAGCAAATGCCTGCGCGCCTCCTTCCATGACATTTGTAATCGCTTCTACAGCCTCCAGATCGTCGAGAGGCTTACACATTTGAACATATCCATTACGCCCATCTGATGTCATTTCTATTATCAAATCAGCTTGTCCAAGTACTGGAATGTTTGCGTTGTGCGTTGAAAGAATTACTTGTCCATAACCTTTTCTATTGACTAGCGCTTTGATTACTGTATTCGCAATGAACGAGTTATCTAGATGATCTTCAGGTTGATCAATGATCAGCATGCGTTCACGGTGTTGTAGTACGATTGACAATATTACAGTGCATCTTTGTCCTGCAGATAATGCAGCTACGTCCTTGTAGTCTAATCCATCAAGTAGTGTTAGTTTTATGTTATCTTCTACTTCGCTTGTAACAATATCTGATATGCCCGTTTCCGCGAGAACACCTAATAGCCTGGCACAGCGTTCTTTCGGGATACTGGTAATCTGGGATAGTGTTTCAAAATCATAATATTCAACAAAATCCATAAGCTCTTGGGGGCTTACTTTTTCTGAAATATTTAAAGCGAGTTCATTATATTTCATACCACTGCCGCGCAGTGCGTTCGCAATTGCCCGAGTGTACTCAGTGAATTGCGCGGAACCTTCAAGTTCTACTTTAACCCAAGGTGTCAGAGCTTCGTTTAAGTCTTCCACGATTTTTTTACGTTCAGTAGATCGGTTTGCTCGCAACTCTAACAATTCTTCTAGCTTTGAATCACGACGAGTTCTTAAGGCTGCTAACCTAGCCTTTCTTTCGTTTATAAGCTTTTGTCGAGATTGAATTTGCGCAGCATTGGCTCTCAGCAATGTAATTTGTCGAGCCAAAGCTCCAGCACCTGCTGTGTTATGGTCAAGCTCACCTCTTATTGCACGCGACTCTTTTTCTAATTCGATTTTAGACTTATGCACTTCATCTAGTTTGTTTTTAGCTGCCTCTTTCATTTGCATGAATGAACCTAAAGCATCATCTAATTGCATTATTGTCTGTGAGTATTTAATGCGCAGCTCAGACAATGGATCATCTTCCGGTGAGCCATCCCATTCTTCAGGTCCGAAATCTTCGAATACTTGGCTCTCCAATTTTTGGAACCAATTTTCAACGGTGGTGCTAAATCTTTGCAAAACCTCATCTTTTACGCTCAACTCTGAGAGTTTCGACGAAACCACTCCGAACTTTAGCTGTTTGATTGAAATTTCATCTGACTCGCCTAGGAATTTTTTTTGTTCCAGTTCTAGTTGACTGATTTTATCTTGAAGTATTTGAAACTCTTCAATACCTTCGCCTAGGCTAATTATTTCCTTTTCTAGCGCTTCTAGTTCTTTGTAAAAAGATCGTATGTTATTCGCGGTTTCTGCTAGCGCACCTCTGATCGAGGTTCTGTTGGAAAGGAAGCCGTCGATTAATGAGAGCCTACCAGATTCACTCAAACCAACAGTCTCAATCTCAGTCTGAGACAATATGATAGGTGAGGTGAAAGTTGAAGAGGCTCTAAATTTATCTTCATCCGCGCTTCTGCTTACGCTTATATTTTCTATAAGATCATTAAGTGTTACACAGATTTCGCCGCCATCCAGTACTGCGCGAGCATGATCTAAAGAGCGGCTCTTAGACTCGCTTGTCATATTTCTGACGTCTAAAGCGTAACGGATCAATTCAATGATTGACGTTTTGCCTGTGCCACGAGCGCCGATTAGAACATTCAACCCAGCCGATAAGGTCAAATCAACCCCATTTAAAAAACCGCCTTCTATTTGAATTCTTTCTATGTTCACTTCGACCCCCTGCTGCAGCACAATATTGCCGATTTTTTTCTAGCATTGGCTATAGTAGCTTTAGCTGCAGGTATAAGCAACTTTGCTAGCACTCTTCCTCTTAAGTGCGCACTAGATTCGTTTCCGTATGTTTACAAATGGTATAATTAAGAAAACAAATCTTAAACTTAATGCGTCAATTCAAAATTCTGTTCGCAATGCTTTTTCTTCTGTTGGTTGGCAACCAAGCCCAAGCTCTCGAATATTCAAATATTTGTGAAGTGATGAAGACCGCAACACCTCAATCCAAGGGGTTGGCTTCTCAGATAACACAAGGCATGTTCGCTTGTGATGCCGATCAGGGGGTAAGCGTACTTCTAGCTTTAGAAGGTACTAATTCTGCTGCTGTTAAAGCGATCAAGCCGATTCTTGTAAACGCTGGTCGTACTGATGCCAGCTTCTCAAAGCCTAGCCCTTTTCTCGATTCAATGACTACATATTTAACCAATATAGGTTTGGGCGTAACTGGTTTGATTGCTGTTTTTCTTATTTGGAAGTTTTTATATGACAAGGCCAAAACCGGTAGCCTTGAGGCTGCTATCAAAAACAATACTGTAAGAATGATTGCACTGCTTCTGCTTTTCTGTCACCTCATCCTTGTGAGCGTTGTAATGTTGTTGTTTGCAATATTTGGATTCATGGTCTCGAATAAGCATGCACTTTCTACTGATTTAGAAGAGCTTGCCAAGTCTGAAGATTATAATGTGGTCAGACCAGAAGAGAAGATGGTTTTCTCTGCAAATATCGAGAGGATAAACGATATAGCTACGGAAGATCTTAGGACGATAGACGCAATGTTTGCCAATAATCGTGTTGCTTTGGGGGAAGCCGGATATACAAGAGGTGAGATACTTAAAATCTCTGCTGACGCCGGTTTAAAGGTTTCGAAGGATAAAAGCTGGGGTAGACCCAACGTAGACGCAACCACCAATTGGAAGAACATTGTTCATTGGCTCAACGAAGTCAAAGACTATTCGATGAAAAAGTCTGCTGACGATTATCCCTTCAAAGACCAAGTGCTTAAAGGTTATCCCGCTAGTTTTGGCAAATTCATCATTGGATCGAATGGTGCTGACGTTGAGCAATTGACTGGTGAGAGTCTTAATGACGGTACGATGAGGTCTATGTTTGAAAAGGGAGCAAAGACTAGCAATGAAATGTTAGGTGGATCTTCTACCTACCTGAAAAATACTGGTACGTTAGGTCGTAAGTATTACGCTCAAATCATGGATGACAATTTCCAAACGAACTCAATGAATGTTGTTGATGGTAAGTTCGACGCAGAAGAGCAAGCCATTGTTGATGATGCTTATGCTAAATCAAAAGAAGTGATGGGCATTTTAAAGCTTGACGAAATTGGAGTCAGTACGTCATCAGTTGCTGAAGTGATAAAATCAAAATTTGCATCTGGATTTCTATCGGCGTACATGGGGCACGACTTTGATGCTGATGGTGCTTCATTTCAAAACATTATTAACTATTTTAAGAATACGATTGTAAAAGCCAAACTAAACGAATACTGCACTGATACATGGTCTGAGCATGAATCCTCAAGGCGTGCGATAAAGCAATACAATGAATTACCTAATGACGTAAAGGGTAGCAAATTAAACCGTGATCAAGGATGGGATTCAATCTCTGATTTTGACATGCAGTGCGCGACCCTTAACCCAACCTCATTGAAAATTGAGATATTGGGAAGCGAAAATCAAGCTGACGTTCTCAAATTCAGAGCGGTGCAATTAGCTTACTTAACGGCTGCTAATAGGGCTTTCGAGCTTTATTACATTGGGGTAAAGAAGGCACTGCAAGAGAACAAGGAAGGCATAGACATGCTGACCTATGAGGTGCTGACGAATTCGACAAAAGGGATTTTAGGTAGTGCTTTGTCAGCTTCATCGATGTCTAAATTCCGCAACAATAAAAATATCAGTACCCAAACATTGAAAAATGCTTTCTTTGTTCACTGGGATAACGCCGATATTAAAAACTATAACTATGTGAATAGAAAGGTGCTTTGTGGCATACAGGATGTTAGGCCAGAAGGCCAGGCAAGCTCGTGTAACCTTGTACCGTTTGCTCCGATTGATTACAAAGGGCTTTACCTCTCAGCAATTATTAACGTAACACCTTCCAATCTTTTGGACGATGGAAGCTGGTTTAGTAAATTCGACTTTAACAAATTAATCATGGATGCAATCGGTTTTGATTTCACCTCCATCAAATTGATGGCCGGGTTTGATCCCTCGCTGTCGATTATGAAAGGTAGAGCGGAGTGTGCAGCAAATCCACAAAGCTGCGCGAACAATTACCATATAGGTCTCGCTGCTGGGATGTACATGCTTGGTAACGAGATGTTCGACTTTGGTGTGAAGATCATATTGCTTAAGGCGCTTACAGCCGTTGCAGATGGAACTCTTGATTCGATTATAGAGATGATCGGTTCTAGTGATTCATCATCAGCAGGAATCAAAACTGGCCAGTTCACAGGAAATATCGCTAAATTCCTAGGTTCGTTTAGCGGTAAGACAGTACAGATAGCTCTCAAATCCATGGATATTATTATGAGTGCGTATTTACCGCTGGGGTATGTATTTGCTGCATTAGGTTTTTTCTGTAAATACGTTATTCCTTTGGCCTTATTCTTCATGTTGTTGGGTAGACTGATTTCATTTATCTACTTCGCGTTTTTCTTCAAATTTATCGAAGCCCCAGTGCTTTTCAGCTACGGTGCCATAAGCGGTAATCCTATCCATCTACAAAGAGCTGGTTGGAAGTTGGTTTATTTAGCTTGGTACATGCCCGTTCTCGCTTTATTTATGAAAGTGATTTCTTTCACTGCAGACAATATGAATGCTCAAGGTTTAATCGCCGGAATCCTAGGTATGAGTGATGGGTCGTTTATTGGAGATATCCTTGCAATTCTTGCTACGGTAATCTTTATCATTTTCTGTATTTTCAGTATCTATAAAAGTGGTATGGACCAATTCGACAGTACAATGAAAGTAATCGGTAATGAGGATACCCCTGCTGATGATTCAGCAAACAGAATGTATGCTTTATTGTTTGCGAATAATAGAATGCAAAATGCGATCAGTTCTAGTGTCCCAGCACTTGAGAAAGGCTTCAAAAATCTTGTAGCTAACAATTTGAAGGCCAAGCAATACGAGGCCCAAAGGAAAGAGAGAAATAGACAAGCTCGTGAAGAATTCAGTAAGGAAGAACATAAAAATAAACAAACCACTGAAGGGGAGGCTTGAATATGAATGAGCAATCTAAAAAGTACTACTATTGGTTTTTGGTAGCTATCGTCCTGCTAGGTCTGGTGAAGGTTTTTACCGTTTTAAGTTTCGGTGCTATGTTGTTATCTGCATTCGCTTGCGCGGTATTGTTTTGGGCAATTCTCAAGGGTGTGAATATAAATCAGAAGCTAAATGCAAAGATTGAAGAAGTTGATGCTGCGAATCGTGATGTGATTGAACACAACGAAACTCTGATGGGACTGGAAATGGCGCGCAAGAATGAGGTCAGAAAGAAGAGACTTGAAAAGCTCGGGCTTGGTGATTGATGAGGTCTCTTACTTGTGTCAGCAGAGCCTTTCTGTGCGGTTTCCTTGCCTTGAGCTTGGCGTCTGCCAGTGCTGGCATTCATCGACTCCCTAGCGCGGCTATACAGCCTTGGCCTGTTGTTGTGCTGCCTAGCGCCATGGACCTGGCTTCCCTTGTTGCCTCTAACCGTGTGGCATGGCCTGTGACCTGTTCTGTGTTTGCGTTCACCCTTCGGGAAGGGGAGAAGACAAACGTGTTGAGGGCGTTGCTCGGAGAGGACGTTGAACCCTTCGCTGTGGCAGGTAGGTAAGCTCCCGTTCACCCTTTTGTAAGGGCTCGCCCTGGTGTTGTACAGTCCCGCAACAGCTAGTCATTTTTGGAAGGGAAACCCCTGGGTTCAGTATGAAAATTTGGGCTTGTGCAAAAGATGTGAATGGATTTATCAATCGTGAAGATGGCAGATACAAGCTTTTTTTCATCTGGCAAGCGTTGAAGATCAAGCGTGAGAACTACCAGTATTTCGAGTCTTTGTCCTTCTACAGCACTCACTCACGCGAGCATAAGCGGAAGCCGATGGTGGCTGTTAAAAACGGTTGGTTCAGATACAAAAACCTAGACAAGGCACCTGGTGGAAATTCGGATAGTGACGGCGAGTCCATTTCCCATGCTTTCGTAATCGCTGCATTGGCACAGCTCGAAACCATCAATTTCGTCTTTGGCAACCAGATGGTTCCGTTCAAGTTCACAAGGCTCGTGGCTGACGAAGCAGAGCTTCGCTTTGGCAATGGACGCACTTACTACCCTGATCTCTACGGAGAGTTCACAGAGGACAATCCCTACTATGAAAAATGGGGTGGGAAGGTCGCCATTGAGGTGTGGGTGGAGCATCAGTGCGAACGTCCTAAAATCAATGATTTTGAGGCGCATTGCGTACCCATCATTGAGGTAAAGGTGGGGCCAGGTTTGAGAGTCGAGCAGCACATTCGCCAGGACGATATTGAAGGTAGCTTTGAGAGACGATTTGCCAAGACAAAAGAGCTGCTGTCTCAAAAGGTCTTCGGCAAGATTATTTCTGATCCGGTCAGCACCAAATACCATCGTGAATTTGCCTCTGCTCAATCTGACAAGCTCAAGGGGGTGGTGGCTAACGCCCAACTTGCCTGTGCGCTCCTTGAGAAAAAGATTTCTGCCAAGGATGAAGAGCTTAATGTCACTCACAGCAGGCTTGTAAAAGCTCATGGCCTTTGGCTGAAATCGAGTTCAGAACTCACTGAACTGGAGGGCAAATCTTCCGACCTGAAAGCCACGCTTGATCGCAAGGAGCTGGAATTGAAGCAAGCTTGTGATCAGCTAGTCGTTGAGAAAAAGAAGGGCTTTTGGCAATGGGTGAAAGGTCGTTTTAGCCGAGACTGATTCGTGCTGTAGAGGTAGGCTGCGGCAAAAGCCTGCCAGACTTATGATGCGGTTCCACTCATTTTTTCGGGATGTCTTGTATGGATGCTAAGACGCTTTACATCGTTGGTAACGGCTTCGACCGGCAGCATGGTATCCCGTCTGATTACCAAGACTTTAAGGCATTCGTTGAGCTTCATGACGATGACGTTTTTGGATGGGTTGAGGAATTCATTCCAGCGGGAGAAGACTGGGGGCATCTCGAATCTGCTTTGGCCGAACTGGACACGGGCTCAATCATTGAGAGCCTCCAGCATTTCATGCCTTCCTATAGCTCGGATAAGTGGAGTGATTCGGGCCACCATGATTTTCAGTATGAGGTTGAGCGTGTCGCATCCGGCCTGTCATCAAGGCTGCAGGCGTTATTCGGTCAATGGGTAAGGAGTCTGCCCATACCGGACGCCGCGAGCGCACCAGTACGGTTTCGTGGCCTCGACCCGCAAGGTTTTTTCCTTACCTTCAATTACACGCCAACCTTGTCTACGGTGTATGGCATTGATGACAGCCACATACTGCATATTCACGGTAGAGGTGAGGAAGAAAATGCGGACCTGATTCTTGGTCATGGGTGGGCACCTAGCGAGCGCCAGTCTCTGAACCATAGCTCTGATCTGGAAACGCAAGATACGCGGCTAACCGAGGCCCTGGACGAGCTGGATAGCTACTTTGAAAAGACCTTCAAACCTTCTGAAAAAATCATTGCTGAAAACGCGGATTTCTTTGAAAGATTGGATTCTGTGGAGGAAGTGGTGGTAATGGGTCATGGCCTGTCGAAAGTCGATCAGATGTATTTCAAGGCCGTTGTGAAAGGACTGAAAAACCGTGGCGTTGTCTGGACAGTTGCCGTCCGGTCTCCTGACTCCTATGAGAAAAATCGACTCACCTTGCTCGGTTTTGGTGTGCCATCTGAGCAAGTGTTTTGTAAGCTATGGTCTGATATGTAGTTGAATCAGTACTCCCACGGCTCATTTTTGGCAAGGCAAGTTAGCGCTTACTGAGCTATCAACCGAACCTTGAAGCTCGTCTGTCGGACTGATCTGTAGGTCGCTTGTGGGCTGCTAGCACGTCACGCCATACTGTTCGTATGTACAGTGCGAGCAAGCCCCCATGTTTTCCATCCTCGGTCCTTTCAATGCCCCTGTAGATCCTCTGCGAAAACCCATCGTGGGCAGGGTTTCGTGTGGGTTTCCGTCCCCAGCCTTGGAGTACTCCGAACCGCCTTTGAGCCTGGATGAACTGGTGTGCCTACGTGAGCCGTCTCGCTGGCTGCTCCGCGCTGATGGCGATTCCTTGCAGGGGATTGGGATCTATGACGGTGACGTGCTGGTCGTGGACAAGTCTCTGGAGCCTTTGGATGGTGACATTGTGGTCGTGGTCATTGGAGCTGATTTCTGCTGCAAGGAGTACAGAGAGCGCCTAGGAAAATCCCCCATTCTGCTGGCTCACAATCCCCTCAATGCAAGCATTGAGGTGGGAGAGTGGGAAGACATCGAGCTGTGGGGTATCGTCCTGCACAATCTGCATCGAGTCTCCAGGTAAGGGCGAAGCAATGGACAAAGCATTAACAGATTTGGCTGTAGTTGCAGAGATGCTGCGCGTCGAAAGGGCGCGGGTTTGGGACGGGATTAAAGCGTTCGAAAAATTTCTGATCGATCAGGCTGGTGAGCTTGGATTCGTTGCTCAAAGTGACATGGTTATTCTTGAGGAATATTTTGACCAAGAAGATGAGCAAGTCGGCCACGTCGAAGGCCGATTGTTTTTTAATGGTAAACGGCTTGTTTTATTTTCCGAAAATGTGCCGGAAAACTCCAGTGATCCAGAAAAGCATTTCTTGAGAGATCTGTCTGTTCAATGGCTGAAAAGAATTGGTGAGCCAGAAATTCTCCACTCAGTTGCAAAAGATTTGGCTGTAAAGATAAAGGCAGATGTAGAACATACGCGAAAAATTGCAGAGAATTTGGCACGCTACCTCACGGTGCAGATTGCTAAAACCGACGAAGATATTTCTGCGGAGCTTTCTGATGACCAAGCGCTATTGCATCTGTGGCTTGAATGCCACAGTACAAGACGAACCAAACCTCAAGATTCAGTTCGTAGTGGCGCTCTACTACTAGAGTCTACCTTCAAGAGGTGCTTAAAGAAGCTCGGACACAGTGGGTATTCCGACTATAACATGGGTCATTCCATAGGTGCTTTAAACTCGATTTTTCATGATCGTGGGTTTCAGGAGACCTACACAGGACAAATGCTAGCAGCCGCTGTGAAGATGTGCGGCTCAATTGGCACTACGAGAAACAAGAAAGCGAACGTTCACGGCCATGATGAAGACTTTGTTCCACCTACAGAAGATCTCGCTCTGCTCATGAGCCACATGAGTGGGAGCATTTCTGTGTACGTGCGTAAACAGGTTGAGCTTGTGCTTGAGTCTGATAAAAATCAATGAACACGGTCTTCTGTCTGGTCGATTGTGATTGCTTCTACGTGAGCGCAGAGCGTCTATTCGAGCCTAGGCGAAACTCAGAGACGTTGATGAAGGTGTTGGACGGGATCAACGCTCGCTATGGCCGGGGTAGTATCAGACTCGCTGTAGAGCCGCCCATTCCCCAATGGATAATGAAAAGGGATTACCTATCAGATAGTTTTGTCACCGATTGGAATCAGCTCAAAAGGGTTATATGTTAGATTGAGAAAATATGGCTTCGGGTCAAGGATGAATTAATGTACCACTATTATAAGCCACTTCGTAACTTCTCAAAAAAACTAGACCTGAATACTTCACTAGTTCAGGTCTGGGAGATTTTTCAAAACATCGTCAACGATAAGCCTCTGCCTTACGAGTTCCACGTACTAGGTAACGGAAGTCCATCTGTGAAAGGTAAGGCTTTTCCATGGGAACTAGATATTTTAGTAAAAGAAATAATCTTGCATTCAGGTACAGTATGCGATAAAAACCTGTTTGTAATTCCTGACTTTGTTTGCGCTTTTAATTTGGTAAAAATATACCGGATACGCTAATTGGTATGAGGCCGCAAGAGCGTATCATGCGTGAGATGTCGCGCATTTACAGTCAGCAAAGTACCTGGAAGACTGGGAAGGACTTACAGACACTAGCAAGATACCTAAGAATCTATTCCTATCCTGATCTGCATGAAGTTTTGCTGAAAGCGACGGGCATGTCGATAAAGCACCATATGCTAATGGGGGCGGCAATTACAGGGCATTTACTTGGCAGTTATTGGTATAGTCCACTGCAATCGTTTGAGGCATTCGGCATTTCAAACCAAATGCGGGATTCTTTTTGGAATAGGGTGTCGAGTAACGTCAACGATCTGCGTGAGGCTGTTAGGAAGGAGCAAAAATACGATGATGACTGGGCATATACATTTAACCCGCTTATGGAAAAGCCATTCATTAGAGGTCTGACGAGAGATCCTAACATGGCTGTGTGTCCGATACCTTCGTACCTTCTTCAGCGAATAACAGAAGGTTTATTTTTTGATATTAAAAATGTAAAAGGTTTCGGTAACTCATACGGAGCTGCATTTGAGAGTTATGTGAAAGGGATAACAGAGCAGCTAAATGAGGGTGGTTTCTTCACCGTTATTGAGGGTGGTGAGTATAAAGTTGGGAAAGACAAAAAGCATGGCGTAGACCTTATTCTTGAGAGTTCTAATACCGCTATATTATTAGAATGCAAGACTAAGAAAATGGTTTGGGGCGCCAGGTATGGCTATGGTGAAAAAAGTCTAATTTCCGAAATCGAGAAGTTGGCTATGTTTGTGGTTCAAAACTATAAAAATTTGGTGGATGTTGTTAGTGGGAATACGAGCTGGAAATACCTAGGTCGCCATTTGTATCCGATGGTCGTTACCCTAGGAGACTTATTGATGATGGACCCAGTGATAATTGCAAGGTTCGAAACTGAAATTCTAGATAAGCTTGCTATCGAAGGGCTTCCCCCTGAAATTCAGTCCGAATACCCTTATCTAGTGGTTTCGATTGATGAGTATGAAAAGCTCATACAGGTTCTAGACATTGTTGGGTTTGATGAGTTTTTTGATAAATTTAAAGCAAGTGAAAATAGGGGCTGGGCAGTAACCAAATTTCTCCATGAGGTTTATTCTGCCGAAATCTTAAACTGTTCTAATGATTATCTACGCCAAGATTTGCTCGATTTAAAGACGGATCAAATATTCTACGAAAAAGATATACCCATAAATTAAAGTCTGTGCAAATTTAAAATGGAGGCCTGCAAATGTTATAATTAAGGAAATGAATACTAAATAGATGAACTTCACAAGAAATATTTTTCTACTGCTTTTGTTGTTTTCTTCCTCCATCTCACAAGCGCAAGCAAACACATTAGAAGAAGCACAGCAGGCAGATTGTTACTACGCAACGAGTGACATGGTAGGGAAATGCGCTGGGCATGCGGCTAAAAATGATTTTGCCTTTAGCGCAGCCGCTAAAATGCTAACCCCGCAATCGGTCATGATAGCTCGATTGATCTTGTCACCTTACTACGGTGACCTATCAATCGTTGCTGATAAATCCAAAGAAGGTGAAGCAATACAGGCTATCGTGAAAGGTGCCGTGGACGTGATTGGTATATTTGCTTTTCTAATGGTTGGTCTAGCGGTTCTTTACAATATTTACAAGAATGCATCTGACGCTAGCGGTGTAGCAAATCAAAACAAAGCCCTTTTAATATTTTGCTGGATAGCCGCCATTATTCTTGTCGGTTATGGATGGATAATTCATACAATTTTAGCGGCTGCGATTGTCTGTTTTGTACTGACGATACAGGCAGGGATATTCTTGTTTGGTATTTTATTCGACTCGTCGGTAAAGGATGAATCTGCATTTACAACAAGAGGAAATATCGCTGCCGAGCTTTATTATAATAATGTCATATTGAATGCTATACAAATGTCCGCCGAAGACATTTCGCTTCGTAGAAAGCTTCTAGTGAAGCACAACCTAATTAAAGATGTGAACACGGGTAGGTTCAAATTCGTCGAGACTGCTTTCTCTCGTTGCCTTGAACAGCCTGCACCACAAACCGTCTACGATGGTGAGGCTTTACTGGTTGGTGAGATAGTGAAGACCAAACAGTGTATGAAAGAGGGCCTACAGATAAACGTATATTCACCTGGGATCATCAAGTCTTCTCAGTCTGAAATCGTAAAGATGGCAAACATTAGGTTGTTTGATGGTGCTTATGAAGAGGCCAGGAAAAACCTAATTTACATGTGTAATACCGGCCTAGATAAGGGCGAGAATCGTCAAACCTACGCTGACAGTGAGCTATTACTAAACGACTGTCTAGAAATAAAGGTGGACGGATCTGTTGCTGACAAGGATACGTTTGTTCATGAATATAGGGAAAGCGTGACTGCTGAACAGTTACGTGAAAACCGTGATCAACTGGTTGGCATTGTCAAAGACACTGTAGACACAGTGGTTAGAGAATTGTTGGATAAAACGGAAAAAGAGAAAATTCGTTCTGATTTGTTTTCAATGTTCATATCATTGATGCACGTTAACAGCTTCCAAAAGAAAATCCATGATGCGGTAGACGCAGAATATAAAGGCTTTGTGGTTACTGTGGATCAAAAGCTGAATGCGGCTGATTCATCTGCTGCATTGAATGAAAACGATGCTGGCAATAGTAGAAGTAATTTATTAAGTGATTCTGAAAATGTGAAGCTCTTCGACATTAAGAAATCAATTTATGATGTGTACCTGACTGGCGGAAATAACGATTTATCAGGTTTAACGTTAGGAATAATTCAAAAACTCTTAAACATGATGACAGCAAAGTATTATGAAAATATTGGTTTTCAGTTCAAGTCATGTTTTAAAACCGGTGCGAATTGCTATTCGCCAGTTTTGAACGCACCAGCAGCGCTGTTCAGTAACTCAGCTGAATACACACAAATGTCACTGTCGATTTACTACGGTGCAGAAGTATTAAGAAACGGAATTCTGACATTTAATAAGAACGAAAGATATTTGACTAATACCCTTTCGGGTATCTCCAAGATCTCAATGTTTATGTATTTGTTCTTTATGGGTAGCCAGATCTTGTTCGGAATTCTTCCGATCATCTATCTTATGGGTGAATTAGGAACTCTTTTTGCTGGTATTGTGGGCATCACAGTTATTCTTTGCGTGAGAATTCTCAAGGCAATAATGCCAGGGAAAAGTGAAGATCATGCTTTTGATGTGTTGAAAAATATTCTTCTGCAGCACGCTTGGATTTGTTTGCACGGTCCTATGACGATTGTCTTGTTTGTTGTGGGCATTGTTCTGATTTCAAATATACTCGTAATAGTCAATGAGGTGGTCTACCATTTATCTTCTATCTTTATGGTGGGCGGTACAGGGCTTATCTTTGATGTGATAAGAATGCTCGTGATGTTGTTCTTGCATCACATAATAAGTATCGTGATGTTTGTCGTATTCTTGAGGCAGGTGAAATCCATCAACGTTTCATTCAAGGAATTGCTAGTGGCAAAAGACATTGTTGAAGATAAGAGAATGGGTGAGAAAGGCTTTGAAAAAGTTAAAGGCGCAAACGAGAAATTCACAGGCTCATTAAAATTGCAGAGTTTCAAATAAGGAATTTTTTAAAAGGGTATAGAATTTTATTGCAAAGGGGTTGATGCGTTTTTCGCTTAACCCTTTTCTTTTTATTTGCAAATGCTATAATTTGGATAACTAGAAGAAGGTGAGCAACATGAAGAAGGAAAAGATTAGGTTAAATTTCTTACAGAGATTTATAAT
>NZ_JACART010000025.1:0-38008 GCF_013386445.1 Pseudomonas sp. P7759
CCCGCGAACGAGTGCCCATGTCTGCCGCCGCCCCCAGCTCCCTGTCGATCACCCTGCAGATCGTCTCCATCGTCTTCTACACCTTCATCGCGTTCATCTGCATCGGCCTGCCGATTGCGGTGATTCCTGGCTATGTGCATGAGCAACTGGGTTTCAGCGCCGTGGTGGCCGGGGTCACGATCGGTTCGCAATACCTGGCGACCCTGCTCAGCCGGCCCATGGCCGGGCGCATGTCGGACAACGTCGGCACCAAGCGCGCGATTGTGTTGGGGTTGGCGGGGATTCTGGTCAGCGGCGTGCTGACGTTCTTTGCGACATTGCTACAGAGCACGCCCACCTTGAGCCTGGGCATTTTGATTGTCGGCCGACTGTTGCTGGGCGTGGCCCAAGGGCTGATCGGCGTGGGCACCATCAGTTGGTGCATGGGCGCCGTCGGTGCCGAACACACGGCGCGCTCGATTTCCTGGAACGGCATCGCGTCCTACGGCGCCATCGCCATTGGTGCGCCGCTGGGCGTGGTGATGGTGGCTGAATACGGCTACAACAGCCTCGGTGTTGCACTGGCCGTATTGTCCGCACTGGGCCTGGTGCTGATCCGCAATAAACCCTCGGTGCCAGTGGTGCGCGGCGAACGTTTGCCGTTCTGGGCGGTGTTCGGGCGTATCGCGCCCTTTGGCGCCAGCCTGTGCCTGGCCTCCATCGGCTACGGCACCCTCACCACCTTTATCACCCTGTACTACCTCAATCGTGGTTGGGCCGGTGCGGCGTACTGCCTGACGGTGTTTGGGGTGTGCTTTATCCTGTCGCGGTTGGTGTTTATCTCTGCCATCAGCCGGTTTGGCGGCTTTCGTGCCGCCATTGCCTGCATGACCATCGAGACCCTGGGCCTGACGTTGCTCTGGCTGGCGCCGTCGACGGGCGTGGCATTGGTTGGCGCGGGGCTGACCGGTTTTGGCTTATCGCTGGTGTACCCGGCGCTCGGCGTGGAAGCCATCAAGCAGGTGCCCAATAGCAGCCGTGGCGCGGGCCTGAGTGCGTATGCGGTGTTCTTTGACTTGGCCCTGGCGATTGCCGGGCCGTTGATGGGCGCCGTTGCACTGAACCTCGGCTATGGCTGGATCTTCTTCTGCGCCGCGCTGCTGTCGGTGACTGCCTTGGGCGTGACCGTTCTGCTCAAGCGTCGCGCTTACTGATCAGCCGTCTGCATCCCGGCGCGGGTGGCTTGGCCCAGGGTATGGCTGAAAAAACGCCCCGCCTCGGAAATCAGGTCACGGTGAATCCCTTCGCGGTCGACGCCGTCGGCATCGGTGCATATCGCTGGCATGGCCGCCAACTGATCACTGTCACACGGCGCCATGAACACAAAGTGCCCTGCCCCGGCCAACAGCTTGAAGTCCGGCGGCTCGGGCAGTTTGCGCGCCAGCGCCGCAGCGTTCTTGTCCACGGCCACCAGCTTGTCACCGTCACCGCTGTAGAGCAGCACTGGCACATGCACGTCGGCCAGGGTGTGACGGCCAAACATCAGACTCAACGGCGCCATCAACATCAACGCATGAATACGCGGGTCGGATTGCGGCTGCAGGTCGTCGCGGTCCACTACCAATTCGCCCTTGGTGGTGCAGGCGTCACGGTCTTCCGGGCGTTCCTGGCAGTAGCGACGCAGGCGGTCGAAGTCCGGCTTGGCACCGGCCAGGATCAACGCGGTTTCACCGCCCGCTGAATAACCGATCACACCGACTTGATCGACATTGACGAAGGGCGACAGCATCGGGTCGCCCAAGGTGGCCGTGATCGCTTCGGAAATCTGGATCGGCCGGCCATACAGGTTACTCACCGTGCCCAGGCGGCTGTGGTCCTTGTAGTTGTCGCCGGGGTGCAGCACCGCCACCACCACAAAACCTTTACGCGCCAGCGAAGTGGCCAGGTCATGCAAGGCCAGCGGCGTGCCGGTGTTGCCGTGGGACAGCATCAGCATCGGGAAGCGGCCGATGGCAATCTTGGAATCTTCCGTGGCGGCAACGCGATAGGCGCCCAGCGGCGTGCTGTGCTCAAGCCCAGTGGAGGGATAAAAAGCGATGGCCTTCATCGGCTGCAAATCCAGCGGATCCAGGAAGGTCATGCGATGGAAGCCCACACTCCAATGCGGGTGCGGCGCAGGCGCGGCGTGCACTGAAACCAGGCCACCGAGCAGGGAAAGAACCATAACAGCACAAAGACGCATCATGAGGATGTCCACCTTTGCTGCATAAAAACCGGCATGTCGGGTTGAAAAGTCCATGGTTCAAGGCGCTCGACCGGGTGATAAACCCATGCGTGCATAACCTGGGCCAAAGTAATGACAGCGGGTAAACGAAAAAACTCCGTAGTCCGGTCGTTTTGAGGCGATCAGAATACAGAGTTTAGACGTCCCGTTTCAGAATGAAACGGGGAAAGGCACGGTTTTACCTAAGCTTTACGCAGCCGCGAACAATTGTTCGTTGATGAGTACGTTGGCGTCGCTCAAGGACTTGCTGCGGAACTCATCACCGTACGCCAGGCCATGGGCGCGGACGAATTCGATGTCGGTGATGCCGAGGAAGCCCAGCAGCACTTTCAGATAATCTTCATGGGCCACACCGGTCGCCTGGCCGACATGCAGGCCGCCCGAGGTCGACACAACGATGACTTTCTTGTTGCCGCACAGGCCTTCCGGACCGGCTTCGGTGTAGCGGAACGTCTGACCGGCGACGGCAATGCGGTCGATCCAGGCTTTCAGTTGAGTTGGGATGGTGAAGTTGTACATCGGCGCAGCGATCACCACCGCGTCGGCGGCGAGGAATTCAGCCAGGGTCTTGGCGCTGAGTTCTGCTTCGTGCTGTTGCGCGGCATTGCGCTGATCCGCCGGAGTGCCCAGGGCGCCCAGGGTTGCGCCGGAGAAGTGGTTGAAGCCTTCGGCAGCCACGTCACGGTAGGTCACTTCCACGCCTGGCTCAGCCGCTTGCCAAGCCTTGACCACACCAGCGCTGAGCTGACGGGACGCCGAGTTGTCGCCGAGGATGCTGGAATCGATATGCAACAGTTTCATGCGGGATCTCCAAGTGAGGATCGCGACGGGGCGATCAAGTGGGGTTGATCCTACAGATGATTCGAATAAACGATTAGACAGCTGAAATGCGACTGTTTGTCCTGCTGGCAGGACAATGCTCAGTGCGACGACACATAGATCGACGCTGACGTCGGTGCGGGCAACGCATAGGTGCGCTTCATCCACTGGATTTCTGCCTGGGGCGTGCGCCCAAAAAAGCGTTTGAACTCGCGGCTGAACTGCGAGGCGCTTTCATAACCGACTTGTGCACTGGCCGTGGCAGCAGTGATATCGCTGCGCAGCATCAACAGGCGTGCCTGATGCAAACGCGTTGACTTGAGGTACTGCATCGGCGAGGTGTCGGTGACAGTGCGAAAATGCGCGTGAAAGCTTGGCACACTCATCATCGCTTCCCGTGCCAACGTTTCTACGTCCAGGTGCTGGTGGTAGCCCCCATGAATCTTGCGAATCGCCCTCGCCACCTTGCCGAACTGCCCCTGGCGATTCAGGGCTGCGCGCATCGAGCCACCCTGCTCGCCCGTCAGGATTCGATAGTAGATCTCGCGCATCAGCGCCGGCCCCAGAATCTGCGCATCCATCGGCACGCTCATCACTTGCAGGAAGCGCAGCAATGATTCACTGAGCCGGTCATCCATCGGTGACGAATACATGCCCCGTGGCTGGGCCTCGATCAATTCGGGGAAGTCCTCCAGCGCCACCATCAGTTGCGCCGCGAGGGTGAAATCCAGGCGCAGATACACTGCCAGCATCGGCTCGGCCTCACTGGCGTCGGTCTCCATGGTAAAGGGCACCGGCACTGACACCACCAGGTAGTGCTGGGCGTCATACAAATAAACGTCATCCCCCAGGTAACCACGTTTTTGCCCCTGGCAGACGATCACGATGCCGGGGTCGTACAGCACCGGGACCCGATGCAATGGGCGATTGGAGCGCAGGAAACGCACGTCATCCAGTGCGCTCAGGTTATAGCCTTCGACAGGCGCCAAGGTGCCCATCAACTCGATGATTCTGCCTGTTCGGTCCATGTTTGCTGGCCTTTGCGTAAAACGCCACGTTAACGCGCAATCCACGACGAGGCTACGGACTTATAGGAATAGGCAATCAGCACATTGGAATGGATATTCGCTCACACCCCGCATTTGCGTAGCCTGAAACAGCACTTTCAGCCCTCGGAGACTCCCCCATGCTTATCGTCTACAACCCTGCCACCGGTGAAGAAATCGGCCGTGTCGCCAAGCACACCGAGAACGAGGTCAAGGCTGCCGTCGACCGCACCTGCGCCGCCTTCCCTGACTGGTCTTCCAAGCTTGCCAAGGAACGCAGCGACATCCTGCGCCGCTGGCACGACGCGGTAAAAGCCGACAAGGAAACCTTCGCCGAACTGCTCTGCCGCGAAAACGGCAAATGCCTGAGCGAAGCCCGCGGTGAAATCGACTACGGCCTGGGCTTTATCGAGTGGTACGCCGAGGAGGCCAAGCGCGTGTACGGCGACACCATTCCCACTCACGACCGCAATGCCAACGTGATGGTCACCAAGGAAGCCATCGGCCCGGTCGCCGCCATCACCCCGTGGAACTTTCCATTCATGATGATCACCCGCAAGGTCGCCACAGCGCTGGCGGCTGGCTGCACCATGGTGATCAAGCCCGCAGAAGACACGCCTCTCACCGCCCTCAAGTTGCTGGAATACGCGCGCAAGGCCGGGATCGAGGCAGGCGTCCTGGAAGTGGTGGTGGGCGACCCAAAGGACATTGGCCAGATCCTGACCGGCGACCCACGCATCCGCAAAATCTCGTTCACCGGCTCCACCGGCGTCGGTAAATTGCTTGCCGCACAGTGCGCAGCGAGCATCAAGAAAATGACACTGGAGCTGGGCGGCAACGCGCCGTTTATCGTGTTCCAGGACGCCAACCTCGACGAAGCGGTGAAAGGACTGGTCAGTGCAAAACTGCGCAACTCGGGCCAGGTGTGCATCTCGCCGAACCGCATCTTCGTGCAACACAGCATCCTCGAGGACTTCATCAAGCGTTTGAAGCACGCCGTGGCCGAGATCGAAGTGGACCAGGGCTTGCGTGAAGGCTTTGTGGTCGGCCCCATGGTCAATCAACTGGGCTTCGACAAGGTGGCGCGATTGGTGGAAAACGCCAAGGCCGCTGGGGCCAAGGTATTGATGGGCGGCCAGCCCCACGCCAAAGGTGGCCTGTTCTACGAGCCGACGGTGTTGACCGGCTTGCAGGACGATTCTCCCCTGGCGACCGAGGAAATCTTCGGGCCGGTGTTCGCTCTCTATTCGTTCAAGGATGAAGCCGAAGTCATCGCCCGCGCCAACCAGACCGAATTCGGCCTGGTGGCCTACGCCTACACCAGCGCTCTGGGACGGTCGTTGCGCCTGTCGCGCCAGTTGGAGGCCGGCATGGTGATCCTCAACTCCGGATCAGTGGGCACTGCTTCCGTGCCGTTTGGCGGCATCAAGCAGTCCGGTTATGGCCGTGAAGGCAGCTATTACGGGATCGAGGAGTATGTGCACGTGAAGTACGTGTTGATGGCTGGCGCACATTTGTAGTGGATTTGCCCTCGTCAGACGCGGATAGTTCGTCCCACTGACAGGACAATAGGTTGCCCATGCAAGACCTCAACGACCTCTACTATTTCGCCAAAGTCGTGGAAGCCGGTGGCTTTGCTGCCGCCGGCCGGCTGCTGGGGATTCCCAAGTCGCGGCTGTCGCGACGTATCGCCGAGCTGGAAGAACGCCTCGGCGCACGCCTGCTGCAACGCACTACCCGGCAACTCACCCTCACTGCCGTCGGCGAGCGCTACCTGCGGCATTGTCAGGCGATGCTGCTGGAGGCGGAAATGGCCGATGAGGCAGTGGCCAGCATGTCCAGCGAGCCCCGTGGACGGCTGCGGGTCAGTTGCCCGGTGGGCATGGCCCAGCACATCCTGCCGGAACTGGTGGCTGGATTTCTGGCGGCGCATCCCCAGGTGCAATTGGAGATGACCCTGGTCAACCGCCGTGTCGACCTGGTCGCCGAGGGCATCGATGTCGCCCTGCGCGTACGCGAGCTGGGCGATGAGGACCCGCTGTTGGTGACCAAGCGCCTGCGTCAGGCCCAGACCGTGCTGGTGGCCAGCCCCGCGCTGATGCACGGCCGTCAGGTGACGACCCTTGAGGATCTCAAGCAGCTACCGATCCTGGGCGCGTTAGAGGCGGATCGCCTGGTGCATCAACGCATCCTCGACCCCCAGGGCAATACCCATGACCTGGCGATGGAAGCCCGGCTGGGGATCGACGATTTCATCGTGCGCAAGGCCAGCGCCATCATGGGCCTGGGCTTTACCGTGCTGCCGATGATGTATTGCGAAGAGGAATTGGCCAACGGCCGGTTGGTGCAACTGCTGCCGGAGTGGTCCTTGCCTGGCGGCTGGTTGCAAGCGGTGTACCCTCATCGTCGCGGCGTGTTGCCGGCCATTCGTGCCTGGATCGACTATCTGGAAGAAGGTTTCAAAGGTTGCGGAGACCGTCTGTTATGAAGATGACCGAAGAACAAGTTGCCGCCTTCTGCCTGAGCCTGCCGGGCGCGCGGGAGGATTACAAATGGGGCGGCGTGCGTGTGTTTTCGATTGCGGGCAACAAGATGTTCGCGCTGCAGAACCTGCGGGGGGAGTCGTTGGCGTTCAAGGTCGACAAGGAGTTGTTCCTCGGCCATGTGGACCGCCCAGGCATTCACCCGGCGCCGTATCTGGCGCGGGCGCAGTGGGTGATCATGAATAAGCCCTATCCGTTGGGTGCTGAGGAGTTGCGTGGGTTGTTGCGGCGCTCTCACCAGCTTGTCGTCAGCAAGTTGCCCAAGCGTACGCAGGTCGGGCTGTTGCTGGATGATTAACGCAAAGCACTAGGTATCTAATTTAGGTAGAGATGGCGATAAGTACCCTGTGGCGAGAGCAAGCCTATAACACTGAGAGCAAGGTGCCACCGAGGAACAACTGATCCAACCAGAACACCTCATGCAACAACACAATCACCCAAAACAACACCTGGTAAGACACCTTGCGCGTCTTGTGCCGGAACACCTGCTGGGCAATCAACGCCCCTGGCCAGCCGCCCGCCATTTCCACGGCGTGCAAGATGTTTTCCGGGGTGCGCCAGCTGTCAGTACGCGCCTTGCGTTTGTCACTCCAGTACAGGAAGAACGCGATCACGCTGACCACGCCATAGGCCGCCAGCGGAATCACCGTCTCGCCGCGCTGCCATACCAGTACCGAACCCAGCAACGGGGCTGCGCACAGCAGCACGAAGATCGCCGCCTTCAGACGGGGATGCTGGATCATCATGCCTTGGCGGCCGCCCAGTCGATCCAGCCGAACTGCCAGGTCGCCAGGATCAGCAAACCGAACGCAATGCGATACCAGGCAAACACCGCATAGCTGTGACTGGCGATGAACTTGAGCAAGCCCTTCACGGCGATCATCGCGAAGATGAACGAGGTCACAAAGCCAATGGCAAACACCGGCAAGTCCGCCGGCTGGAACAGGTCACGGTACTTGTAGCCCGAATAGACCGCCGCACCGACCATGGTCGGCATCGCCAGGAAGAACGAGAACTCGGTGGCGGTCTTGCGCGACAGCCCGAACAGCAAGCCGCCAATGATGGTCGAGCCGGAACGCGAAGTCCCTGGGATCATCGCCAGGCACTGGGCCAGGCCGACCTTGAGCGCATCTTTCCAGGTGATGTCATCCACGGTTTCAGCGTGCACTTCATGCTCGCGGCGCTCGGCCCACAACATGATCACGCCACCCACCACCAGCGCCGTGGCCACGGTGATCGGGTTGAACAGGTAGTGGTGAATCAGGTCGGCAAAAATCACCCCCAGCACCACCGCCGGCATAAAGGCGATCAGCAGGTTGACGGTAAATCGCTGGGCCTTTCGCTGGGTCGGCAGGCCGCTGACCACTTCGAAAATCTTGCCGCGAAACTCCCACACCACCGCCAGGATCGCGCCCAGCTGGATGATGATGTTGAACGCGTTGAAGCGGTCGCCGGTAAAGTCGAGCAAGTCGGCGACGATGATCTGGTGGCCGGTGCTGGAAATCGGCAGGAACTCGGTCAGCCCCTCCACAACGCCAAGAATCAATGCCTGTATGGCGGTCCAAAAATCCATGCTTCCCCCAAAGGTCTTGCTCTATGGCAAGCCTTGTTGATCTTTTTAATGGTTCACTGACGACAAGACGCGGTGTTGAGTTTCAACCCCGACCTGCAAAAATCTTGTGAAAAATCAGACAGTACTCAGGTTTTCCGAATACAGGCCGAAAGCCTATCAGACAAGGCGGAAAAGTCGATGCGGCACCCACAATTATAAAAAGCACGGAGTGACAGGACGATGAACAGTTTGCGCAATATGTCGATCAGCCGGCGCCTGTGGCTGATCCTGATAGTCGCCGTGCTGATGCTGCTGGCCCTGGGTTTGCTGATGCTCAAGCAGATCCACGACGACCTGTACCAGGCCAAGCGCCAGCAAACCCAACACGTGGTGCAGACCGCCAGCGGGATCCTGACGTTTTATCACGGCCTCGAAACCACCGGCGTGATGACCCGCGAAGCCGCCCAGAAGCAAGCCTTGAGCGCGGTGCGTGGCTTGCGCTACGACCATGACGACTACTTCTGGATCAATGACCTCACGCCCGTGATGATCATGCACCCGGCCAACCCCAAGCTCGACGGCCAGAACCTTTCGGCCATCCGCGACCCCGACGGTTTTGCCGTGTTCAACGAATTCGTGATCCTGGCCAAGGCCAAGGGCGCCGGCATCGTCAACTATCGCTGGCCGAAACCGGGCGCCGAAGCACCGGTGGCCAAGACGTCGTATATCCAACTGTTCCAACCCTGGGGCTGGATCATCGGTTCCGGCGTGTATGTGGACGATGTGCAGGCTGAGTTCAGCGGCCAGGTCTGGAAAGCCTCGTTCATCGGCCTGGGTATCGCCGTGGTGATGGCGCTGCTGGTCTCACTGATCGCCCGCAGCATTGTGCGACCATTGCAGGACGCAGTGAACGCCATGGGCAACATCGCCAGCGGCGAAAGCGACCTGACCCGTAGCCTCGACACCCACGGCCAAGACGAAGTCACCCAACTGTCCCGGCATTTCAACAGCTTCACCGCCAAGCTGCGCCAAGTAGTGGGCCAATTGCAGGTGTGCGCCAATGCCCTGGGCCAGTCTTCCCAAGAACTGGGCAGCAACGCGACCCAGGCCCATGACCGCAGCCAGCAACAATCCCAGCAGATGGAGCTGGTGGCCACCGCCATCAACGAAGTCACCTACGGCGTACAGGACGTGGCCAAGAACGCCGAACACGCTGCCAGCGAAATGCGCGACGCCCAGGCCCAGGCGCAGCAAGGCCAGGTGAATATCGACGGCAGCCTGCAGCAGATCGACCAGCTCTCCGGCACCATCAGCCAGGCAGTGGAAGTGATTCGCACCCTGTCTGCGGAAAGTACCCAGATCGGTAGCGTGCTTGAAGTGATCCGCTCGATTGCCGACCAGACCAACCTGTTGGCGCTTAATGCGGCGATTGAGGCGGCCCGCGCGGGCGAACAAGGGCGTGGTTTTGCCGTGGTGGCCGATGAAGTGCGGTTGCTGGCCCAGCGCACGCAAAAATCCACTGCCGAAATCCAGGGCATGATCGAACGCCTGCAAGGTCATTCGGAAGCGGCGGTCAAGGTGATCAGCGACAGCCACAGCGCCTCGCAACTGACCATCGAGCAGGCCGGCCAGGCCGGTGCCAGCCTGACTGCCATCGGCCAGGCGCTGCGCAACCTCAACGGCCTCAACGCCTCGATTGCCAGCGCCACCCTGCAACAGGCCCACGTGGTGGAAGACATCAACCAGAACGTCACCCAGGCCGCCGGCTTGTCCCACAGCACCGCGCTGGCGGCAGAACAGTCGAGTGTGGCGAGTGCGCACTTGCGCGGCCTGAGCGAACAGCTCGACGGCCTGCTGCGCCAATTCAAGGTCTGAGCCTGTGGTGGGCGGGCTTGTGGTGGCAAGGCTTGTTATGGTCTGTGGTGAGCGGGCTTGCCCCGCGCTGGGCTGCGGAGCGGCCCCAATAAATACGCCGCATTTTGGCTGACAGACTACGGCGACTGGTTTTAGGGCTGCTCCGCAGCCCAGCGCGGCAAGCCCGCTCACCACAACCACAGCAGTTAATTCCTACGCCAATCTTCTTTGGTTACAATCACCGCCCTCTTCCACTCTCCCAAGGAACCTCCATGTCCGGGCTTGAACTGTTCGCCGCCGCCCTCGGGGTGATTGCCGTGTGGCTGACCGTCAAGCAAAACCCCTGGTGCTGGCCCATCGGCCTGGTGATGGTGTTGCTCTACACCTGGGTGTTTTTCGACGTGAAACTCTATTCCGACATGCTGCTGCAGGTGGTCTACGCCGCCCTGCAAGTCTACGGCTGGTGGCAGTGGACCCGTGCCGGCGCGGTCAAGCAAGGGCGTCAGGTCACCAGCCTCGGCGTGCCGGCGATCATGGCCAGCCTGGCGGTGGGCGCCGTTGGCAGCCTGTTGCTCGGCGCCGCCATGGCCCACTGGACGGATGCTGCGCAGCCTTGGCTCGATGCCGCCCTCACCGGCTTCAGCCTGGTAGCGCAGATGTGGATGGCGCAGAAACGCGTGCAGTGCTGGCCGTTGTGGATTGCCGTGGATGTGATCTTCGTCGGGCTGTTCCTCTACAAAGGCCTCTACCTCACCGCCGCGCTCTACGCGCTGTTCACCGTGATTGCCGTGCAAGGCTGGCGCGAATGGCGCGCCGACCCGGCGTTGCACGCATGAAGGTGGTGGTACTGGCCGGACCGGAATCCAGCGGCAAAAGCTGGCTGGCGGCGCAGTTGCAAGCGCATTTCGGCGGTTTGATGGTGGGTGAATACGTGCGTTATTTCATCGATCACCATCAACGCGACACCACCCTGGCCGACATCCCGGCCATCGCCCGTGGCCAACTGGCCTGGGAAGACGCCGCCCGCGCCCAGCGGCCTGAACTGTTGATCCTCGATACCCACCTGCTGACCAACAAGCTCTGGAGCCAGACCTTGTTTGGCGACTACCCGGCCTGGCTCGACAGCGAACTGCTGGCCCGTCATTACGACCTGCACCTGTTGTTGTCACCGGAGGATGTGGAATGGACCGCCGACGGCCAACGCTGCCAGCCGCAACTGGAGGATCGCCGGGCGTTTTTCCAGGGCAGCCTGGAGTGGATGCAGCAGCATCAGCAGGCGGTGGTGGTCATTCGGGGGGATTGGGAAGCGCGCCGTCTCGCAGCTTTCACGGCAGTAGAACGACTGTTGTAGTGAGCGGGCTTGTCGAATCGTCGCACCGCCCGCTCACCACAGAAGCCCCCCCCCCCACAGAGGGAGCAGGCTCTAGTAACCCAACGACAGCCCCGTGTTACGACGAGGATCGTTAGCCCCATAGAAACGGTTCTTA
The DNA here is from genome assembly GCF_013386445.1 of Pseudomonas sp. P7759. Classification (NCBI taxonomy): domain Bacteria; kingdom Pseudomonadati; phylum Pseudomonadota; class Gammaproteobacteria; order Pseudomonadales; family Pseudomonadaceae; genus Pseudomonas; species Pseudomonas sp. P7759. The sequence continues at coordinate 11,565 of NZ_JACART010000025.1, forward strand.
CCGACAGGCTTGCCATCCAGCGACGGCGCCCCTACCAAAATCGCCGCCAGATGGTTGGCATCCTGCGGCCCGGCAAACTTGTGGCCCCAGCTCTCAAGGATTTTCTGGGTATCCGGGCTCACCGCGAAAGTTTCGAGGTTGGTGGTTTCCGGCATCCATTGCTGGTGGAAACGCGGCGCGTCCACCGCTTCCTGGATGTTCATCTTGTAGTCGATGACATTCAGGATCGTCAGCAAGGTCGCGGTAATGATGCGACTGCCACCCGGCGTACCCACCACCATCACGGCCTTGCCGTCCTTGGTCACGATGGTCGGGCTCATCGACGACAGCGGCGCCTTGCCCGGCGCGATGGCGTTGGCTTCACCCTGGACCAGGCCGTACATGTTCGGTACGCCGACCTTGACGGTGAAGTCGTCCATTTCATCGTTGAGGATCACCCCGGTCTTGCTCGCCATCACGCCCGCACCGAACCAGTCGTTGAGGGTGTAGGTGACCGAGACCGCATTGCCCCACTTGTCGACAATGGAGTAGTGGGTGGTGTTATTGCCTTCATGGGGCGATACGCCAGGCTTGATCGCCTGGGAGTCACCGGCTTTTTGCGGCTCGATGGCGTCGCGCAGTTTCGCCGCGTAGTTTTTGTCCAGCAGGTGCTCGATCGGGTTCTTCACGAAGTCCGGGTCGCCGAGGTAGCTGTTGCGGTCCACGTAGGCGTGGCGCATGGCTTCGATCTGGTAGTGCAGACCCTGGGCCGAGTGATAGCCGAGATCGGCCATCGGGTAGCCTTCGAGGATGTTCATGATCTGGCAGATCACCACGCCGCCGGAGCTTGGAGGCGGTGCCGAGACCACGTGGTAGCCACGGTAGTCGCACTCGATGGGCGCCAGTTCGCGGGTCTTGTACTTGTCGAGGTCAGCCTGGGTGATGATGCCTTTGCCGGCCTGGCTTGAATCGACCAGGGCCTTGGCCACCCAGCCTTTATAGAAACCGTCGTTGCCCTTGGCCGAGATTTCCTTGAGGGTCTTGGCCAGGTCTTTCTGCACCAGCTTCTGGCCGACCTGCATCGGCTGGCCGTTGTGCAAGAAGATCCCGCGCATGTCCTTGTCTTTTTCAAACTCGCCGGTGGCGGTGTGCAGCAGGTCGATATCGCCCTGCTCCAGCTCAAAGCCGTTTTCCGCCAGCTTGATCGCCGGGGCGATGACTTGGGCGCGCTTGAGGGTGCCGTATTTGCTCAGGGCCAGTTCCATGCCCGAGACGGTGCCGGGCACGCCAACGGCCAGGTGACCCTTGGCGCTGAGGCCTTCGATGACATTGCCGTCTTTGTCCAGGTACATGTTGGCGGTGGCCGCCAGCGGGGCTTTTTCGCGGAAGTCGAGGAAGGTCTTGCGCCCGTCCGCCAGTTGCACGGTCATGAAACCGCCGCCACCCAGGTTACCCGCCGCCGGGTACACCACCGCCAGTGCATAGCCCACGGCCACGGCCGCGTCGACCGCATTGCCGCCGGCCTTGAGCACATCCACGCCCACGTGAGTTGCCAAATGCTGGGCCGTCACCACCATGCCATTTTCACCGGCCACCGGGGCCTGGGAGGCGGCATGCACACCACTGACCGTTAACACCAGGGCAGTGGCTATCAAGGTACGGCTGAAGGGTTGGTATTTCATCCATGGCTACTCTAGTTATTGAGACGCACCAAAATAGCCCGCCGCGAATTTAATCCCCAGCGCAATGGCGTTATTATTACAGAACTTGTCGGTCATAGAACGGACGCGAAAAACCCCATGCTATATTTCGCGCCCTGACTGTCGCGCAAGGCGCTCTGAAATGGCGATCAAGAAAACCGGCATCCGCGCCCAACAGGCCGACCAGACCCGCGCGCGCATCCTGCAGGCGGCGGTCAAGGTGTTCACCCGCGACGGTTACTCCGGCGGGCGTGTCGACAGCATTTCCAAGGAAGCCGACTCCAACGACCGCATGCTCTATTACTACTTCGGCAGCAAGGAACACCTGTTCGTCTGCGTGCTGGAACACACCTACGAGCAGTTCAATAAAGCCGAAAGCAAGCTCAAGCTGAACCTCGATGCACCGGAGCAGGCGCTGCGCGACCTGGTGGCGTTCATCTGGCATTACTACGTCAAGCACCCGGAGTTCGTGGCGATCCTGAGCATCGAAAACCTGCACCAGGGCAAGCACGCGCAACAGTCTGGCGAGATGCGCAGGTTGTCCGGGGAAGCGGTCGGCGTACTGCGCCCGATCATCGAGGCGGGCCAAGCCCAAGGCGTGTTTCGCCTGGACGTGGACCTCAAGCACGTGTACTTGATGATCGCCTCGCTGTGCTACTTCTATAACTCCAACCGCCACACGCTGAGTTCGTTTCTTGGGGAAGACCTGTCGGACAAGGGGCAGCAGCGGGATTGGCTGGGGTTTATCAGTGATTTGGTGGTGCGTGGGGTATCTCCCATCCCCCTGTAGAAACGCAATCCAAATGTGGGAGCGGGCTTGCTCGCGAACGCGGAGTGCCAGTCGCTGCAGATGTTGACTGGACAACCGTATTCGCGAGCAAGCCCGCTCCCACAGTTTTTATCGCGCAGTGTCAGTGAGTACCGGGGTTGGCGCGCAGGTGGGCGACTTTCTGTTCCAGGCCTTTCCACTGCGGCGCATTTGGCGCGAATTGCCCGCGCAGGTACGCCGCCAGATCCGCCACCTGGCTATTGGACAAACTGTCCTTGAACCCCGGCATATACCCCAGATCCTTGGTCGCCGGTTTGCTGATGCCCTGCAAAATCACCTTGATCAAATTATCCGGCTGATCGCTGTGTACATTGGTATTGGTCGCCAACGACGGGCTCACCCCAAACAGTTTGGGTCCCAGGCCATCCGCATGGCAGGCCTTGCAGGAACCTTCGAACACCCGTCGTCCGTTGGGATTCGGCACGCTGGCCGCCGCAACCACCTGGGCCTCGGCAGCCGCATCACCGTTAAGCGAGGCCAGGTACACCGCCATCGCGCGGATATCCGCCTTGGGCAGTTTCGACAATTCACTGACCACCGGCCCCATCGGGCCAGCCGCCACGCCGTGGGCGTCGGAATAGCCGGTGCTCAGGTAGGTAAACAGTTGGTCCTCGGTCCACGGCGTCGGCGCCTTGGACAAACCATTGAGGGCCGGCGCCTCCCAACCATCGACCCTACCACCGGCCAGAAAGGACTTGCCGCCCTTCTCCGCGCCCATCAGGTTGCGCGGCGAATGGCAGGCGGCGCAGTGGCCCAGGCCGTTGACCAGGTAATTGCCGCGATTCCATTGCTCGCTGCGCTCAGGCTGCGCCGAGATTTCACCGCGTCGCAGGTTCAGGGCATTCCAGCCCGCCATCAACGGCCGCAGATTGAACGGAAAGCTCATCGCATTTGGCGTCGGCGCCTGGCTCACCGGCGCCTGGGACATCAAATAGGCGTACAGCGCCTGCATGTCCGCATCGTTGATATTGCGAAACGCCGTATAGGGAAACGCCGGATACAGATTGCGCCCGTCACGACCAATACCGTCACGCATTGCCCGCTCGAAGGCCGGGTAGGACCAGGCGCCAATGCCGGTCTGCACATCCGGGGTGATGTTGCTGCTGTACAGCGTGCCGAACGGCGTCTGCATCGCCAGCCCTCCGGCATTGGTAGCGCCGCCAGGCGCCGTGTGGCACACCGCGCAATCGCCCACCGCCGCCAGCAACCGCCCGCGCTCCAAAGTGGCCTTGGACCAAGTGCCGGCGCTAGGCGGTGCAATCGGCGCGATTTCACTGTGGAACGGCCAGGCCGTCGCCAGCACCGCCCCCAACGTGGCGAACAGCGCACCAAACCACCATTTGCGGCGTTTCTCCGGCGACTTGGCCGGCTCGCCCAAGGTGCCCGCGTTCAATGCCGCCAGCACCCGCTCCGGGGTGATCGGCAACTCACGAAAACGGATACCGGTGGCGTCATAGATCGCATTGGCAATCGCCGCCGCACTGGGCACCGACGCCGACTCTCCGGCGCCCATGGGTGGCTGGTCCTGGCGCGGCATCATCATCACGTCGATCTGTGGCACTTCGGGGAAGGTCAGGATCGGATAACCGCCCCACTCCTTGCTCGCCACCGTCGACTCTTCAAACGTCACCCGTTCCTTCAACACGCGGCTGGTGGACTGGATCACATTGCCGTGGATCTGGTGCTGCACCCCGGCCGGGTTGATCATCATCCCGGAGTCATGCCCGATCACCACGCGGGTCACCGACACGTCGCCGGTTTGCTTGTCGATGGCCACATCCGCCACCCACGCCGCCCAGGCCGCGCCGAATCCGGGGAATTTGCTGTGGATGTAGCGCGCATAGGCAAAGCCACGGCCACGCAGCAGATGGTCCTCGTTGGCGGTTTGCATCGGCGCAGTGCGCGGCGCCCAGTTGGCGCGTTCGGCGGTGGACTTTACCAGGTCGATGGCGCGCTCGTCCTTCAAGTAACGCAGGCGGTATTCCACCGGGTCGACGCCGGCGGCGAACGCCAGTTCGTCGATGTAGGACTCGTGGGCAAAGGTGTTGGGCAAGGCCGACACGCCGCGCATCCACGACGCGCGCACGATGGGCGCCATGTCGTTGATGGTCACGCGCATATTCTCGATGTCGTAAGGCGGGATCGAGGTGCGGTCGCCCATCTCGAACATCGCCGCCACCGGCTCTACACGGCCGGTCAGCAGCAACGCCAGGGTCGGTGCGCCGTTGGACGGATAGCTGGTTTCAAAATCGTAGGCCGCGATGCTACCGTCGGCGTTGAGACCGCCATCGACATCCATCAGTTGCGCGGTGCCCTTGGGCTCCCACAGGTGTTCCTGCTCGCGGGTCAGTTGCACGCGCACCGGCTTGCCCACCGCGCGGGACAACAGCAAGGCATCGGCGCACACGTCATCCGCACAATTGCGCCCATAACAACCGGCGGCCTCCATGCGGATCACATCGATCAGTGCTTCATCGCACTCCAGCAACCACGCCAGGTCGGCGCGCAACAGATGCGGGTTCTGGCTGCCTGACCACACCCGGCTGCCGGCTGGCGAATAATCCGCCACGCCGCAGGACGGGCCGATCGAACCGTGCATCTGGTACGGCCAGAGATAACTGCGCGGCATGCGTTGGCTGGCGCCGGCCAGGGCTTCGTCGACATTGCCCTGGTCAAGCACGGTTCGGCGTACGCGCGGATTGTCGCGAATCGCCTGTTCAACATCACTCATGTCCGGTAACGCGTGGTTCCAGGGTTTCCAGTGCACCTGCAATTCGCTGGCGGCCTTGACCGCCTGCTCTTCACGCAGCGCCACCACGCCGACAAAATCGCGGATCACCACCACCGCGACGATACCGGGGATATGCGCGATGGACGACTCATCCACGCTCAACAGGCTGTTGCCGACAAAATCGCCGCAATCGAGCCCGGCATACGGTGGGCGAATCACTCGGCCATGGAGCATGCCCGGCACGCGCATGTCGTGTACGTAGGTCAGCTCGCCCGTGGCTTTGCCGGGGATATCCACTCGCGCAGCGCCCTTGCCCACCAGGCGGTAGTCCTCGATGGGTTTGAGCGGCGCGTCACCGCTGATGCGCAGTTGGTCGTGCTGGCCGCTGACCAGTTCGGCATACGTGGCGGTGCGCCCGTCAGCTGCGTGGATGACGCCAGCATCGACCTTCAGGCTGGCCGTGCTCACACCCAGGCGCCCCGCCGCCCGCGCCAACAGGAAACGCCGCGCTTCGGCTGCGGCATTGCGCAGGGGCACCGCGGATATCTGCAAGGTTGCACTGGCGATGGTTGCACCCTGGTTGGGCACTCGCTCGGTGTCGCCGAGCACCATCTTCACCTGCTCCATCGTCAGGTCGAGCTCTTCGGCGACGATCTGCGCCAACGACGTGCGAATGCCGGTGCCCAGGTCCACATGGCCATTGAACGCGTACACCAGGCCGTCATCGTTTACCGCAATGAACAGCCCCAGTTCCTTGGGTTTCACGGTGGGCGTGCCGCCCTTTGCCACCGGCCCCGAAGGCGGCAGCACGTCATCGACGATCAACAAAACGCCGGCCTTGGCCAGCCACTGGTCACGGGAAAGGGGGGTGTCGGTCATGGTCATCAATCCACGGTCATCAGGCGGGCCGCACGCAGCACGGCGCGCAGGATTTCGATATGGGTGCCGCAACGGCAGAGGTTGCCCGACAGCTCGTTGCGCACCTCGGCTTCGCTGGGGTTGGGGTTACGGTCGAGCAAGGCCTTGGTGGTCATGATCATGCCGTTGAGGCAGTAGCCACATTGCGCGGCCTGCTCGTCGATAAAGGCTTGTTGCACCGGGTGCGGATCCTGACGTGAGCCCAGACCTTCCAGGGTGACAATCTCGCGGCCCACAGCCCCCGACAACGGAAACACACAGGAACGGGCAGCCACTCCATCGATGATTACGGTGCAGGCACCGCACTCCCCCAGGCCGCAGCCGTATTTGGGGCCATTGAGTTCCAGGTCATTGCGCAGCACCAGCAACAGCGGCGTGTCCGCCATGGCGCTGACGTCGCTTTTCTGCCCGTTGACCTCAAGCGTTACCGTGATGTGCTGGCTGATCATTCGCTTCGCCCGTAACAGTTGGTGAAGTAATCACTTCATCAAACAGTCAAAAAAAAGCGTCGTGGACCTGGGGTCTCACGACACACTTGACGGATGAAGTGGCTACTACATGAACTCAGAGCAAGATCGATGCCAGCTGGGATTATTCCTGCGGGTCGTCGATCATCTTGCGCAACAGGAACAACACCGCGACCCGTTCGGCCGGGTTGAGATTGCTCAGGGTCAATTCGCTGATCTGCGCAGCGCGCGGCGCGGTCTGGGCAACCAGTTCGGCGCCTGCCGGGGACAGGTCCACCACCACTTTGCGCTTGTCCTGCGGGTCCGGTTCCAGGCTGATCAGCGCCTTGGCCTTGAGCCGCTCGACGATGCCGCGAATGGTCGCCTGGTCCACGGCCGTGGCCTTGACCAGTTCGGTCAGCGAGCTTGCACCGTGATCGCGCAGTGCACACAGGGTGACGAACTGCACGGCGGTGAGCTGGGAATCGCCAACATTCTGCTGAAAGATCGCCAGGTGGCGCTGGTAGGCCTTGCGCAACAGGTGGCCGACTTGTTCAGAAAATACGTAGGAATCTGGCACGGCGGAGCTCGGTGGGTGGTTAAGGTGGGGAGGCATGATACTCCATCCCCACACCTCTGATCAGCGGGCGCGGGAGGCTTGCGGCGCCACCACATCCCCGGCAATCACAACGGCTTCATCATCCAGGTACACATCGCAATTGCGCAGCGGAATATCCATATGGCAAGGCGTCTTGCGCGTCCCGCCCACTTCGGTGTTCGGCCCGGTGGAGAACAGGAAATTGCCATAGAACGCCCGCGCGTCCATGCACATGCCGTCGTTCTTGTCGTGCAAGCCCATGGCCGTCCACTGCGCCCGTGGCTGCAGGCCCCAGCCGATATGGGAGATGCCGTACACCTCGGGGTCGTTGAAGTACTTCATGTAGTCACGCAGGTATTCAGCCTCGAAACCACCGTGGATGTTAGTGATGAAGCCCTTCTCGATCTCCAGGGTGATCTTCTCGCGGGTATAGGTCTTGAACGGCAGCAGGATGTCACCGATGTCCAGCACCAGCACGCCTTCGGCGGTTTCTTCGTTGGGCCAGGAGAACAGGAAACCACTCGGCCAATGGTCCCAGCGCCCCGGCTCATCGGCAAAACCATATTCCGTCACCGAGGGGTACTGTCCCAAAGCGGCGCGGAAGTCACTGCCGGCGCGGGATTTCACGTGGATCGAACGCGCTTTTTTGAGTAGCTGCTCGGCCGCCAGCACGCGCACCTTGTCTTCTTCGGTCGGCAACATGCGCGCCAACACTTCCGGCGGCTCCACCGCCAGCAGGATGCGCGTGCCGGTCTTGAGGATCTGCTCCTGCTCTGGCGAGTGCAGCAGCATCATGGTGTCGACGATCAAGTCGGCGGCTTCCAGTGCACGCTGGGCGGCGATATTGCCGGTGAGTGCAGTGTCGCCGCAGTAGGCGGTCATGTCGTTGCCCATCGCCCTGGGATGGTTGAACGACGGCAACTCCACCGCATACACCTTGGCCCCCAGGCGCTGCGCGGCGTCCATCGCGGCACGCACGGTGCGCGGGTCGGAGTAATGGCTCTTGAGCACGGCAACGCTCTGGGTCGGGTCGACCTTGGACAGCGTCAACACGTGTTCAAACATCTGGGTCAGTTCGCAATCACTTACCGGCATTTTGCTGTCTCCTGTGGGCCTGCACCAAGTTCAGGCACTGCGCTTCACTCTAGTGCATTTTTATAGCGTGTACGCCATTTAATAACGATAAGACCCGAATTGTAGTCAGACTGCAAGCGGTGCATAAAAACGTTACCTATCGAAACAAACCTAGCAATTACTAACAACAAACCGTTACACAGGACAAATTCGGCCAAAAAATAAATTTGCAAAGACAGGCTTCCCATTTTAAAAAATGAGCGTATACACTTTAAAAACCTTGCGGACAGACGCCGCCGAAAATCAAAAAGAGAGAGGAACACGCCCCATGGGAAGCACTCAGAAAATCGCCATCGTCGGCGCAGGCCTGGGCGGTGCCGCCGCGGCCACCCTGTTGCAGCAAGCCGGCTTCGACGTGGATGTCTACGAGCAGGCGCCGGAGTTTTCCCGGTTGGGCGCAGGGATCCACATGGGCCCCAACATCATGAAAATCTTCCGCCGCATGGGCATCGAAAAGCAGCTGGACCTGATGGGCTCGCACCCTGAGCACTGGTTCAGCCGTTGCGGCGAAAGCGGCGACTACCTCTCGCGCATCCCGCTCACCGGCTACGGCGCGTCCTACATCACCGTGCACCGTGGCGACCTGCATGCGCTGCAGATGTCCACCCTCAAGCCCGGTACCCTGCACTTCAACAAACGCCTGGAAACCCTTGAAGAAACCGACACCCAGGTACGCCTGACCTTCGCCGACGGCCAGGTGACCTACGCCGACATCGTGATCGGCGCCGACGGCATCAATTCCAAGATCCGCGAAGAACTGCTCGGCGTGGAAAAACCGCTGTACAGCGGCTGGGTCGCGCACCGTGCGCTGATCCGGGGTGACCAGCTCGCCAAGTACGACCTGAAGTTCGAAGACTGCATCAAGTGGTGGACCGAAGACCGCCACATGATGGTCTACTACACCACCGGCAAGCGCGACGAGTACTACTACGTGACTGGCGTGCCCCATGCCGAATGGGACTTCCAGGGTGCGTTCGTCGACAGCAGCCGCGAAGAGATGTTCGACGCCTTCAAGGGCTACCACCCCACCGTGCAGGCCCTGATCGAATCCACCGAAAGCGTGACCAAATGGCCGCTGCGCAACCGCAACCCGTTGCCGCTGTGGAGCCGTGGGCGCCTGGTGTTGCTCGGCGATGCCTGCCACCCGATGAAACCGCACATGGCCCAGGGCGCCGGCATGGCCATCGAAGACGCGGCGATGCTCACCCGCTGCCTGCAGGAAACCGGCATCAGCGACTACCGCACCGCCTTCCAGCTCTACGAAGCCAACCGCAAGGAACGCGCATCCCGCGTGCAGGCCGTGTCCAATGCCAACACCTGGCTGCGCACCCAGGAAGATCCGGCCTGGGTTTATGGCTATGACCTGTACGCCCAGGAACTGAAATCGGGGGTGGCCGCGTGAGCACTTTTCTCTACGGCGGCAATGTGCAGGCCAACGGCATTCGCCAGCACTACCTGCGTTATGGCGGCAAGGGCCCGGTGCTGATCCTGATCCCCGGCATCACCAGCCCGGCCATCACCTGGGGCTTTGTTGCCGAGCGCCTCGGCGCGCAGTTCGACACCTATGTGCTGGATGTGCGCGGTCGCGGCCTGTCTTCGACCGGTCCCGAGCTGAATTACAGCGCGGACACCTGCGCCGAGGACATCGGTGCCTTTGCCGACGCATTGAACCTGGACAGCTACCACCTGATGGGCCACTCCATGGGTGCACGCTTTGCCGTGCGCAGTGCCGTCAAACACCCTCAAGGCGTGAAGCGCGTGGTGTTGATCGACCCACCGGTCTCAGGCCCAGGCCGACGCGAATACCCGAGCAAGCTGCCGTGGTACGTCGATTCGATCCGCCAATCCCTGGTCGGCATGGACGCGCAGGCGATGCGCGCCTTCTGCGCCACCTGGACCCAGGAACAACTGCAACTGCGCGCCGAATGGCTGCACACCTGCTACGAGCCCGCCATCGTGCGTGCCTTCAATGACTTTCACGAAGTGGATTTCCACCAGGACCTGCCCCTCCTCAAGGCCCCTACCCTGTTGATGGTGGCCGGGCGTGGCGGCGTGATCCTTGATGAGGACATTGCCGAAATCCAGGACCTGCAACCGAGCGTCCAAGTCGCCCGCGTGCCAGACGCCGGCCACATGATTCCGTGGGACGACCTCGACGGTTTCTTCGTCGCCCTCGGCGACTTCCTCACACAATAAGAATGGAGACCCCCATGCAGAAGCCTTACCGCATCGGCCAAATCGTGCCGAGCTCCAACACCACCATGGAAACCGAGATTCCGGCGATGCTCACCGCGCGCCAGGCAATACGTCCCGAGCGCTTCACCTTTCACTCCAGCCGCATGCGCATGAAGCAAGTGCGCAAGGAAGAACTGGCGGCCATGGACGGCGAGTCCGACCGCTGCGCTGTCGAGTTGTCCGACGCCAAGGTCGATGTGCTGGGCTACGCCTGCCTGGTGGCGATCATGGCCATGGGCTTGGGTTATCACCGCAACTCCGAACAGCGCCTGCGCAAAGCCACCGCTGACAACGACGCCAACGCGCCCGTGATCACCAGCGCCGGCGCCTTGATCGAAGGCCTGAAAATAATGGGCGCCAAGCGCATCGCGATCGTCGCGCCGTACATGAAACCGCTGACCGAGCTGGTGGTGAACTACATCCGTGAAGAAGGCTTTGAAGTGGTGGATTGGCGCGCCCTGGAAATCCCCGACAACCTCGAAGTGGCCCGCCACGACCCGGCCAACCTGCCGGCCATCGTCGCCGGGATGAACCTGGAAGGCGTCGATGTGATCGTGCTGTCCGCCTGCGTGCAGATGCAATCGCTGCCGGTGGTGGCCAAGGTCGAGGCACAAACCGGCAAACCGGTACTCACCGCCGCCATTGCCACCACCTACGCGATGCTCAAGGCGTTGGACCTGGAGCCCATCGTGCCGGGTGCCGGTGCACTGCTCTCTGGCGCTTACTGAGGGGGTTTAAAGATGAGTGAACAATCCGCCGACGCCAACTACCAGGGCGTATGGGGCAACCGCATCGGCTTTGGCAAAAAAGCCGCGCTGCTGATGATCGACTTTATGCAGGGCTACACCACCGAAGGCGCGCCGCTGTTCGCGCCCGGCGTGGTCACGGCCGTGGCAGAAAGCGTTGAGCTGCTGGCCACCGCACGCCAACACGGGATTGCGGTGGTGCACACCAATATCCGCTACCATCCCGGCCATTTCGTCGATGGCGGGATCTGGGTGAAAAAAGCCCCGGTGATGAAGGACATGGTCGAAGGCAACCCACTCGCGGCGTTCTGCGCCGAGGTACTGCCACTGGCCGAGGAAGTCGTCATTACCAAACAGTACGCCAGTGCGTTTTTCGGCAGCAGCCTGGCGCCAATGCTGCATGCCCAGGGCATCGACACCGTCGTGCTGGCCGGCTGTTCCACCAGCGGCTGCATCCGTGCCACGGCGGTGGATGCGGTGCAACACGGGTTTCGCACCATCGTCGTGCGCGAATGCGTCGGCGATCGGCACCCGGCGCCCCATGAAGCCAACCTGTTCGATATCGACAGCAAGTATGGCGACGTGGTGAGCAAGCAGGAGGCAATGCGCAAGTTCAGGGAGCAATAAGGATTCATGAGAACCGTGCCAAAGAGCACGGTCTTGAAAAAACTGAGCGTCCACTTTGGAATGCAATCCAATGTGGGAGCGGGCTTGCTCGCGAATGCGGTGTGTCAGTCAACATATCTGTCACTGATACACCGCATTCGCGAGCAAGCCCGCTCCCACACTTGATCACCTCCAGCAGGACCGACTCAGTCTTCTGACACTGCCTTTGGAAGTCGCTTCTACAGCACTCCGAAGTGCTGGAACAAAAGCGGCTGTATAAAAACCATAAGTCACCGCCAGGAGACACCCAATGCCCATTGCGAATGCAGCGCCCGCGACCTCGGTCGCAGACCCCGTCAACACGCTCTACCACAAGATCACCTGGAAGCTGATCCCCTTCCTGTGCTTCTGCTACCTGGCCGCCTACCTGGACCGCATCAACATCGGCTTCGCCAAGTTGCAGATGCTCGATCAGTTGCAGTTCAGCGAAACCGCGTTCGGCCTCGGCGCCGGGCTGTTCTTTGTCGGCTATATCATCTTTGAAGTCCCCAGCAACCTGGTGCTGGAGCGGGTCGGCGCGAAGATCTGGATCGCGCGCATCATGATCACCTGGGGCCTGCTCTCGGCCTGCACCATGCTGGTCACCTCCACCACCCAGTTCTACATCCTGCGTTTCCTGCTCGGCGCCGCCGAGGCGGGCTTTCTGCCGGGTGTGTTGTACTACCTGACTACCTGGTTTCCCACCCATCGGCGCGGGCGCATCATCGCGTTGTTCATGATCGGCCTGCCGCTCTCCAGCGTGATCGGCGGCCCGCTGTCCGGCTGGATCATGGGCCACTTCGACCACATGGGCGGCCTGCGCGGCTGGCAGTGGCTGTTCCTGATCGAAGCGGTGCCCAGCGTGTTGCTGGGCGTGCTGACCTTCTGGGCCCTGCCCAACACCTACCAGCAAGCCAAATGGCTGTCGGACGAGGAAAAAGCCCTGTTGGAAACCGAGCTGCGCAAAGACGACGCCGATGGCGCCGCCAGCAAGCACAGCTTCCGCGACGGTTTCTTCAACCTCAAGGTGTGGATGCTCGGTGGTATCGACTTCTCGATCCTGCTCAGCGCCTACGCCATGGGCTTCTGGATGCCGACGTTCATCCGCAACGCCGGGGTCACCGACACCTTCCATATCGGCGTGCTCACTGCACTACCGAGCGTCGCCGCCCTGCTCGGCATGCTGCTGATTGGCGCCAGCTCCGACAAACACCGCGAACGCCGCTGGCACATCATCGTGCCGTTTTTCATCGGCGCGGCGGCCATGGCCACCAGCACGTTCTTCACCCATAACGTGGCGGCCACGGTAGCGCTGTTCGCGATTGCTTCGGCGGCGATCATCGGCGCGGTGCCGGTGTTCTTCAGCCTGCCGGCGACCTTTCTCAAAGGCACGGCGGCGGCCACCGGTTTTGCCCTGGCCTGTTCGGTGGCGAATATCGCAGGCTTGGTGAGCAACTCGTTGATGGGCGTTGCGATCGACGTCACAGGCAGCAGCGCCGGTGCCTTGTGGTTTTTCGCCGGCTGCCTGATCCTCAGCAGCTTCCTGGTCATCGCCTTGCCGGCGAAACTGGTGAACCGTTAACAACAACAATTTTTCGGATGAATCACCATGCAAGGTTTCCTGAAAAGCTGCGCGCTGCTGGTTGCCGTCGGCCTGTGTGCCGGCACCGTCCAGGCTGCGGAAAAAGTCATTTTCGACACCGACTTCAACGTGCTCAACGATGACGGCCAGGCCTTCATCATGCTCGCCCAGCTCCATGCGCAAAAACGTATCGAGTTGCTGGGCATGACCCTGGTCAGCGGCAACGCTTGGGTTGACCAAGAGCAGGTCGATGCGCTCAAGGCCGTTGAACGCATGGGCGTGGAGAAAGAGGTTGGCGTCTACTCCGGCGCTGCCTACCCGTTGCTGCATGACTACGCCACCTACGAGGCGGAAAAGGCGCTGTTCGGCTCCGGCTGGCCGGGGGCATTCAAGAACCCCCGCCCGACTTCGCCCACGCAGTTGATCGCACCGCCGGATGGCCTGGCGACGCACACCCCATTGCGCAAGGAAACCGCCGCGCAATTCATCGTCGACAGCGTACGCGCCAACCCGCATCAGGTGACGATCCTGGCGGTCGGCCCGCTGACCAACGTCGCCCTGGCGATCCGTTCGGCGCCGGATATCGTGCCGCTGATCAAGCGCATCGTGTACATGGGCGGCGCCCTGGAGATTCCGGGCAACACCACACCGGCGGCGGAATTCAACTGGTGGTTCGACCCGGAGGCCGCAAAGATCGTGCTGCGCTCGCCGATCGAACACGTGATTTTCCCGAACGATGTGTGCGAGAAAGTCACCTTCGATAAAACGGTGTACCAGCGCGTGATTGCCCAGAAAGGCGCGATTGCCGACCTGTACAAGCACGAGTTCGGCCCGCTGTTCGACAAGGATCCGAGCTACCACAGCTTTACCTGGGACAGCTTGCCGGCGCTGTACCTGGTCAACCCGGACATCGTCACCGAGTCCCGGGAACTGTGGGTCGATGTGGACGCCACCTTCGGCGCCGACTACGGCCGTGCACTCGGCTACCAGAAAGGCGCGCCCGTGGGCACGCAGAAAGCCAAGGTGGTGTTCGGCGTGGACCAGAAGAAATTCTGGGATGGCTACGTCAACCTGGTGACCCTGCCAACGCCGGTCAAGCACTGACCGGCGAACGCTCCCACCCACGGTGGGAGCGTTTTTTGCCTTAGCCCGCCAGCGCAAACCCGCGTTGCAGGTCCTCGATCAGCGCCGCCACATCTTCCAGTCCGATATGCAGGCGTACCACCGGGTTCAGCCTTCGGTCCGCCGCGCTGTCGCGGTCCTGGGTATCGGCCACGGTGACCAGGCTTTCATAGCCGCCCCACGAAGCGCCCAATCCGAACAGTTGCAGACCGTCGATGAAGCGCTCGAGATAGGCCGGGTCAGCGCTGCTCAACTCAAATGAGAGCAAGCCATTACTGCCAGTGAAATCCCGCCGCCACAGCGCGTGCCCCGGATGTTCGGGCAAGGCCGGATGGAACACGCGCTTGACCTGCGGCTGCGCCTGCAACCACAGCGCGACATCCAGCGCCTGTCGCTCATGCACATCCAGGCGCGAGGCCAGAGTGCGTGCACCGCGCAGGACCAGATAGGCATCGTCGGCACTCACGGCATTGCCGAAGGTATCGCTCATCCGGCCCAGCGCCGGCCACGCGGCCTGGGTGGTGGATACGCTGCCCATCATCACGTCGCTATGACCGCTGAGATATTTGGTGAGGGCCATGATGGAGATGTCTGCGCCCAACGCCAGCGGTCGATACAGGTAGCCCGAGCCCCAGGTGTTGTCCACGGCCAGCAGGACATTGCGCGGCTTGCACAACGCGCCAATGGCGGGCAGGTCGCACAGTTCGTAGAGCAACGAACCCGGGACTTCGGCGTAGACCAGTTTGGTATTGGCTTGCAGCTGGGCTTCCAGGCCTTTGCCGTCCGGCGAAAAATAGCTGACTTCAATGCCGAACGGCTGCAGGAACTCGCGAGCCAACTTGCGCACCGGCGAATACACCGCATCGGTGATCAGCACGTGATCGCCGGGGCGCAGATACGCCAGGAACACCTGGGCCGCTGCAGCCAGCCCGGTGCCGTAGAGACGAGTGCGATAGCCGCCCTCCAGTTCGGTGACCAGGTCTTCCAAGGCATGGGAAGTCGGGTTGCCGCGTGCGCCGTAGGTCAACACCCGCTCGCTGTCACGGCGGGCACGGGCGTCGCGCATCTGCGCCAGGTTGTCGAACAGCACGGTGCTGATGCGTGTAATCGGCACGTTGACCGCGCGGCCGCCATGGCCTTTTTCGGTGCGAGCCGCGTGAATCAACCGAGTGCGCACCCGCGATGGAGCGGCCAACGGCTTGAGGCTGGCGATCTCCGCCGTGCTCATCTGCGCCAACAGGCCAATTTCCCAGGCCAGGTACTGGCGCGCAGCGTCCTTGTTGCCACTGTGGCGGTCGTGGGTGAAGAACAGGAAGTCTATGCACTGAGCGTCGGGCGGGTTTTGCGGGTCCTCACTCACCGGCAGACCGGCCGCGGCCCAGGCGGCGAAACCGCCGTCGAGCAGCTGCGCCTGTAACCCTTGGGCGGCGAAGGCGGCCAACGCAGGATCATCCGCCACCAGTACCAGCGGACGCTGATCGGTTTCCAGCAACGAACGGATCGACCACCGGGAACCGGGAATATGCCCCTTTCGAAAGACCATGCTCGGGCGCAGGTCGATCAGGTTGACGTCCCCCAAGTCAAAAGCACGAGGGCTGATCAACGGCAGCGGCTCATACGCCACCGGCTGCAACACCGGCAAGGCCAGCCCGCTGTCGATGCCACCGTTCAATACATACGCCTCATGCCCCAACTGGCAACAATCGGTGCACGCACACCATCACTGTCCACCAGCACAATGCGCGCCTGGCGCACGCCGATGTAAAGGTCGGTGGACTGGATCAACTGCCCCCCCGGCGTATGTTGCGCACCCGGCAATGTGCCGAGTGCGAACTCTTCACCCGTGCGCACGTCGCACAGAAACAGACTACGTTGGGCGTCATCGGCCCACTGGCGCACCTGATCCGCCGACACCGTCACCACCCCTGCCCGCTCGGCCAGTCGCTGCGCCGCCTGGCGCTGCTGGGCAAGATCGCTGCTGACGTGATCCGCATATCGCCGGGTGCTGCCGTGTTCCAGTTGGAAATCTTCCAAGTACCAGCCCTGGGTGCCGTTTTCCAAGGCATAGATCGGATTCTTCAGACCCAGGTTGATCAAGGTCTGCGCGCCGATGATGCTGCGGGTGCGCCCGGCGCAGTTGACCACGATGGGCGTGCTGTCATCCGGCACCAGGTCATGCACGCGGTAGCCCAGTTCACCATTGGGGCAGCAGATGGAGCCGGGAATGGTCATCTTGCGGTATTCATCGAACGGCCGACCGTCCAGCACCACCAACGGTTCGCCGCGCGCTTGCCAGTCCGCCAATTGCCGAGCAGTCACATGCGGTGTGTGGCTGGCCTCTTCGACCAACTCGCCAAACGCCTTGGATGGCACGTGCACCCCGGCAAACAGCTGCAAGCCGGCGGCCTGCCAACCTTCGGCGCCCCCCTCCAACACATGCACGCGGCTATAACCCAGCACCCGTAAACGTTGCGCCGTGCGCGCCGCCACATCACCGCCATCCTGGTCGTAGATCACCAGGCGCACCTGGGGGTTAGGCGCCAGTCGGCGTACCTCCAGTTCCAGACGGCTATAGGGCAGGTTCACCCCGTGAAACAGGTGGGCTTCACCGTATTGGCCGTGTTCGCGCACGTCGAACAGGGCGATTTCCTGCCCGTCGAACAGCCATTGCTGCAGTTGACTGGGGGTGATGGTCTGGCTCATGGAAGTCCCAACAATTGAAGAAAAGAGTTACTGCAACGCCAACGAACGTTCGCCCGCGGCCACTTCGCGACCCTTGGCATAGGCACGCTGCACCGCCGGCCGCGCCTTGATGCGCTCACGCCAGGCCTGGATACGGGGGTAATCGGCCAAGTCCTGGCCCTGCCGCTGCGGTTGAATCCACGGGAAGATCGCCATGTCCGCCACCGAGTATTCGCCCGCAACATAGGGCACCTCGGCCAGGCGTTGTTCCAGCACCCGATACAAGCGTGTGGCTTCGGCGTTGAGCAGGTCGAGGGCAAACGCAATCGGCTCCGGAGCCTTCTCCTTGAACAGCTGCAACTGGCTCAGATACGGGGTGATATGCCCCACCTGCCAGAACAACCATTCCTGGACCTTTTGCCGCTCGGCGGTGCCCGCTGGTGGCAAGAACTGCCCGGCGCTGTCGGCCAGGTAATTGAGGATCGCGCCGGATTCGAACAGGCTCAGCGGCACCTCCGGGCGATAGTCGACAATCGCCGGGATGCGCCCATTGGCACTGATGCGCTGGAAGTCCGCCTGTTTTTGCTGGCCTTCGCGGATATTCACCGGCACCAAGCGGTATTCCACCCCCAGCTCTTCGAGCAGGATGCCGACCTTCAAGCCGTTGCCGGTTGGCCAGTAATAAAGGTCGATCATGCGTAGGCCTTGATCGACGGCGCCATCTGCGAGGCGTTGTAGTTGAGGATGCGACCGTCCGCTTCCACGCCATACCGGCCGTTCAGCGATTCCAGCGGCAAGCCATACAGGTGGAAATGCAACGTCGCCTGCTCGCCCTCGACCTTGATGCCATGCAGGTCTTCACCGAGGAACGAAATCGAGGTGCCCGGCTGCACGATCACTTCTTTCTCCAGCGTCAGGGTGGTGAACCCCGGCTCGCGACCTTCATCACTGCGGGCATAGACGTAGTTGATCTCCTGGCCTTCGATGGCACTGATGATCGCCCAGGTCTCGTGGTTATGCGGGATCGTGCTTTTGCCCGGCAACAGCGAATTCAGGTAGAGCGTCGGCGTATCACCGTCGTCATTCAGGCGATAGCGGAACGCCGTGCTGCCCTGCCCCGGCACCGGCGCGGGGAATTCATAAAAGTTGAACAGGTCGCGGCGCTGGGCGAGGTTTTCCAGCAGCCCAACGATTTCATCCAAGGCCGCGCGGTCTACGCCACGCTGGTTGATGACGCGGATCTGCTGCAAAAACGCTTCGATCACGTCGGCACGGTTATCGATACTCATCACGAATTTCCTCTTATCAGACAGACAGGCTGTAACGGCTCAAGTTGGTCAACAGGTACGGGTCGTGGGCGATGGGGCCACGGCGCCCCGTGTCGCCCAGGGCATGGCGCAGGAACGTCTGAGTGCGTTCGCTGGCCGGGTTCTGGAAGATCTGCTGCGCGCTGCCATGCTCGACAATCACGCCGTTTTCGGTGAAATACACCACGTCGCTGATCTCTTCGGCGAAGCGCATTTCGTGGGTGACCAACACGCAGGTCATGCCCTCTTCGGTAAGTTCGCGGATCACCGTCAGCACTTCGCCGACGGTCTCCGGGTCCAGTGCCGACGTCACTTCGTCAAACAGGATCAGCTCCGGACGCATCGCCAGGGCACGGGCAATCGCCACGCGTTGCTGCTGGCCACCGGACAGTTGGCCGGGATAGGCATCGGCCTTGTGCTCCATGCGCACCTTGGCCAGCAAGGCGCGGGCGTCTTTCTCGGCGTCGGCACGGTTGCGGCCCAGCACCTTGCGCGGGGCGATCACCAGGTTTTCCAGCACCGACAAGTGCGGGAACAGGTTGTACTGCTGGAACACAAACCCGACGCGTTTGCGCAACTCGATGCGCTGGGCTTCCTGGGCCAAGGTATCGACCTGGGTCTGGCCCACGCGGATGCTGCCGCGCTGGGGCTGCAACAAACCGGTGATGCATCGCAGGATCGTCGACTTGCCCGAGCCCGACGGGCCAATGATCGACACCGCCTGGCCGCGCAGCACCTCCAGGTCGATGCCCTTGAGCACCGGGTTGGCGCCGAACGACAGGTGTACGTCCCGCAGGCTCACCAAGGGTTCAATAGAAGGCATAACGGCGCTCCAGGTGTTGGGTGAGACGGGAAATCGGGTAGCAATAGGCAAAGAACAGCACCAGCAGGCTCAAGTAGATCAGCACGGTAAAGCCAGTCATGTTCACGGTGTTGCTGGCGATCTGTGCGGTGTCGATCACGTCATGCACGCCCACCAGTGAAGCCAGCGCGGTGCCCATGGTGACCACGGCGTACAGGTTCATCCACGGCGGCAACATGCGCTTGAAGCACTGCGGCAGGATGATCGAACGGAACAACTGGCCACGGGTGAACGCCAGGGAACGCGCGGCTTCCCACTGGGTGCTGGGGATCGAACCGATGGCGCCGCGGAAGATCTCCGCCACGTTGGCGCTGGCCGGCAACGCCAGGCCGATGGTGACCTTGACCCAATCGGGGAACGACACGTAGCTGCTGCCGATGTGGATCTCGAACGGAAACACATAGGTGGTGAAATAGATCAGCACCAGCCACGGCGCATTGCGAAACACCTGCACCCACAGCCGCGCGACAAAGCCCAACGGCGACAAGGCCAACGCACCGATCAACAACCCCAGCACCGAGCCCAGGGCAATCGCCACCACGCTGATCAGGATGTTCTGGCCGAAACCGGCCACGAGTGCCGGTGACCATTGCAGCAACGCCGACAACACCGGGAATGAATCAATGGCCATAGCCGGGCATCCTCAGGCGCGCTTCCAGCCAGCGCCCCACACAATTGACGATAAAACTCAGCAGGCCGAAAAAGCTCAGGATCAGGATCATCAGTTCCAGCACGTTATCGCTCTGGGTCCAGATCATGATGGCCGCGTAGGTGATGTCGCCCACCGCAATCGCGGAAGCCACGGCGGTCATCTTCACCAGGTCGATCAGGTTGTTGATCAGCGACGGCAGGGCAAAACGCAGCGCCAGGGGCAACTGCACATTCCACAGCAACTGCCGGCTGCTGAAAGCAAGGGAACTGGCAGCTTCCAGGGTCACGGCAGGCACTGCTTCGATGCCGGCGCGCAAAGCCTCGGCATGAAACGCACCTTTGTGCAGGGAGATCACGATCACCACCCAGGCAAACGGCGTCAGCGGGTTGGCCGCACCGACTGCCTGGGTCAGCAGCATGTTCAGCACGAGGAATGCGCAGTACAGCTGCACCAGGGTCGGCGTGTTGCGCGTGACTTCGACGAACACCCGCGCCGGTTTGGCCAGCCACGGGTTACCCGAGGTGAGCATCGCTGCGAGCGTGATGCCCGCCAACAGGCTGCCAATAATGGTGAACAGGCACAGCAGGCCAGTGGTCAGCGCGCCCTGGACCAGCGTGCCACGCTGGTAGGCATCCAACAGAAAGTTGTAGTTCAGGCCGATACCCGCAGCCCAATGGACAAAAACCTCCATCATTGCAACTTTCCGCAGGCGCTTGCGATACGCCGTCCGGCTTCTGCAACGCTGTCAGTCGCCGTGGCGATGGACAGGCGGAACCACGGCGACAGGCCATAGGCACTGCCCGCCACTCCGGCGACGCCCTCCTCCAACAGCCAGGCCACCAGGTCATCGTCGTTGTTGACGCGCTGGCCGTCCGGGCGAACGCGTCCCAGCAGCCCGGCGCAACGCACGAAGACGAAGAAACCGCCCTGGGGCTCCAGGACCTCAAGGCCGTCAACGGCTGCAAGCGTTTCCACCAGAATATCCCGGCGCAATTGATAAGCCGCGACGTGCTCCGCAAGAAAGTCCAGCCCACCGTTGTAAGCCGCCAATGCAGCCGCCTGGCCCACCGAGGACGCACCAGAAGTGGATTGGGATTGCACCACTGCGATGGCATCGGTCAAGGTTTTCGGCCCCGCCCCAAAGCCGATGCGCCAGCCCGTCATCGCGTAAGTCTTGGACACGCCGCCCACCAGCAGACAGCGGTCGAGCAAGTCCGGAGCGACGTTTAACAGGCTCTGCGCAGGGCGGCCGTCGAAACGGATGTGTTCGTAGAGTTCATCCAGCAGGACCAGCACCTGGGGATGACGACGCAGCACTTCGGCCAACTCGCGCAGTTCGGTTTCGCTGTACACCGCGCCGCTCGGGTTGCCAGGGCCATTGAGGATCAGCCAGCGCGTACGCGCAGTGAGGTGCTGTTCCAACTGGGCCGGCAGCAGTTTGCAGCCCTGCTCCAGCCCACATGCGATGAACACCGGCTCGCCGCCATTGAAGCGCACGCTGTCGGGGAACGACGGCCAATAGGGTGTCGGCACCAGCACTTCATCACCGTCATCCAGGGTCGCGGCAAACGCGTTGAAGATGATCTGCTTGGCGCCGTTGGCGATCACAATGGACGACAGTGGATAGTCCAGGCGGTTTTCATCCGCGAGCTTGCGTTGCACGGCCAAGCGCAAGGCTTTTACACCGGGCGTCGGCGTGTATTTGGTGGCACCGCCCGCGATCGCGGCATAGGCCGCCTGCTTGATGTGTTCGGGGGTATCGAAATCCGGCTCGCCGGTGGTGAGATCGAGGATATCGCGCCCCGCCTCGCGCAACTCAGTGGCGCGGGATTTGGCGGCGGCGTTGGCGGACAGCGACACCCGCTGCACGCGTTGGGACAGGCGTAGGGTCATGGCTGTACCTCAAGGACTTTGCCGGGGTTGAGCAGGTTGTGCGGATCCAGCGCCTGCTTGATGCGGCGCATCAGGTCCAGCTCCACCGGGCTTTTATAGCGGCTGAGCAGGCCGACCTTGCGTTGGCCGACGCCGTGCTCGGCACTGATCGAGCCACCGTGGGCATGGGCACTGTCGTGCACCAGGGCGCTGAGTTCGGCGTAGTGCGCCATGTGCGCGTCCACTGTCGAATCCAGTGGATGGGCCACGTTGTAATGCAGGTTGCCGTCGCCCAAGTGGCCCAAGGTGCGTCACTTCACCTTCGGCCACTTGGGCCACGTTGTAATGCAGGTTGCCGTCGCCCAAGTGGCCGAAGGTGAAGTGACGCACCTTGGGAAAATGCTGCTGCAACAACGCGTCGGTGTGCGCCACAAAGGCGACCACTTGCGAGATCGGCACCGAGATATCGTGCTTCATATTGCGCCCGGCACGCTTTTGCGCCTCGCTCATGTTTTCGCGCAGCAACCACAGGGCTTCGCTTTGCGCCAGGCTTTCAGCGATCAGGGCGTCGCTGATCAACTGCTTTTCGAAGGCCTCGCCAAGCACCGCTTCGAAGGCTTCGCGGGCATGGCTTTCGCCGTGGTTGTCAGAAAGCTCAATCAGGGCGAACCAGGGCTGATCGGCCGTCTTGAACGGCTGCGGGCCTTCCGGAAACTGATCGCGCAACAGCGCCAGGCAATCAGCAGTGAGTAATTCAAATGCCGTCAGGCTCGCACCAAAACGGGCACGGGCATGGGACAGAAAAGCGACGGCTTGCGCCAGCTCATCAAACGCCAGCAATGCGGTCGCCTGGGCCTTGGGCAGCGGAAACAGCTTCAAGGTGGCAGCCGTGATAATGCCCAGGGTACCTTCGCTGCCGATATACAGGTCGCGCAAGTCATAGCCGGTGTTGTCCTTGCGCAACCCGCGCAGGCCATGCCAGATCTCGCCTTCGGCGGTCACCACTTCCAGGCCCAGGGTCAGCTCACGGGTATTGCCATAACGCAGCACGCCGGTGCCGCCGGCATTGGTGCCAAGGTTGCCGCCAAGGGTGCAACTGCCCTCAGCGCCGAGGCTCAGGGGAAACAGGCGATCGGCTGCACGGGCCGCGTCCTGGACAGTCTGCAGGATGCACCCGGCTTCCACGGTCAGGGTGTCGTTGTCGGTGTCGACCGAGCGCACGCGGTTCATGCGATCCAGCAACAGCAACACCGAACGTCCGCTGGCATCCGGCGTAGCACCGGCCATCAACCCCGTATTGCCACCCTGCACCACGATGGGCGCCTTCAGCGCCACGCAGGCACGCACCACCGCCGCCACTTCCTCGGTGTTGGCCGGATGCACCGCCGCGATCACGTGGCCGGTGTAGCGGCCCTGTTTGTCAGTGAGGCAGTGCGCCGCTTGCTCGCTGGTTTGCACATGGGCCGCGCCGAGCAACTGTTGCAAGGTGGCGAACAACTCATCACTCATGGCTGTATTGCTCATGCAAATCGCGCAGGGCCTGGGACGGCGCCATGCCGGTACGCTCGCCGAGGGCGATCAGGAAACCGCTTTTATGCCAACCCTTCACGATGGCATCGAGCTTGGCCTGGGTGTCGTGTTCGCCCTTGCGGATCCAGATCACCGAGTTGGACGGAATCAGGTCGCCCGGCAACGGGATTTCATAGCCCTCCCACTCGGCATCACTGAGCAAAGCGTGTATGGTCGGGCTGACGTGCACCGCCGCCACACATCCATTGCCGCGCAGCGACAACAGCGACTCGGACTGGCTGCGGAACGCCTTGATCTGTGCGCCGTAGGTCTCTTGCAGCGGTTTTATGAAGTTGCTGCCCTGGGACACGCACACCGGTTTGTCCTTGAGGTCGGCCCACTGCTGGATGCCAGCGCCTTTGCGGATCAACGCCGCGCCGCCGACTTCTTCGTAGGGCGTAGGCACGTAATCGAGGATCTCGGCACGCTCTTCGGTGAACTGCATATTGGCGATCAGGATGTCGACCTTGCCCTGCTGCAGGAACTGCACGCGGTTGGGCGCCAGTACCGACACGGTCTTGGTCTCGACACCCAGCGCCTCGCCGATGCCCTTGGCCAGTTCGACGTTGTAGCCCAGGTGCTCACCGGTCTTGGGGTCCAGGGTGCCGAACGGTGGCCCGCTGAGAATCACCCCGACGCTGATGGCGTGGCGTTGCTGGATCTTGTCGAGGGTGGCATCGGCCTGGGCGAAGCCAGCGCACAGCGCCAGGCCGAGGGCGGTGAAGGTCTTGAAGTGCATATCAGGCGCCCTTGAACTGTTGCTGCAATTCCACCAACGCAGGTGAAGCCGGGCTGATGCGGTTGCGGGTCTGGGCATCGATCAGCCAGCCGCTGCGGTGCAGCTCCTTGACGATCGGATCGAGCTTGGCCTGGGTATCGCTTTCGCCGCGACGGGTCCAGATCACCGAAGGCGCCGGGTTGAGTTCCGGGGTGATGACGCGGTAGTCCTTCCACTCAGGGCTGTCATTGATCAGCGGGTTGATCAGCGTCGAGTCATGCACCGCCGCCACGCAGTTGTTGCCACGCAGGGCCAACAAGGATTCGGAAGAACTCTTGAATGCCTTGAGCTGCGCGCCGAACTCAGTCAGCGGCTTCACGTAGCTGCTGCCCTGCGAAGTGCACACGGGCTGATCCTTGAGGTCTTCCCAGCGGGCGATCTTGCTGTCCTTGAGCACCGCCGCCGCGCCGCCAATACGGTAGAACGGGGTCGGCACAAAACCGAGGATCTCACCGCGCTCGGCGGTCCATTCCATATTGGCGATCAGCAAGTCGACCTTGCCCTGTTGCAGGAACTGCACACGGTTGGCCGGCAACACCGGCACCAATTGCACCTCTGCCTTGAGTTGACGCCCCAGTTCGTTGGCCAGGTCGACGTTCAAGCCCTTGGGCTTTTGCGTGGCCGGGTCAATGCTGCCGAATGGCCCGCCAGACAACAGCACGCCGACCACCAGCACATGACGCTGCTCGATCTTGTCCAGGGTCGCATCGGCCTGCGCCGCCACACTGCTGCCCAACGCGATGATCGACCCGAGGGCCACCGGCAACCATTTTTTCAACTTCATTGGACTTCCCCCTGGCAAATGATCGGCGTACCCCGACCTGATGGAGGGGCATGCTAGGGAGAGTGTGGGGGCAACGGAAATGCAAATATCTCATATCGTTATAACTTGTCGTGTCTGCACGACCTACGATTACGACATATGCCACTATTTACGGGGCGCGCTAAAAATACGCTTCACCCATACATAAATATCTGTAATGTTTAACTTCACACCCTTGATATAAAAACCGCCTCTGGAGCCGGCCATGTCGACCCTTGACCTTGAACTGCTGCGCACCTTTATTGCCGTGGTCGACCACCACAGCTTCGCCGGCGCCGGTATGCACCTGTCGCGCACCCAATCGTCCGTGACCCAGCACATGCAACGCTTGGAGCAGCAAGTGGGGGTCAGTCTGTTCGAGAAGCGTGGCCGGCAAAAGCAACTGACCGAGCCTGGCTTGCAGTTGCTGCGCCATGCGCGGCAGATGCTGTCGTTGAATGACGATGCGTTGAATTCGCTGCGTGAGAGCAGCCTGAGTGGTGTGCTGCGTATTGGCTCGCCCCACGATATTGCTGACACGATACTGCCGCCGATCCTCAGTCACATCGCCCGCTCGGCACCGCGTTTGCGGTTGGAGATCGATGTGGGGCGCAGTCCGTTTTTGATGGATGACTTGCATCGGGGCAAGGTGGATATGGTGATTTCCACGCGGTCCGATCCGAATCTTGAGGGGTTTGCGTTGCGCACGTCCCCGGTGTGGTGGATTTGTTCGGCCCAGTATATTCACCAGCCGAGTGAGCCGTTGCCGTTGATTCTGGTGGATGAGCCGAGCATTTATCGGCGTTATGCGCTGGAGGCGTTGGAGCAGGCGAATATTCCTTGGCGCCAGGCGTATCTGGCTTCGAATTTGATCGGGATCAAGGCGGCGACTCGGGCGGGGTTGGGGGTGACGCCGCGGAGTATGGAAATGCTGGGGCCGGATATGCGGGTGTTGGGGGAGACGGATGGGTTGCCGCGGTTGCCGGAGGTGACGTATTACCTTTGGATTCGGCCGAATACGGCGAATCCGATTGCCAGGAAGGCTTATGATTTGATTCGGGGGAGTCAGGGGTTGTGATTGGGGGCATATCCGATATTTGGGTAACGGCGGCTTAAGGTTCCGCCCTTACGGCGGGTCACTTTGGAAAAGCCCCAAAGTAACCAAAGGGCTCTTGCCCCAACACTCGGCACCTCGCTTAGGCTCGGTGTGCCCTCACTCCGGCTTGAATCCGTGGGCCGCCGCGATGGGCCATCC
>NZ_JACART010000026.1:0-226335 GCF_013386445.1 Pseudomonas sp. P7759
CAAGCCCGCTCACTACAACCGCTGAATAGTCACAGTACCCGCAGGCCCAGCCGGCCCCGGCTGCCCTTCCAACCCTGGGCGGCCCTTTTCGCCGCCATCAGCGCGATACACCAGGCAGCCCTTGGACTGTCCACCCTTGCCAGGCTTACCCGCCGTGCCGGCCAATCCGCCGGGACCACCGTCCACCCAGACCTTGATCTGCTGCGTCGGGAAGTCCTGCGGCAACTCGACCCGCACCTGCGCACCGGACGCGCCAGGCAAGCCATCACCGCCGTTGTCACCATTGGCACCGCGACCGGCCGAACCCCAGGTACAACCTGGGTCCGCGCCATTGGCACCGTCCAGCCCGGCATAGCCTTGGGCACCGGCGCCGCCGCGAGCGTCGACTGAAAGTTCGTCTGCTGCCAGGGAATTGATGCGCAAGGTCAGGTCACGCCCGGCCTTGGCCGGTTTTTCGTGGGTGCCGGGCGCGCCGCGCGAGGTGATCTGGCTGCCGTGGTCCAACTGCGCATGGCGCACCTGCAATTGCAGCGCGGTGTTGCCGGGCACGATGGCGATGCGCGCGTCGCGGCCCAGGTGCAGTTCATCCACCGTGACCTGGCTGATGGTGGCGGGGATCAGCAAGGTGCCGTAATCCGCCACATCCAAGCGCTCCAGTTGCAACACGCTGGTGCTGCTGGGCAGGCGCATCAACGAGTTGGTTTCCACACTGACGCTTTGAGCCAGGGCAACAGGGCTGACCAACAGGGCCAGCAGTAAAACCTTACGCATCGTGGAGCTCCCCAGAATTCTTTTAAAAATTATTTCTAGTTTTTCTTTGGACGCACAGTAACGACTTCCGCAGGCGCTTTGCCAGTGAAGGATCAAAAAAGTTGATAAAGGGGGAGGATTGGCAGCAATGCCCCTGTGGATCCCACAGGGGCAAGGGCCGTCAGCGGTTGATCTGGATTTCCGTACGACGGTTCAAGGCGCGGCCTTCAGCGGTTTTGTTGTCGGCGACCGGATGGCTTTCGCCCGCGCCGGTCACCGAGACAAAGTTGCTGCGCGGTACGCCTGCACCGATCAGGTAGTCCGTGACCGAATGGGCGCGTTTTTCCGAAAGTTTCTGGTTGTAGGCGTCTTTACCGACGCTGTCGGTGTGGCCACTGACCCGCAGCTGGGCGCTCGGGGCTTCCTGTTTCAAGCGCGTGGCGACGGTATCGAGCTTGGTTTTGTCCGCCGCCGTCAGCTTGGCCGAGTCGAACTGGAAGTGCACATCGCGGATCACGATGGTTTCTTCCTTGACCACGACCACCTCCTCAACCACGGCCGCTGGCGGTGCCGGTGGGCAACCATTGGCATCCACCTGCACGCCTTTTGGCGTGCCTGGGCACTTGTCGCGGCTGTCCGGCACACCATCGCCGTCTTCGTCGCCATCGCCGTGCACCCAGCAATAGGCGCCCGCCATGCCGCCGATCAGCAGCGCACCAGCGCCCGCGTAGGCCGAGCTTTCAGTGGCACCGATCGCCGCACCGGTCACACCGCCAAGGGCGGCGCAGGTGGGCCAATCGGTTTTTTGCAAACCTGCGCAACCTGTCAATACTCCGGTTAGCAGAACCAAGGGTAGAGCTGTCCGCATGATGCTCATCTGATTTCTCCTGAGGGGATCGGCGGGGGCCGATGGGTGGAGTAAAGACCGCTCTTTTCATCTGCGCCACTACGCCGCGCCCCTGTATTCATTGAGGATCGCCGCATTCGTAGGACTTTTCTCGGCCGCCCGCTCTAGGCCCGCACGCTCAGCCGCGCTAGTCTCTACGGTCCTGATGTGAGGATCTCTGATGATCGCCGGTATTTCTGCCCGTACCCCCCAGCAAGCCTTGGCCGCCTTGCTCGACCTGCACCAGCCCAAACGCCTGTTGCTGTTGGGCGCCAGCCAGTTCCCGGCACTGGAGGCTTTTCAAAAAGCCCATCCGGATACCCAAGTGTCCCTCGCGCAGCCCGGCGCGTTGCCCGCGGAGCTTGCCGCACAGCGGTTTGACCTGGCCCTGGTGGTGGACTGCCTGGAGCACCTGTCAAAACCGCAAGGCCTGACCCTGCTCGGCGGCATCCGCAACCTGAATGCCAGCCGCATCGCGGTGCTGGTGGACCTGGGCGCCTGCGACTGGAAGGACACTGACTTCTTCTCCCTGGCCCTGCAGGCCGGCGAGCGCTTCCAGCGCGACGACCAGGTTCTGACGCTGTTTACCTATGATCTGCTTGACTATAAACAGGTGCCGGACTGGCTCAACGCCCGCTTCTGGGCCAACCCGGAAAACTTCGGAAAGTATTGGTGGTAACCCGATGAGTACATCCATTTGCCCCTGCGGCAGTGGCAACCTGCTGGATGCCTGCTGCGGCCATTATCACGCCGGCCATCCGGCACCCTGCGCCACCGCGTTGATGCGCTCGCGCTACAGCGCCTATGTGCTGGGCCTGGTGGACTACCTGGTCGCCACCACCCTGCCCGCGCAACAAGCCGGTCTGGACCGTAACGCCATCGCCGCCTGGAGTGCCCAAAGCACCTGGCTCGGCCTTGAGGTGGAAAGCTCCGAGGTGTTCGGCGGCCAGCCGGAACACGCTTTCGTGACCTTCACCGCGCGCTGGCATGACAGCACTGGCGAACATAGCCACCGCGAGCAGTCTTCTTTCGTACAGAATGACGGGCGTTGGTACTTCATCGACCCGACGGTGGAAGTGAAGGCCGGACGCAACGATGCCTGCCTGTGCGGCAGCGGGCAGAAATTCAAGAAGTGCTGCTCCAGCTACCTCTAAACCCTCAAAGGATTAACGCCATGCTCCGGATGTACAGCTTGATGCTGGCGTTGACCCTTGGCCTGACCGGCTGCGCGTCGTGGTTCGAAGACGACTCCCCGCCGCCCCACGTTTCCCTGGTCAAAGTCGAAGTGGTGCGCGCCAAGTTGCTGGAGCAGAAATTCAAGCTGTACTTTCGCGTGGACAACCGCGACGACGCCGACCTGACCGTGCGTGGCCTGATCTACAAGGTCACCTTGGATGATTTTGTGCTGACCGAAGGCGAGTCCAATGAATGGCTCACTGTACCGCCGCGCAGTCATAAGTTTTTTCGGGTGTCGGTGCGCACCAACCTCTGGCCGCAGATCCGCGACGTGGTGCAGATGCTGAAAAATCCCGACCGGCCAGTGCCGTATCGTCTGGAAGGTGAGCTGAAAACCGGATTATTCATCGGTTATGACGTGCAGGTGAACCACAATGGCGAGATAATCCCCGGCGATTTTATTCCGGAGCGACATCGATGACTCAGCAACCCCATGTCCATGGTCCTGACTGCAACCACGATCACGATCACCATGATCACGACCACGGCCATGTCCACGGCCCGAACTGCGGCCACGCTCACCAGGAGCCGGTACGCAACGCCTTGAAGGACGTGGGTCGCAATGATCCTTGCCCATGCGGCAGCGAGAAGAAATTCAAGAAGTGCCACGGGGCGTAAGGCCCTGACCCCGGAGGAGCCCACTTACTGTGGTGAGCGGGCTCGCCACAAAAGCAGCTCCACCACAAGCCCCCCACCTTCGCGATTACGCAAACTCAGCCGGCCGTCATGCGCCTTGGCGATGGTGTGAGCGATGCTCAACCCCAAGCCATACCCGCCGGTCTCGGCATTGCGTGAACCTTCCACCCGATAAAACGGCTCCATCACCTGCTCCAGCTGTTCTTGGGGAATCCCCGGCCCCCGGTCGCTGATGACGATCTTCAAGCTCTCCGCCTGGTCCTCGACCCGCACCACCACCTCACTGCCATAGCGCACCGCGTTCTCCAGCAGGTTCTGCACACAACGCTTGAGGCTGCGGGCGTAGCCCGGCAGTGGCTGTTTGGCCCGGCCTTCGATCACCAGGTTTTCGCCCACATCTTGCAAATCCGCCTGCAAGCTTTGCAGCAAGGCGTTGATATCGATGTTCTGCCGTGCCTCGTTGATTTCGCCACTGCTGACAAAATCCAGGGTGCTGGAGACCATGTGCTCCATTTCTTCCAAGTCACTGCGAAAACGCTCCTTCGTACGGTTGTCTTCCAGCATTTCGGTGCGCAGGCGCAGGCGTGTGATCGGTGAACGCAGGTCGTGGGAAATAGCCGCAAGAAAGCGCGTGCGCTCGGCGATGTTGGCGATCAGCCGCTGTTGCATGGCATTGAACGCCTGGGCAGCACGGCGTACTTCGGTGGGGCCGTCCACCGATAACGGCGGACGCTGGATATCCCGCCCCAGGGCTTCGGCCGCCTTGGCCAACGCGTTGAGCGGGCGGATCGCCAGGCGCACCGCCACCAACGCGATCAACACCAGCACCAGCACCCGCAGCAAATAAATGCGCATGACGTAATCGAACAGCAGGTCCAGCGGTGAAGTGCTGGTCCAACCCTGTTCTTCGCTGGCATCCACCTGCAACCAGCGGCCGTCAGGCAGGCGCAGGTCAATCAGAAACTGCCCCACCACCGGCTTGGAACCGAGCAGGGTCGACAGCCCGGCGGTTTGCCCTTCGCCATCCACCAGCGACAGGCGCAACAGGATCAGCGTCTGGGCGTAACCGGTTTTTTCCGACAATACCTTCTTGATCAACCGTTCGGTGGGCCGGTCGCTGTCGTGAAGCGTGCTGGGCGTATTACTGGCCTGGTCGCTGAGGGTCAGGCGGAAGGTCGGCGTGTCGAGCATCTTGATCAGCAGGTCCGCCTGTTGCGGGTCGCTGTGCACCAGGCGCACCACGTCCGCCAGGCGCGTGGCGATCAAGCGCGCCGGGATTTCCAGTACCTGCCCATGACGTCGGTCGTACCAGATGCTGCTGGTCAGCGCCTGCGCCGCGAGCATGCCGCTGACCAAAATCAGCACCAACCGCCCGAACAGCGAACGCGGCAGCAGTCTCACGATTCCAGCACCACGTCGTCGGCAGTGAGCATGTAGCCTTCGTTGCGCACGGTCTTGATCAAATGGGCCGGCAGTTGCGAGCGCAGGCGGCTGACGCACACGTCGATGGAACGGTCGAACGGCGTGCTGTCTTTGTCGAACACGTGGTTGAGCAAAAAGTCGCGGCTCAACGGGCGATTGGGGTGCTGCAACAACAGGCGCAACACGCGGTAATCCGAGTTGCCCAGACTGACCACCACGCCCTCCGGCGACAGCAATTGTCGCGCCCGCGTGTCGAGCTGCCAGCCGGCAAAACGGATGCTCGGCGCTTCATCCAGGCGCGCGCGGTCGGGAAAGCTCTGCACCCGGCGCAGCACCACCTTGATCCGCACCAGCAGTTCACGCGGATCGAACGGCTTGGGCAAGTAATCGTCCGCGCCGATTTCCAGGCCGACGATGCGGTCGATCAACGAGCCTTTGGCCGTGAGCATCACCACCGGCGTGTTGGAGTTCACCCGCAGTTCGCGGCACAAGCTCAGGCCGTCTTCGCCTGGCAGCATCAGGTCAAGGACGATCAGGTCAATGACATTCAGCGCCAGGCGACGGCGCATTTCCTTGCCGTCGGCGGCGGTGGACACCTGGAAGCCGGCGTCGCTCAGGTAGTCGCAGAGCAACTGGCGGATTTGCGGATCGTCATCAACGATCAGCAGGTGGTCTTGCTTGGCCATGGGCAGTCAATCCGAAAAACAATGAAACGCAGCAAATAGCCGAAAGTTCAGCCAGCCGTGCAGGCAAATGTAATGGAATGTTGTAGGAAACCATAATCAAGCATCCGCGATACAAACCCGAGGGATGACAGGCGGAATCGCTCTTTAGACTACCGAACCTAAATGAGAGTAATTGTAATTTAGACTCGGAAGCCACTCATGTCATTGCCCACACCTCGCAGCCACACGCTGCATACCACCCTGGCACCGATGTTCGGCCTGCTGGCTGCCGGCAGCGTCGCACCGGTTGCCTTGGCTGACGCGCCAACGGCCACGTCCAATGACTCGGTGCTGAGCCTGCCGGAAATCAAGGTCGATGGCGAAGCCACCTCCACCTTCAAGGTGGACCGGGTGACTTCGGCAAAAATCAGCCAACCGCTGCTGGACGCCCCGCAAAGCGTGACCATCGTGCCGCAGCAGGTGCTCAAGGAGCAGAACGCGCAGACCTTGCAGGAAGTATTGCGCAACGTGCCGGGCATCACCTTCATGTCCGGCGAGGGCAACCTGGGCTGGGGCGACCTGTTTTCGATTCGCGGGTTTTCTTCCGAGCAGAGCCTGACCGTCGACGGCGTGCGCGATGCGGGCATATCCACGCGTACCGACACCTTCAACCTGCAACAGGCGGAAGTGTTCAAGGGCACCGGCTCCATCGAGTCCGGCGTGTCCGCCGTGGGTGGCAGCGTCAACCTGGTGAGTAAAGAAGCGCACCTGGGTGATGCCAACCGCGTCTCCGCCGGTATCGGCACCGATGCCTACCGCCGTCTCACCGCTGACCTGAATAAACAGATCAACGACACCACCGCCGTACGCGTCAACCTGATGAAGCACTACAACCAGGTGGCCGAACGTGACGACGTGGACTACGACCGCTGGGGCATCGCCACCTCGTTCGGCTTCGGCCTGGGTACTGACACGCGCTTCTTCATCGACACTTTCTATCAGAAAGATACCAACACCCCGGACGGCGGCGTGCCGATCCAGCGTGGGACGAATGGCGACCGCATGCCCGGCGTGAAGCGCTCCAACTGGTACGGCGACTCGAGCCTCTACACCCAAGAGAACAAAACCACCTCGCTCACCGCACGCTTCGAGCATGACTTCGACTGGAATGACGCCAACCTGCGCAACCAGACCCGTTGGGAACGCAGCGACAATTTTGCCGTGCTCTCCCCGGCGCGCTTCTTCGCCGCCAACGCCAACGGCCAGAAGACCTGCACCGGCACCCGCTGTGCGACCTTGGGCTACACCGGTGTAGGACCTATCAGCCAAGTGCCGGGCAGCACGGTGAATGCCTACACCGATTATGTAAATAACAGTAATACCGCCTACGGCATCCTGCGCGGCAGTGACTTCGGTTTGTCCAAGCGCTACACCATCCTCGACAACCAGACCGACTTCAATTTCAACCTCACCACCGGCAGCCTGCAACACGCCGTGGTCAGCGGCCTGGAGTTCTATCACGAGACCTACGGCGGCCTGAAACGCAACGCCAAGGTGCCGGCCGGCGACCTGCTGTTCGACATGAACGACCCCAGCCACAGCTTCGCTAGCACCTACGTGACCAAAGGCGAAGGCGACCCGCGCTCGGTGATCGACAACGCCGGGATCTATCTGGGCGACACCATCACCCTCAACGATCAGTGGCAAGTGCTGGGCTCGTTGCGCTATGACAACTGGCGCGCACAAACCAGCCAGCGTGGCCAGGCCAGCATCAGCAGCACTGACGGTGCCGTCAGCGGTCGGGTTGGCGCGGTGTTCAAACCGCTGCCCAACGGCAGTATCTATGTGTCCTACAGCGAAGCGGCGCAGCCGTCGGCACTGGGCGCATCGACCAACAACCAGATCTACGGCGCGGCCAGCACCAGCAACTACAGCCCGGCCAAGTCCAAGACCTATGAACTGGGCACCAAGTGGGACATTGCCCACGACAGGCTCAACGTCACGGCGGCGATCTTCCGTACCGAACTGGACAATGCCTGGGAATACCAGGACGGCGAATCCGCCCCGGTACGTGCCCTGCCCGCCAAGCGTGTAGACGGCATCGAACTTGGCCTGCAAGGCAATATCACCCCGCGCTGGACCGCCTACAGCGGGTTCTCGGCACTCAAGAGCACACAGACCAAAGGCATCAACAAAGGCGCCGAAGCCAAGAACGTCCCCGACCTGACCGCCAACCTGTGGACCACCTATGCCGTCACCGACGTCCTGAGCCTCAGCTACGGCGAGCAATACGTGGGCCGACGCCGCTACACCGACAACAAGTACGTCGGCGGCTTGAACAACAACAGCAGCTCCGCCAACGGCCCGTCCGGTGTTTACGCGATCTACACCCGCGACCACGAAAAAGCCCCCGGCTACTGGCTGAGCAACCTGGCCGCGCAATACAAGGTGAACAAGGACACCACGGTCAACCTCAACCTCAACAACGTGTTCAACAAGTTCTATTACAGCCAGGTCGGCGCATCCCTCGACGGCTTCCAGCTCTACGGCATCCCAGGTGCCGGGCGCACCCTCACCGCCAGCGTCGACTATGAGTTCTGAAGCGTGCTAATCGAAATCCCGGCGCTGCTCAGCGCCAGCGAAGTCGAAACCACCGTGGTCACCTTGCTCGATCAGCCCTGGGTTGACGGCAAGGTGACCGCCGGACAGCGCTCGGCCATGGCGAAAAACAACCGACAGTTGTCGGAAGAGTCGCCAGTGGCCCTGCGCATCGGCGAGCAAATTCTGGCGCGGCTGTCGGACAACGCGCTGTTCATGTCGGCCGCCTTGCCCAAGCGCATCTACCCGCCGCTGTTCAACCGCTACAGCGGCGGTGAAGCGTTCGACTGGCATATCGACAACGCCATTCGCGGCATCAAGGGCGTGCGCGAGCGGGTGCGCACCGACATCTCCGCCACGCTGTTCCTGGCCGACCCGGCCAGCTACGACGGCGGTGAACTGGTGATCCGCGACACCTTCGGCGAGCACGCAGTGAAGCTGCCCGCCGGGCACCTGCTGATCTACCCCGGCAGCAGCTTGCACAAGATCAACCCAGTGACCCGCGGTGAACGCATCGCGAGTTTCTTCTGGATCGAAAGCCTGGTGCGCGAAGACAGCCAGCGCCAGTTGCTCTTGGACATGGATGTGGCCATCCAGACCCTCACCGCCCAAGACGCCGACCACCACGCGCTGCTGCAACTGAGCGGCGCCTATCACAACCTGTTGCGGCGCTGGAGCGATGTCTGATGCGCCGCCTTCACCTGGAGTCCCTGCCATGTTGAAACCCCGTCACCTGCTCAAGCTGGGTGTGCTGTTCGGCGCCCTGGTCCTCGGCCACGCTGAAACCGCTGCCGCCCATGAAGTCACCGACGTGCTGGGCCGCAAGGTCGAAGTGGCTGACAACGTAAAACGCGTGGTCCTCGGAGAAGGCCGGTTGATCTCGGCGTTTGCCCTGCTGGACCGAGACGCGCCGTTCCAACGCATCGTCGGCTGGCAGAACGATTTGAAGCTGCTGGACCAGCACACCTATAACGCCTACGTGGCGAAATTTCCCACGGTGAAAGACATCCCGCTGATCGGCCAAGCGTCGGAACAAAGCGTCAGCGCCGAGGAAATCCTCTCGCTGAAACCTGACCTGGCGGTGTTCAGCATTTCCGGCCACGGCCCCACCGAACACAGCCCGGTCGCCGACGTGCTGGCCAAGGCCGGCATCCCCGTGCTGTTCGTCGACTTCCGCATCAATCCGGTGCAGGGCACCCACACCAGCATGACCGCGCTGGGCCAGGCGTTGGGGCGTGAAACCCAGGCCAAGGGGTTCCTGGATTTCTATGACCAGCACCTCAAAGTCATCACCGATGCGGTCGCCACTTTGCCGGCGGGGCCGCGCCCGAGTGTGTTCCTCGAACTGCTGGCCGGGGCCTGGCAAGCGCCGGGGCACACCACCGGCAAAAGCGGCATGGGTGAAGTGATCAAGCTGGTGGGCGGGCGCAACATCGCCGCCGACGTGGTGCCGGGGGCGCTGGGGGATATCAGTGTGGAGTACGCGCTGAAAGCGGATCCGGATATTTATGTCGCCACCGGCAACCACAAGCCTGGGCTGATCCTGGGGGCTGGCGTCAGCAACGACGAGGCGCGTGAAGCCTTCGACCGCGTGCTGGCACGCCCGGAATTCGCCAACCTTCGCGCCATCCGCGAAGGCAATGCCCACGGCCTGTGGCATGACTTCTACAACTCGCCGTACAACCTGCTGGCGATTGAGTCACTGGCCAAATGGGTGCACCCAGAGCTGTTCGCCAAGCTGGATCTGCAGGCGACCATGAACCAGATCAACGCGCAATTCCTGGGGATGCCGTTGCAGGGTGCCTATTGGATCGACAGCAAGCCCGCTCCCACATTTAGATCTTTATTGTTTTCGAAATTGTGTGAGCCCAATGACCACTCAAACCCTCGACCTTGCCAACGCCACCCACGGCTACCGTCGCCTGTTGGCGCGGCGCGCCTGGCTGCTGGGCCTGCTCGGTACGGCGCTGGTGTGCGCCATCCTCGTGGACCTTGCCAGCGGCCCCTCGGGTATGGGCCTGCTGGCCTTGCTCGACGGTATCCTGCACCCGTCGCATCTGAGCGCCACCGACCAAGTAATCATCTGGAACGTGCGCCTACCCTATGCACTCATGGCAGTGCTGGTTGGCTGCGCGCTGTCATTGGCCGGGGCCGAGATGCAGGCGATCCTGAACAACCCGCTGGCCAGCCCGTTCACCCTGGGCGTGTCGTCGGCGGCAGCCTTGGGCGCGTCGCTGGTGATTGTGTTTCCGGTGACGACGCTGTGGGTGTCGGCCAACACGGCGATTTCCATCTCGGCCTTTATCTTCGCCGCTGCCTCGGTGTTTTTGCTGCAAGCCATGTCGCGCCTGCGGGGCGCCGGGGTGGAAAGCCTGGTGCTGTTCGGCATCGCCCTGGTGTTCAGCTGCAACGCGGTGGTGGCCTTGCTGCAACTGGTTGCCACCGAAGATGTGCTGCAACAACTGGTGTTCTGGACACTGGGCAGCGTGACCCGGGCCAACTGGGAAAAGCTCGGCATCCTGGCCCTGGTGGTGGCGGTCGTCATGCCGTTTTCCTTTGCCGCCGCACCGCGCCTGACCCTGTTGCGCATGGGTGAGGACCGCGCACAAAGCTTTGGCGTGGATGTGAAGCGGCTACGGTTTTTCTCATTGCTACGCATCAGCCTGCTGTCGGCCACCGCCGTGGCCTTTGTAGGCACCATCGGATTTATCGGCCTGGTCGGTCCGCATATCGCGCGGATCCTGGTGGGTGAAGATCAACGTTTCCTGTTGCCGGCCAGCGCTTTGACCGGCGCGTTGCTGCTGGCGCTGTCGTCGATTGCCAGCAAGTTGATCATGCCCGGTGTGATCGTGCCGGTGGGTATCGTCACCGCGTTGGTGGGCGTGCCGATTTTTGTGGTGCTGGTGTTCAAGCGCGGGAGGCAGTTATGAGCGAAGGTTTGAGCGTACACAACGCCCAGGTGAGTTACGGGCGCCGGCAGATCGTGCACGACCTGAGCCTGCCCACCCTGCCCCATGGCAGTTTGACCGCCCTGATCGGCCCCAATGGCGCCGGCAAGTCCACCCTGTTGCGTGCCGTGGCCGGGTTGGAAAAGATGCAAGGCGTTGTACGATTGGGTGACCTCGACCTGTCGGCCATGTCCGTCGCCGAACGTGCGCGACGCGTGACCTACATGCCGCAGAACCTGCCGCCGGGCTTGAGCCTCAGCGTGATGGAAAGTGTGATCGCCGCTCTGCGCGTGGCGAATGTCGAGGGCATCCCCTTGTCCAGCGATGCGTGCCTGCGTGAAGCCTTCGACGCCTTGCAGCGCATTGGCATCGCGCATTTGGCCGATCAACTGTTAAGCACACTGTCCGGTGGCCAACGCCAACTGGTCAGCCTCGCGCAACTGATCGCCCGTCGTCCTCAGGTGATGCTGCTGGACGAACCCACCAGCGCACTCGACCTCAATTACCAACTGAAGGTGATGGACTGCGTGCGCGGGCTGGTGCGCGAACACAACCTGATCGCCGTGGTGGTGCTGCACGACATCAACCTGGCTGCGCGCTTCGCCGACCATATCGCCGTGCTGCGCCAGGGACGTTTGTACGCCAGCGGTGCGGCGGATGAGGTGCTCAACCCGTTGTTGTTTGCCGAGGTGTATCGCGTGCGGGCGCGCATCGAGCGCTGTTCGCAGCAATCGTTGCAGGTGCTGGTGGATGGCGCTTTTTGATTTGCTTCTAAGGGTATGCGCAAATGTTTCATTGAATTTTCGCACACCCAACATTACCTATACCTACAGGCATCCGCTCAAGCATCACCACTTTTGGAGAGCTTCATGATCGACCTGTATTACTGGACTACCCCTAA
This sequence comes from Pseudomonas sp. P7759, assembly GCF_013386445.1. Lineage (NCBI taxonomy): Bacteria > Pseudomonadati > Pseudomonadota > Gammaproteobacteria > Pseudomonadales > Pseudomonadaceae > Pseudomonas > Pseudomonas sp. P7759. Next base: position 12,043 of record NZ_JACART010000026.1, read on the forward strand.
CGGTCACAAAGTATCGCTGTTCCTGGAAGAAGCCGGCCTGCCCTACAAGGTGCATCCGATCAACATCGGCCAGGGCGACCAGTTCAAGCCTGACTTCCTGAAGATCGCTCCCAACAACCGCATTCCGGCCATCGTCGATCAAAACCCGACCGACGGCGGCGCGCCGATTTCGCTGTTTGAATCCGGCGCGATCCTGCTGTATCTCGCGGAAAAAACCGGCCAGTTCATTCCAAAAGACCTGCGTGGTCGTCAGGAGGCGCTGCAATGGCTGTTCTGGCAAATGGGCGGCCTGGGCCCGATGGCCGGTCAGAATCACCACTTCAGCCAGTTCGCACCGGAAAAAATCCCCTACGCGATCAAGCGTTATGTGGACGAAACCGCCCGCCTGTACGGCGTGCTGGACCGACGTTTGGCAGACCGTGCATTCGTGGCGGGTGAGGCCTACAGCATTGCCGACATGGCCATCTACCCGTGGATTGTTTCCCACAAGTGGCAGAGCCAACGCCTAGAAGATTTCCCACATCTGCATCGCTGGTTCAACAGCATCAAGGAGCGGCCGGCAACAGTCCGGGCGTATGAGCTGGTGCAGAAGGTGAACCCGCCTAAATCCTGAGTTGAAGCCTTGCTCGATCCAAATGTGGGAGCGGGCTTGCTCGCGAAGGCGATCTGTCAGTCGACATATTCAGTGACTGACACTCTGCCTTCGCGAGCAAGCCCGCTCCCACATTATTCTGTGCAAGACTCAAGATCTAACGGTTAACCCAAACTCCCGCTTGCGTCGTTTCGCCGCGCTCACTAACGTAGCGCCTTTACTGACGTAACCCCGCAGGAGCTTTGCCATGGCCTCGCCAGCCCTCTCACATTTTCTTCCCCGGTTCGGCGTTGCCGCGGCAGTGGCCAGTGCGTTAAGCCTGGCCGGTTGCCAGCTCCAGAGCACCCAGGACACCCTGCCACCGGTCGCCGGCGTGCAGCCGATCAAAGGCCTGGCACAGAATGTTTCCGTGCGCCGCAATGCCCAGGGCATGCCGCTGATCGAAAGCAACACCTTCCATGACGCGCTGTTCAGCCTCGGTTATGTACACGCCAGTGATCGCATCACCCAGATGGTCACCCTGCGTCTGCTGGCCCAGGGCCGCCTGGCAGAAATGTCCGGCCCCGAGGTGCTGGATGTCGACCGGTTCATGCGCGCGGTCAACCTGAAAAAAAGCGCCAGCGAGCTGTACAACGCCTCAAGCCCGCGCCTCAAGCGCTTCTTTGAAGTGTATGCGCGTGGCGTCAACGCCTACCTGTTCCGCTACCGCGACAAGCTGCCGCCGGACTTGGCCCAGACCGGCTACAAGCCCGAGTACTGGAAGCCGGAAGATTCGGCACTGCTGTTCTGCCTGCTGAATTTCAGCGAGTCGGCCAACCTGCAGGAAGAAATTGCCTCGCTGGTGCTGGCGCAGAAAGTCGGCGTCGACAAACTCGCCTGGCTCACCCCAAGCGCGCCGGACGAAGCGATCCCGTTGGCCGAGGCCGAGAAACTCAAGGGCGTGAACCTGGGACAGATCACCGGTCTGGCCGGCCTGGACGCAGTCAGCCAACAACTGAGCAGCCTCAATTCGCTGGCAGTGACCACCTCAAGTAACTGGGCCATCGGCCCGCAACGCAGCCGCAGCGGTAAAAGCCTGCTGGCCGGCGACCTCGCCGCCCAGCCGCAAGCGCCGTCGCCGTGGAGCTACGTGCAGATCCGTGCGCCAAAATACCAGGCCGTGGGCGCTTCGATTGCCGGCCTGCCGACGCTGTTGTCCGGCTTCAACGGCAACGTCGCGTGGAGCATGAGCACGGTCAAGGGCGACACCCAGGACCTGTTCCTGGAAAAGGTCAAACGCCAGGGCAACGCGTTGTACTACGAGAACAACGGCAAATGGCTACCCGCCGGGGTGCGTAACGAAACGTTCTTCGTCAAAGGCCAACGCTCGATTCGCGAAGTGGTGTACGAAACCCGCCACGGCGCCCTGCTCAACAGCAGCCAGGCGCTGACCACCGGCCTGGGCCTGGCGCTGCAAACCGCCGACTTCAAGGACGACAAGAGCCTGGATGCGTTTTTCGACCTGTCCCGTGCGAAAAACGCCGGCAAGGCCTCGGATGCCACCCGCGAAATACGCGCCATTGCGCTGAACATGATCTTCGCCGACGCCAGCAACATTGGCTGGCAAGTCACCGGACGCTTCCCCAACCGTCGCGAGGGCGAAGGCCTGTTGCCGTCGCCGGGCTGGGACACGCGGTTTGACTGGGACGGTTACGCCGACGCAATGCTGCACCCGTATGACCAGGACCCGGCCCAAGGCTGGATCGGCACCGCCAACCAACGCACCGCGCCGCGTGGTTATGGCATGCAGCTGTCCAACTCCTGGGATGCACCGGAGCGTAGCGAACGTCTGGCGCAACTGGCCAACGCCGGCAAGCACGACAGCCGCAGCATGATCGCCATGCAGTACGACCAGACCACCACCTTCGCCGCCAAGCTCAAGACCATGTTCCAGGCGCCAGGCATGGCCCAGCCGCTGAAGCAGGCGATTGACGCGCTGCCAGCCGCTGAGCAGGCCAAGGCACGTGAAGCACTGGGCCGCCTGATGGCCTTTGATGGCCGTTTGGTGTCCACCTCCGCCGACGCGGCGATCTATGAACTGTTCCTGCAGGAAAGCACCAAACAGATCTTCCTCGACGAACTCGGCCCGGAAAACAGTGCCAGCTGGAAGGCGTTTGTCAGCAATGCCAACCTGTCCTACGCCGCCCAGGCCGACCACTTGCTGGGCCGCGAAGACAGCCCGTTCTGGGACGACGTGCGCACCCCGCAGAAAGAAGACAAACCGGCGATCCTCGCCCGTAGCCTGGCCGCCGCAATCACGGCTGGTGACAGCCAGCTGGGCGCCGATCACAAGGCCTGGCAGTGGGGCAAGCTGCACACCACCACCTGGAAAAACACCAACGGCCAGGTGATTCGCGGTCCGCTGGCCGCCGGTGGTGACCACAATACCCTGAACCCGGCGCCGTACAGCTGGGGCCAGGACTTCCGCACCACCCAGGTGCCGGCGCTGCGCATGATCGTCGACTTCGGCCAAGTGGAGCCGATGATGGGCCAGGGTGGCATCGGCCAGTCCGGCAACCCGGCCAGCCCGAACTATGCCAATGGCATCGACCCGTCGCTTAAGGCGCAATACCTGAGCTTCCCGATGCAGCCGCAGAACTTCGAGAAGGTGTATGGGAAAACCCGGTTGACCCTGACGCCGGGCAAGTAATCCGGTTTCTCACTGGAGAAGCCGGATCAAAAATGTGGGAGCTGGCTTGCCTGCGATTGCGGTGGTTCAGTCACTCAAAGGTTGACTGATAGGGCCTCATCGCAGGCAAGCCAGCTCCCACATTTGTTCTGCATGCATTCAGATAGAACTTCTGCACTCCGCCCCGCCTCCTACCTGATAAGCCCATCGCCCCCGGCACGCCCATGGACCTTGTCATCGCCCGCCCCGAAGGCCTCTACTGCCCCGCCGGAGATTTCTACATCGACCCCTGGCGCCCGGTCGAACGCTCGGTCATCACCCATGCCCATGGCGACCACGCCCGCACCGGCAACCAGCACTATTTGGCCGCCGCCCCTGGCGAAGGCATTCTGCGTTCACGCCTGGGCCAGGACATCAACCTGCAAACCCTGGCTTACGGCGAGCAACTGGTGCACCACGGCGTCACCTTAAGTTTTCATCCGGCCGGGCATGTCTTGGGGTCGGCCCAGGTGCGCCTGGAATACAAAGGTGAAGTCTGGGTGGCGTCTGGCGATTATAAAGTCGAGCCCGACGGCACCTGCGCGCCCTTCGAGCCGGTGCGCTGCCACACCTTTATCACCGAGTCGACCTTCGGCCTGCCGATCTACCGCTGGCAGCCCCAGGCGCAGATCTTCGCCGGGATCAACGACTGGTGGCAGGCGAATATCGCCGCCGGCAAGGCCAGCGTGTTGTTCTGTTATTCCTTCGGCAAAGCCCAGCGCATCCTGCATGGCATCGACGCCAGCATCGGCCCGATCCTCAGCCATGGCGCGGTCGAACCGTTGAACCGGGTGTACCGCGAGGCCGGCATCTACATCCCCGAAACCCTTTACGCCGGTGACTTCAAGAAGACCGACCCGCTGCTGCGCCAAGCCTTGATCATCGCCCCACCTTCGGCCGGCGGCAGCAGTTGGATCAAGCGCTTCGGCGACTACAGCGACGCCTTCGCCAGCGGCTGGATGCGCCTGCGCGGTACCCGACGTAGGCGCGGCGTGGACCGAGGTTTTGTACTGTCAGATCACGCCGATTGGCCCGGCCTGTTGTGGGCCATCGAGCAAACCGGCGCCGAGCGGGTGATGGTCACCCATGGGTCTGTCGGCGTATTGGTGCGCCATCTGCGGGAAAAAGGCCTGGATGCCCAGGGCTTCACCACTGAATACGGTGACGACGAAGAAGAGGCCAGCGCATGAAGGCCTTTGCCGAGTTGTACGCCAACCTCGACGCCACCACGTCCAGCAACGCCAAGCTGGCGGCGTTGCAAGCCTACTTCCGCGACGCGGCGCCGGAAGATGCGGCCTGGGCTGTGTATTTCTTGTCCGGCGGACGCCCTCGGCAACTGGTGCCGACGCGCCTGTTGCGCGACATGGCCACCGACGCGTCCGGCATCGAGCCGTGGTTGTTTGAAGAAAGCTACCAATCGGTGGGCGACCTGGCAGAAACCATTTCCCTGCTGCTGCCGGAATCCACCTACACCTCGCAGGACGGCCTGGCGGTGTGGCTGGAGGAAAAACTCCTGCCGTTGCGTGGCCTGCCGCCGTTGGAATTGGCCGAGCGCCTGCCGGCGTTATGGGCGCAACTGGATCAGCCCAGCCTGATGGTCTGCATCAAATTGATCACCGGCAGCTTTCGCGTGGGGGTGTCCAAGCTGCTGGTCACCCGCGCCCTCGCCGCGATGGCCGACCTGGACAGCAAGCGCGTGGCGCAGCGGTTGGTGGGCTACACCGATCTGTCCAACCGTCCTACAGCTCAGGGCTATTTAAAGCTGATCGCCGCCGAATCCCCCGACGAACATGCACAACGTGGCGGGCAGCCTTATCCGTTTTTCCTGGCCCATGGCTTGGCGCAACCGGTGGAACAATTCAACGATTTGCTGGGCTCCCCCGCCGACTGGCAAGTGGAATGGAAGTGGGATGGCATCCGCGCGCAGCTGGTGAAACGCGACGGCCGCCTGTGGATCTGGTCCCGTGGAGAAGAATTGGTGACCGAGCGTTTCCCCGAACTGCACAGTCTGGTAAGCGGGTTACCCGATGGCACGGTGATCGACGGCGAAATCGTGGTGTGGAAAGACGCGGTGCAACCCTTCGCGCTGCTGCAACAGCGGATAGGGCGCAAGACCCTGAGCAAAAAAGTGCTGGAGGACGCCCCGGTTGCGGTGCTGGCCTACGACCTGCTGGAACATCAGGGCGACGATTGGCGTAACCACACCCAGGCGGAGCGTCGCGCGCAGCTTGAACAGGTGATCGCCCAGTGCAACCAGCCGGTATTACGGGCGTCGCCGCTGTTGACCGGCGCGACCTGGGAAGAACTGGCCGAACAACGCGAAGCCTCGCGCAGCCTCGGCGTGGAAGGCATGATGCTTAAAGCACGCGATGGCCTGTACGGCGTCGGCCGCACCAAGGACATGGGCGTGTGGTGGAAGTGGAAGGTCGACCCGTTCAGCGTCGACGCGGTGTTGATCTACGCCCAGCGCGGCCATGGCCGACGCGCCAGCCTGTATAGCGACTACACCTTCGCCGTGTGGGACGGCCCGGCTGGCAGCGAACGCACGCTGGTGCCATTTGCCAAGGCCTACTCCGGCCTGACCGACGAAGAAATGCGCAAGGTCGACGCGATTGTGCGCAAGACCACCGTGGAAAAATTCGGCCCGGTCAGCAGTGTGACGCCAAGTATGGTGTTTGAACTGGGGTTCGAGGGCATTGCCTTGTCCAAGCGGCACAAGAGTGGGATTGCGGTGCGGTTTCCACGGATGTTGCGTTGGCGGCAGGACAAGAAAGTCGAGGAAGCCGACAACCTCGCCACCCTGCAAGACCTTCTGACCTGAAACAGTGCGCTCATTTTTCGATGCCCATTTTCGGGCATCTCCTACACTCAGCTCTCCCTTGTCCCACCTTTTAAAACGACCATTCGGAACTACATTCGGAACTATGGTGCAGAAATTGCTACTTGTGATCCGTCTGACACCGTTCAGTAACAGTCCTAAACGCGCCACAAGCGCTTATCTTGGTTTCCAGGGATTACATAATGAAAAAAGCATTGCTGACCCTTTCTGCACTGGCCCTGTGCATGGCCGCAGGTGTAGCCACGGCCAAGGAATACAAGGAATTGCGTTTTGGTGTCGATCCGTCCTACGCACCGTTCGAATCCAAGGCCGCCGACGGCAGCCTGGTAGGCTTCGATATCGACCTGGGCAATGCGATCTGCGCCGAGCTGAAAGTGAAGTGCAAGTGGGTTGAAAGTGACTTCGACGGCATGATTCCAGGCCTCAAGGCCAACAAGTTCGACGGCGTGATTTCATCCATGACCGTGACCCCGGTGCGTGAAAAGGCCATCGACTTCTCCAGCGAACTGTTCTCCGGCCCGACTTCGCTGGTGTTCAAGAAAGGCGCGGGCTACTCGACGCCAGAATCCCTCAAGGGCAAGTCCGTGGGCTACGAGCAAGGCACCATCCAGGAAGCCTACGCCAAGGCCGTACTGGATAAAGCCGGTGTGACCACCAAGGCCTACGCCAACCAGGACCAGGTGTACGCCGACCTGACCTCCGGCCGTCTCGACGCGTCCGTACAGGACATGCTGCAAGCCGAACTGGGCTTCCTGAAGTCGCCGGCCGGTGCCGGTTATGAAGTCAGCGCGGCCATCGACGACCCGTTGCTGCCGTCGAAAACCGCCATCGGTATCAAAAAAGGTAACACTGAACTGAAGGCGCTTTTGGATAAAGGTATCAAAGCGTTACACGATGATGGCACCTACGCCACCATCCAGAAGAAGCACTTTGGCGATCTGAACCTGTACAGCGGCAAATAATGCCTGGAGCGCCCTTCCTTTGGAGGGGCGCTTTTTTATCGCCATAGGTCCTGATTTATGTTCGAAGAATTATTGCAAACCCTCGGGTTGAGCGCGCTCAGCTTGAAGGGTTTCGGCCCGCTGTTGCTGCAAGGCACCTGGATGACCATCAAGTTGTCGGTGCTGTCCCTGGCCGTCAGCGTGTTGCTGGGCCTGCTCGGCGCCAGCGCCAAACTCTCCAGCCTGCCCTTCCTGCGCATTCCCGCCCAGCTCTACACCACGTTGATTCGCGGCGTGCCCGACCTGGTGCTGATGCTGCTGATTTTCTACAGCCTGCAAACCTGGCTGACCGGTTTGACCGATTTCATGGAGTGGGAATACATCGAGATCGACCCCTTCAGCGCCGGGGTGATCACCCTCGGTTTTATCTACGGTGCGTACTTCACCGAGACGTTTCGCGGCGCAATCCTCGCGGTGCCCCGTGGCCAACTGGAAGCCGCCACAGCCTATGGCCTCAAGCGTGGCCAGCGGTTTCGCTACGTGACCTTCCCGCAGATGATGCGCTTTGCCCTGCCTGGGATCGGCAATAACTGGATGGTGATGCTCAAGGCCACGGCCCTGGTGTCGATCATCGGCCTGGCCGACCTGGTCAAAGCCGCCCAGGATGCTGGCAAGAGCACCTACCAGCTGTTTTACTTTTTGGTACTCGCCGCGTTGATTTACCTGTTGATCACCAGCGCGTCCAACTTCGTCCTGCGCCGCCTTGAACGTCGCTACTCCGCGGGTGCCCGGGAGGCCGTGCGATGATCGAACTCTTGCAGGAATATTGGCGCCCCTTCCTTTATAGCGACGGCCAGCACATCACCGGCCTGGCGATGACGATGTGGTTGCTCACGGCCGCGTTGATCATTGGCTTTCTGGTGTCGATCCCGTTGTCCATCGCCCGCGTGTCACGCAAGCGCCTGGTGCGTTGGCCGGTGCAGTTCTACACCTACCTGTTCCGGGGCACGCCGCTCTATATCCAACTGTTGATCTGCTACACCGGCATCTACAGCCTCGCCGCCGTGCGCGAACAACCGTTGCTGGATGCGTTCTTTCGCGATGCGATGAACTGCACCATCCTGGCGTTCGCCCTTAACACCTGCGCCTACACCACGGAGATTTTCGCCGGGGCGATCCGCAGCATGGCCCATGGCGAAGTCGAAGCGGCCAAGGCCTACGGCTTGAGTGGCTGGAAGTTGTACGCCTACGTGATCATGCCGTCGGCGTTGCGTCGTTCGTTGCCGTACTACAGCAATGAAGTGATCCTGATGTTGCATTCGACCACGGTGGCCTTTACCGCGACGATCCCCGACATCCTCAAAGTGGCGCGGGATGCCAACTCGGCCACCTTCATGACCTTTCAATCATTCGGAATCGCTGCGCTGATCTACCTGACCGTGACCTTTGCCCTGGTGGGTCTGTTCCGGTTGGCGGAGCGTCGTTGGCTGGCCTTCCTCGGGCCGAGCCATTAAGGAGTTTTCATGCGTCATCAGGTCCATGAGCTGATCGCGCCTGTGCCAGGCACGGCACGGCAGATTCACAGTTTTCACTTCGGCCCGGAGCAGGCCGAAGGCAAGATCTACATCCAGTCGTCGCTGCATGCCGATGAGCTGCCGGGCATGCTGGTGGCTTGGCACCTGAAGGTGCGGCTGGCTGAACTGGCGGCGGCCGGTCGCCTGCGCAGTGAGATTGTGCTGGTGCCCATCGCCAACCCGGTGGGCCTGGAACAGGTGCTGATGGATATCCCCCTGGGCCGATACGAACTGGAAAGCGGGCAGAACTTCAATCGCCTGTTTGTCGACCTCAGTGAAACCGTGGGTAATCAAGTGGAGGACCTGCTTGGGGACGATCCCCAGCACAACGTCGAATTGATCCGCGCCGCGCTGTCGACCGCCCTCGCTGCGCAAAGCGCTGAGACCCAACTGCAATCCCAGCGCTTGGTGCTGCAACGCCTGGCGTGTGACGCCGACATGGTGCTGGACCTGCATTGCGACTTCGAAGCCGTGGCGCACCTGTACACCACGCCCGAGGCCTGGCCGCAGGTTGAGCCGTTGGCGCGTTATATCGGCTCGGAGGCCAATCTGCTGGCGACCGACTCCGGCGGGCAATCCTTCGACGAGTGTTTCACCCTGGTGTGGTGGCAGTTGCAGCAACGCTTCGGCGAGCGCTTCCCGATCCCCATGGGCAGCTTTTCGGTGACCGTCGAATTGCGCGGCCAGGGCGACGTCAACCACGGCCTGGCCGCCCTCGACTGCCAGGCGATCATTGATTACCTGATTCACTTCGGCGCCATCGCCGGTGACGTCGCACCGCTGCCCGAGCTGCCCTACCCGGCCACACCCCTGGCGGGCGTTGAGCCGGTGGCTACGCCCATGGGCGGCCTGCTGGTATTCCGCGCCCTGCCGGGTGAGTACCTGGAAGCCGGACAACTGATCGCTGAAATCATCGACCCCATTTCCGACCGCGTAACGCCCGTGCATTGCCGCAATGCCGGCCTGCTTTCCGCCCGTTCGCTGCGCCGCATGGCCACTGCCGGGATGGTCATCGCCCATGTCGCAGGCCTCGATGCCTACCGCAGCGGCTATCTACTTTCGCCTTGAGGATGCACGCCCCATGTACAAATTGACCGTTGAAGGCCTGCATAAAAGCTATGGCGACAATGAGGTGCTCAAAGGTGTTTCGCTCAAGGCCAAGACCGGTGACGTGATCAGCCTGATCGGCGCCAGCGGCTCGGGCAAGAGCACCTTTTTGCGCTGCATCAACTTCCTGGAAACCCCCAACGACGGCGCCATGACCCTCGACGGCCAGCCGATCCGCATGGTCAGCGACCGCCATGGCATGCGCGTGGCCGACGACGCCGAATTGCAGCGCCTGCGTACGCGCCTGGCGATGGTGTTCCAGCACTTCAACCTGTGGAGCCACATGAGCGTGCTGGAGAACATCACCATGGCCCCGCGCCGGGTGCTGGGTTGCAGCAAGCAGGACGCCGAGGACCGTGCCCGTCGTTACTTGGACAAGGTGGGCTTACCGGCACGCGTGGCGGATCAGTACCCGGCATTTCTCTCCGGCGGCCAGCAGCAACGCGTCGCCATCGCGCGCGCCTTGGCCATGGAGCCAGAGGTGATGCTGTTCGACGAACCCACCTCGGCCCTCGACCCGGAACTGGTGGGCGAAGTGTTGAAGGTGATCCAGGGGTTGGCCGAGGAAGGCCGCACCATGATCATGGTGACCCACGAAATGAGCTTTGCGCGCAAGGTGTCGAGCCAGGTGTTGTTCCTGCACCAAGGCCTGGTGGAGGAACAAGGCGCGCCGGACGATGTGCTGGGCAATCCGAAGAGCGAACGGTTGCAGCAGTTCCTCAGCGGCAATCTCAAGTAAACCTGACGTGAGCCCGGAAGGTATGCAGCGTGCGCCGGGTTTCCAGCTGCCAGCCGGCATGGATGCAGGCGCGCGAGACGATTTCCAGGCCAAAGCCGAAGCCCGGCGACGCGAGCTGCGCCACACGGTTATTCAGGATGACCAGATGCTGCTCCGTGAGGACCACGCGGATTTTCCCGGCGCCGTGCTGAACAGCGTTACCCAGCAGGTTCTGCACCATGCTGCGGGCGATCGCCTCGTTGGCCTGGATGATCGTCGGCGCACCGGCAAACACCCGCGCACCCGCGGCATGGGGGTAAAGCTGCTGGAATTTCTCGATCTGTTCGGCGACGACCACGGCCAGGTCAATCGGCTCATGGGGCAATTGGCGCGGTTCACGGGCCAGGGACAAAAACAGCTCGATCGTCATTTTCATCCCGGCCAGGGCACCTTCCATGCGCAACAGGCTACGCGCAGATTTTTCCGCGTTGCAGCCTGGCAGGCGTAGGATCGCCAGGCAGTTGTTCAAGATACTCAAAGGCGTGCGCAACTCATGGCTGACGTGCCGGGTAAACGCCTTCTCGCGCAGCAACGTGCGATGTTGCTGAGCCACCAGTGAGGACAGCGTGCGGCTCAAGGTGCCGATCTCATCCGGTCGATCAAAACCGCTGAACCGGGAGGGCCCAGGCCCTGCATCCGCGACTTCCGCCGCCAACAGGCTCACTGGCTGGGCGATGGCCCGGGCAATGGCGATGGCCAGGATTGCGCCAAGGATCAGGATCAAGCCCGCGACCGCACACAACAGTCCGAAAATCTGCGTGCGGTAGCCTTCAGTCTGGCTGAGCTTGGACTCATCCAGTAACAAGACCAGCAAGGTGGACTCGCCGCTAACGGCACTCACCAGTACGTGCACATCCCCTTTCGCAAGTTCGTGGTGCCCCGGTGGCAGGTTCAGGGCAACCAAAGGCAATGTAGGGTCCGTCGACCAATAGCCTTTCAGGTAGATCGCATTGGGCATTGGCGCGGCACGTCCCAACTGGGCGTGTTTGCCCTGAAACGCCTCCGCCTCCAGGTTCAGGTAGCTCTCGACGATGTAATCCTCGGTGACGGCGACTGCGAGCCAGATCAGCAGGCTATAGAACCCGGTGATCAATGCCATGAACGGCAGCAGGGTGTAGAGGATTCGCGTGAAGAATGAGTCAGTGGGGAATAGCAAGGCGGTACCCTTTCCCGTGGACGGTCCGGATCAGATCATTGCCGTAAGGTTTGCCCAGGGTTTGCCTCAGCCGGTAAATGTAGGTGCGTAGCGCATCACTGTCCGGCGGATCGCCGGCGGGCCACAGTGCGGCTTCAAGCTTGCCTCGGCTGACCGGCTCCGGCGCCACATCGGCCAATAGGTTCAACAGGCTGAACTGAAGGGCGGGCAACACCTTGACGGTACCGTTGTGGCGCAGCGATTGAGAGGCCGGGTCGATGACCAGGTCGCCCAATTGCCGGGGGCTTCGCGGTTTGCGCGGCGCCACACGGCGCATCAGCGCACGGATGCGCCAGATCAACTCTTGAGGCTCGAACGGCTTGATCAAGTAATCGTCACCGCCGGCTTCATAACCCTCCTCCTTATCAGGGAGCGCATCGCGGGCGGTCAGGAACAGGACCGGCGTTTCATTCTGCTCCCGGCGCAATTGGCGGCAAGTGTCAAAACCGCTCATACGGGGCATTGCGACGTCCATCACAATCAGGTCGTATTCATGCTGGCGGACACGCTCCAGGCAACTTCGCCCATCACGCGCGAAGTCCACTTCGTAACCAAACTCGCCGAGATAATCCCCCAACGAACCTGCCAAAGCGTGATCATCTTCCACCAGTAATATTTCCATAAAGACAAACTCCAAATTCGCACAAACAGTTAAGACAATTCCTTCAGCAAACAACTAAAAACCCACAACAAATACCATTTCACAACGTGACATTTGATTCACGCTTCATCTTATACAGTCTGGCAATGCAAAGAATACTGAGTTTGTTCATCCGTTACTTGAGCGCAGGCGCCATCGCGACGTTGGTTCATTACGCGGTGTTTGTCTGTTTATTAACGTGGCTTGCCCCCACGCCATCGACGTTTGTTGCTGCGTCTACGGGGGCTTTGGTCGCCTTTTGCCTGTCCAGGCTTTGGGTATTTGCACAACGTTCCTGTAACAAATTGCGTTTTTTTATGACGGCCACCGGCCAGGTTTTAACCAACACCTTAATGGTCAACTTACTGGTCTTCTGGGGTATTCCCCCCCTGCTTGCACAAGTGCTGGCAACCGCCGCCGTTATCCTTCAGGGCTTTACGATCAACCACTTCTGGGTATTCAAACATGACCTCCATCGCAAGCCTTTCCAGTGATCCCATACCGGATGCACAACTTACAATACTGGTCCCTTGCTTTAACGAACAATGCGTAATAGCCGAACTTCACTCACGACTGATGGCAATCGTCGACCGACTGAAAGTCCCCACTGAAGTGCTTTATATCAATGACGGCAGCCAAGACCGGACTGCCGCGATGATCGATCAATTTTCCCAGGACCCACGGGTCAAGAGCCTGCACTTGAGCCGTAACTTCGGCAAGGAAGCCGCCATGCGCGCGGGCATCAATGCCGTGGAAGGTGGCGCCGTGATCATCATGGACGGTGACTTGCAGGACCCGCCCGAACTGATCCCGCTGATGGTGCAGGAATGGCTCAAAGGCTACGAGATCGTAAACATGCAACGCCGCTCACGGCGCTGTGATTCCTGGGCAAAACGTATGGCTGCGCGGCTTTACTACGCGACCATGGATCAACTGATCGACGACTTCGAGGTGCCACAGCAAGTTAGCGATTTCAGGCTGATCGGGCCCAACGCGCGGGCAGCGATCCGCGCCATGGACGACAACGCCGGCGTGTTGAAGTTGCTTGTCAGCTGGCTCGGCTACCCGAGTACCGAAGTGAACTACGACCGCACAGCGCGCCAGGCCGGCAGGACCAAATGGACCACGTTGTCATTGCTGGACCTGTGCGCAGATTCGATTCTGGCCTTCTCTACGCGCCCATTGCGGATGTACAGCTACCTGAGTGCCACAAGCTTTGTGTTCGGCTCGCTGTGGGTCGCCGCAGCGGCGAGCTTCGGCGAACTGACTCATGAGCATTTGCTGGTGCAATCGATCCTGCTGCTATGCCTGGGCACTGCCGTGATCGGCGAGTACGTCGGCCGGGTACTGAAGGTGGTGAGCCCCAGGCCCAACGCGCTGCATAAACGCAATCACCCTGGAACCCCTTTATAAAGGCTATCGGCATGAACCGTTCCGCATCCATCCGTTTGCTCTGGGGCATTTTGTTGACCGTCCTGCTGGTGCGCCTGGGTACATTGGGACTGTATCCGCTCATGGACACGTCGGAAGCCCGCTATGCGGAAATTGCCCGCAAGATGCTGGCCTCCAATGACTGGATCACACCGATGTTCGATCATGGCGTGCCATTCTGGGGCAAACCGCCGCTGTCATTCTGGCTACAGGCGTTGAGCATGCAGGTGTTCGGCATCAACGAGTTCGCCAGCCGTTTCTCCAGCTGGTTGATGCATGTCGCCAGCTGCCTGCTCATCGTGCATTTCGCCAGCCGGGAACGCAGCCTTCAGGTCGGGCTGACAGCGGCGATTATCTATTCGACATGCTCCCTAGGGTTCCTTGCCAGCGGCGCGGTCTTGACTGACAGCGCACTGGCCTTCGCCCTTTTGCTCGCCCACGTGGGGTTGTGGCGCGGGCTGGTACACGCGGACCGGGGCTGGGCGCTGGTCGGTTTTTTTGGGCTGGGCCTCGGCCTGCTCGCGAAGGGCCCATTGGCGCTGGTCCTGATTACGCTGCCAGCAGCCCTGTGGCTGGCCCTCACTGGCCACTGGCGCCGGCTGCTCAGCCTGCCATGGTTACCAGGCATCGCGTTGATGCTTGCCGTGGCGCTGCCTTGGTATTGGCTGGCGGAACAAAAGACACCGGGGTTCCTGAAATACTTCATCGTCGGCGAACACTTCAGCCGCTACGTCATCAGCAACTGGCAGGGCGACCTCTACGGCAGCGCACATGCCCAGCCCTTGGCGATGATATGGCTGCATCTGCTGGGCGGGCTTTTACCTTGGGCATTGTTCCTGCCGTTGCTGGTGAAGGAGCGTTCCACCCTGCAAGGCCAGCGCGAATACTTCATCTTCATACTGGCGTGGGCGCTTTCAACACCGCTGTTCTTCACCCTGTCCACCAACATTCTCTGGACCTACGTACTGCCTGCGCTGCCGGCCTGGGCGCTACTGCTGGCCGATGTCATCTGCCAGAAAATACGCGCAATCGTCATCGCCGCCGTGGCACTGGCACTGCCGATCACCGGCTGCCTGATCATCATCAGCGGCCAGCTGTCCGATCGCCCACAAAACCAGAAAGACATGGTTGCCTTGTGGAAGGCGCAACAACCCGCCGCCCCCGGCGACCTGATCTATCTGGGGACGCGCTCCTATTCGGCGGAGTTCTACAGTGCTGGCTGGGCCCGCAACACCAAACAACTGCAACAGCTGCCACTGTCCCAGGACTTTTATCTGGTTCGACGCCAGGCCAGCATGCCGCTGGACATACCGGCGTCCGTCACTTGCGCAAGGGTGGGCCAGGCCAACGCTTCGGGGTTGTATTATTGCGGCGTCAAGTCGCAATAACCGGTTAAACCTTTGCCATGCCGGGAGGGTCTCTGAAATAGGACCTCCAGAGTATCAGCCGTTGTATGGCAACTTCCCGCAACTTCGCCAAGACATGGTTTACCGCCAAGGGCTGGAAGCCGTTCGCCTTTCAAAAAGACGTATGGGCGGCGGTTAAAGCAGGCCACTCGGGATTGCTGCATGCCAGCACCGGTTCCGGGAAGACCTACGCGCTATGGTTTGCTGCTCTCAATCGTTTCGCCATTACTCGTGCTCCCACTACCAGCAAACGCAAACCGCCCGCCGATCCACTGACGGTACTGTGGATCACCCCCATGCGCGCCCTCGCCGCCGACACCGCGCGCGCCCTCGAAGCGCCACTTGAAGCGCTACAGATTCCGTGGAGCGTGGGCCTGCGTACCGGCGACACCAGCAACAGCGAACGCGCGCGGCAGACCCGTCGCCAACCCACCGCGCTGGTCACCACCCCGGAAAGCCTGACGCTGATGCTCGCCCGCGCCGACAGCGAGGCCAGCCTGGGGCACCTGCGCATGGTGATCGTGGATGAGTGGCACGAACTGATCGGCAATAAACGCGGCGTGCAACTGCAATTGGCGCTGGCACGGTTGCGACGCTGGCACCCTGATTTAATGGTGTGGGGCATTTCGGCGACCTTGGGTAATCAGGCTCACGCGCTGGAAGTCTTGGTCCCACAGGGCGACGGGATCAATGTGCAGGGGCAAACGGCTAAACAGTTGGTCATCGACACCTTATTGCCGCCCGTGACCGAGCGCTTTCCGTGGGCCGGTCATATCGGTTTGAAAATGTTGCCCCAGGTGGTGGCCGAGGTAGAAGCCAGTAATAGTTGCCTGGTGTTTACCAATACGCGGGCGCAATCGGAGATTTGGTTCCAGGCATTGCTGGACGCCCGCCCCGATTGGGCCGGGGTGATTGCGCTGCACCATGGTTCCCTGTCACGAGAGACCCGCGACTGGGTGGAACGGGCCTTGAAAGACGGCCAGCTCAAGGCGGTGGTGTGCACCTCAAGCCTGGACCTGGGAGTGGATTTCCTGCCAGTGGAGCGCGTATTGCAGATCGGTTCTGCCAAAGGTGTGGCGCGCTTGATGCAGCGCGCCGGGCGCTCGGGGCATGCGCCGGGGCGGCCCTCGCGAGTGACGTTGGTGCCGACCCACAGCCTGGAGTTGGTGGAAGCCGCCGCGGCCCAAGATGCGATTGCGCAACGGCGTATCGAGGCACGGGAATCGCCTTACAAGCCTTTGGATGTGCTCGTACAACATTTGGTGAGCATGGCGCTGGGCGGCGGCTTTACGCCGGATGCGTTGCTGGCGGAAGTGCGCAGTGCCTGGGCCTACCATGACCTGACGGCTGAAGACTGGGCCTGGGCCCTGGGTTTTGTGCGACACGGTGGGCTGTCGCTGACGGTCTACCCGGATTACCGCCGCGTGGAGCCGGACGAGCACGGCATCTGGCGCGTCCCGGATGCACGACTGGCGCGGCGCCATCGGATGAGCGTGGGCACTATTGTCAGTGATGCAAGCATCAACCTGAAATTCTGGAGCAAGGGCGGTGGCGGCAAGAACCTGGGGAGTGTCGAGGAAGGGTTTATCGCACGGCTCAAGCCGGGAGATGGGTTTCTGTTTGCCGGTCGCTTGCTGGAATTGGTCCGCGTGGAAAACATGACCGCGTACGTGCGTCGCAGCACCGCAAAGAAGGCCGCCGTACCGCGCTGGAATGGCGGGCGCATGCCGCTTTCCAATGAGCTGGCGCAAGCGGTGGTGAAGCGCTTTGATGCTGCGGCCCATGGGCATTTTGACGGGCCGGAGATGCAGGCGGTGCAACCCTTGTTGCAGACACAATTGCGCTGGTCCGGCTTGCCGACGCGCGAGCATTTGTTGGCCGAGACGCTTAAGTCACGGGAAGGCTGGCACCTGTTTCTCTATCCCTTCGCCGGGCGCCAGGTTCATTTAGGACTGGCGAGTCTGCTGGCATGGCGGGTAAGCCAACAGCAGGCAGTGACGTTTTCGATTGCAGTCAATGATTACGGGCTGGAGTTATTGAGTGCCACCGCAGTGGATTGGCCGGCAGTGCTCAATAATGCACTACTGAGCCCTGAACATTTACTGGAAGACGTGGCGGCCAGCCTGAATGCGGGGGAACTGGCCCTGCGCCGTTTCCGTGAAATCGCGCGCATTGCCGGGCTGGTATTTGCCGGCTACCCCGGCGCGCCGAAAAGTACCCGGCAGGTGCAGGCTTCCAGCGGGTTGTTCTTTGAGGTGTTCAAGCAGTACGACCCACAGAACCTGTTACTGACCCAGGCAGGCGAGGAAGTCCTACGCGATGAGCTGGATATTCGTCGCTTGGAAGAGACATTGCGTCACCTTTGCGCGCTGAAACTGGACTTGCATCGGATCGAACGCCCTACGCCCCTGGCCTTTCCGTTGCTGGTTGAACGGATGCGCGAAAGCATGAGTTCCGAAAAACTCTCGGAGCGCATCGCACGGATGGTCAAGGACCTGGAAAAAGTCGCGGATAACGGGAAGCGCTGATGGTATGCACGGTGATGCTGGAGGGTGAGGAATTGTGGTTGCTGGCTGACAAGGCGGTGTACTGGCCTGCACGCCAGTGCCTGATGATCGCCGACGCACATTTCGGCAAGGCCTCGGCGTATCGAAGCCTGGGGCAGCCGGTGCCACAAGGCACCACCACCGAGAACCTGCAGCGCCTGGACCGGTTGCTCTCAGCGCTAGCCTGCACCCAGGTGATCTTTCTCGGCGACTTCCTGCACGGTCCGGGATCGCACGCCCGTGGCACGCTGGGCGCATTGAGACGCTGGCGGGCCCTTAATCCTGACCTGCCCATGACCTTGATTCGCGGCAATCACGATAAACGCGCAGGCGACCCACCCGAGGATTTGAGGATAGACGTGGTTGCTGAGCCCCTTCTGATGGGCCCTTTTGCCCTGCAGCACGAACCTGACGCCCATCCCAGCCACCACGTGCTGGCGGGGCATGTACATCCGGTGTATCGGTTGCGCGGCAAGGGTCGGCAGAGCTTGCGGCTGCCGTGCTTTGTGCTCGGCGCCCGAGTCAGCCTGCTGCCAGCGTTCGGTGCATTTACCGGTGGGCATGGGGTGGAGCAGGACAATGACCGCCGAATCTATGTGATTGGCGATCATGAAGTCTTGCCGGTAAGCTAAAGATCAGGCAACCGGCGCGGGTGGTGGCTCGTCCGGTAAGGTCGGCTCGCCAGGCTCGGTGGGCTGTGGATAGTCCGGCTCAGGCTGGCCGGGGATGCCGCCCGCATAAGCAGGATCGGCCATCAGGGACCAGGCCAGAACGCCAATCTGGTTGGGTTCAAGCCGGGCAAGTTCTGCGCTTATTCGCGGGTCGAGCTTCATAAAGTACTCCTCAAGCGTGGCCCGGCGCGTTTTACACGCGCCGGGGCAGTACACCTAGATAGAGTCACTTTCTGCTGACTAATTCCCTTTACGCGTAGGAGCTTTCGATCAAGCGCGTGGGAGGGTGACACCACGCTGGCCCTGATACTTGCCTGCGCGGTCTTTGTAGGACACTTCACAGGCCTCGTCGGACTGCAGGAACAGCATCTGTGCCACGCCTTCGTTGGCGTAGATTTTCGCCGGCAGCGTGGTGGTGTTGGAGAACTCCAGCGTCACATGGCCTTCCCACTCGGGCTCGAGCGGCGTCACGTTGACGATAATGCCGCAACGCGCGTAAGTGCTTTTACCCAGGCAGATGGTCAGCACGTCACGGGGAATGCGGAAGAATTCCACGGTGCGCGCCAGGGCGAAGGAGTTCGGCGGAATGATGCACACGTCGCTCTTGACGTCGACGAAGCTTTTTTCGTCGAAGTTCTTAGGATCGACGATAGCCGAATTGATGTTGGTGAACACCTTGAACTCATCGGCGCAGCGCACATCGTAGCCGTAGCTGGAGACACCATAGGAAATCACCGGGGCATCGCCTTGGCCACGGATCTGGCGCTCGACGAACGGTTCGATCATGCCGTGTTCCTGCGCCATGCGGCGAATCCACTTGTCCGATTTGATGCTCATGGCGGGTGTCCTGAATAGCGAGGTGGAAAAATTCTGTGGGGCATCTTACCGGGGCTGGCGTTGGGGTTCAAAGGCCACAAGGCTTTTCTTGACGAATGTGCCTGCTCCTATAAGCCGCAGCCAGCGGGGCCGGGACCTGTATTGGCGTGCCCGGTGAGCGGAAATACCACCGCCAGTCACGAATTTGGAGAAACCTTCGGAAATATCATTGGCACGTCCCGGAAAAAGGGTTAAGGTGGCGCCACTGTGCTGCTTGTGTCACTGAGAATCTCTACACGATATGTTGAATTTCGATCCAACCATCTCCAAGAATTTTTCCTGCTCTTTGCACTCAGTCTCGGCCAGGGCTTTTCCTGAGTCGCAGTTAACTTTGTCCAAGGAGATACACCATGTCTAATCGCCAAACTGGTACCGTTAAGTGGTTCAACGATGAAAAAGGCTTCGGCTTCATCACTCCACAATCCGGTGACGACCTGTTCGTTCACTTCAAAGCTATCCAATCCGACGGCTTCAAAAGCTTGAAAGAAGGCCAACAGGTTTCTTTCATCGCTACCCGCGGTCAGAAAGGCATGCAAGCTGAAGAAGTTCAAGTTATCTAACTTGTACTGACTTAGTCGAAAAGACCCCGCCCTTAAAAGCGGGGTTTTTTTATGCCCGGGATTTGGCTCTAACACCCATGTAATGCCGGGCAAAAAAAATGTGGGAGCGGGCTTGCTCGCGAAAGCGGTGAATCAGTCGGTACATTCGTTGACTGACACTCCCCTTTCGCGAGCAAGCCCGCTCCCACATTTCGTCCTGCGTATTACTGGAACAACGACTCACTCGACAAGCCATTCTTCTCCAGGATCTCACGCAAGCGCTTGAGCCCTTCCACCTGGATCTGCCGCACCCGCTCACGGGTCAGACCGATCTCCAGGCCTACGTCCTCCAGGGTGCTGCTCTCATGGCCACGCAGGCCGAAGCGGCGAATCACCACCTCACGCTGCTTGTCCGTGAGCTCTGACAGCCACTGGTCAATGCTTTGGGAAAGATCATCGTCCTGCAACAGCTCGCAAGGATCGGTAGGACGATCATCCGTCAGGGTGTCCAGCAGGGTTTTATCCGAATCCGGACCCAGCGAGACATCGACCGAAGACACGCGCTCATTCAAGCCGAGCATGCGTTTGACCTCCCCTACCGGTTTCTCCAGCAGGTTGGCGATCTCTTCGGGCGAAGGTTCATGATCGAGTTTTTGGGTAAGCTCACGCGCTGCCCGCAGGTAGACGTTGAGCTCCTTGACCACATGGATCGGCAACCGGATCGTGCGGGTCTGATTCATGATCGCCCGTTCGATGGTCTGGCGAATCCACCAGGTGGCATAGGTCGAAAAGCGGAAGCCCCGCTCAGGATCGAACTTCTCCACAGCCCGGATCAAGCCCAGGTTGCCTTCCTCGATCAGGTCCAACAGGGACAGCCCACGATTGACGTAGCGTCGGGCGATTTTCACCACCAGGCGCAGGTTGCTTTCAATCATGCGCTTGCGCCCAGCCGGATCGCCCTTTTGCGACAAGCGCGCAAAATGGACTTCTTCTTCGGGGGTCAGCAGAGGGGAAAAGCCGATTTCATTGAGGTACAGCTGGGTCGCATCGAGCGCCCGCGTGTAGTCAATGTACTTGTGTTGCTTTAACGCGGTGGAGTTCTTGGATTTGGTGCGAACTGAAGGTACAGCAGGTCCCTCATTCGACATCGATTCCGTATCGATACCGGTCTCCATAAGGAGAACCTCATCGTCGATGTCAAACTCCGGCGCTTCTTTACTGAGAGCCATTGTTATAGTCCTTTGGTGAGTTCGACCTCAAGCTCAAGCGGCGCCTTTATCCTTGGCAACGCTGGAGCCTGTTCCTTCTACGTGAGGGAACAGGCTGTGCAACACATCAACGACGGGGTAGGAATTGCAGTGGGTCTACAGGCTTCCCTTGGCGGCGAATCTCAAAGTGCAGTTTCACCCGGTCTGTACCAGTTGACCCCATTTCGGCAATTGTCTGTCCGACCTTGACCTGCTGCCCCTCCCGAACCAACAGCCTACGGTTGTGGCCGTAAGCACTGACGTAGGTATCGCTGTGTTTGATGATGACAAGCTCGCCGTAGCCCCGTAAACCACTCCCGGCGTACACCACCGTCCCATCAGACGCAGCTAAAACAGGCTGTCCCAAATCCCCGGCGATATCAATGCCTTTATTCAAACTACCGTTTGAAGAGAATTTTCCAATCAGCACTCCGTTTGAGGGCCATCCCCAACCGGTCGGCGCAGGCCCGGCAGGTGGCAACGGCGCGGGTGCCGGCTTGGTCGCAGGGGTCGGCGTGGCGGTGCCTGCAGGCCGGGTGATGATGGTGGTTTTGCTTGAAGACGACGGCGAAGATCCAGTGTTTGTCACAACTGCCGTAGGCGTTGAACCGGTGCGTCCATCGAAGCGAATCGTCTGACCCGGATGTATCGTGTAGGGCACAGGAATATTGTTACGAGCTGCGAGTGCCTTGTAATCCCAACCATAACGGAAGGCGATCGAGAACATCGTATCGCCTTTGCGTACTACGTACTGCCCGGTGGTCACCGTCGGTTTTTGCGGGGCCGCATTATTACGGTCAACTACCCGTGCGCCGCTGCTTGGCGAACTGGAACACCCGACCAACACGGAACTGAAGACGAGGCCAAGCACCAGTCGATGAAAGCTTGTTTTACTCATACGCTGCGCAAGACCTGTGAGACTCACCCGCCGCTCCCTTTGTGGTGGCTGAACATGATTGCCTGTATCAGGCTTGAAATATGACGCAAGTATAACTGGGCATTGGCTTTTTACCGGCACACGACTGAAACGAAAAATTCATCGTGTTTAATCCCGACGCCCGATCATGTTGACTCGATGGACCCCGCCGTAAGACACATCCCCGCCAACAGAATTCACTGCCGGCGAACAAATGATCAGGCCAGCGGGCCGTTGAGCAATGGCACGAAGCGCACGGCGCCGAGTACATGCCGGGAAAAGCCTTCTTCCTCACGAATAATGAGCATCAATTGTTGCACTTCGCCGGAGCCAACCGGGATGACCAGGCGTCCGCCTGGAGCGAGTTGATCGAGCAACGCCTGGGGCACATCGGTGGCCACGGCGGTGACGATGATGCCGTTGTACGGCGCCAGCGCCGGCCAACCTTCCCAGCCATCGCCCCAGCGAAACACCACGTTGCGCAGGTTCAACTCCACCAGGCGCTCCTTGGCACGGTCTTGCAGCACCTTGATGCGCTCGACCGAGAACACCCGCTCAACCAGCTGCGCCAGCACGGCGGTCTGGTAGCCGGAGCCGGTGCCGATTTCCAACACCTTGTCCAAAGGCCCCGCCGCCAGCAGCAGCTCGCTCATGCGCGCCACCATGTAAGGCTGGGAGATGGTCTGGTTGTGTCCGATGGGCAGCGCGGTGTCTTCATAGGCACGGTGGGCCAGGGCTTCATCGACAAACAGGTGCCGAGGCGTACGCCGGATCACTTCCAGCACCTGGGCGTTGGACAAACCCTCTTCGTACAAGCGCTGGATCAAGCGTTCGCGGGTGCGCTGGGACGTCATGCCGATGCCCCGGCGCAGCAAGTCGTCTTGTTCACGGCCCATCAGCGCAGCCCCTCCAGCCAGCCATCGAGACCACTGAAGGCATCACTGAAGGTGCGATCGAATTGCAACGGGGTAATCGATACGTAACCTTGCATCACGGCATGGAAGTCGGTGCCCTCACCGCCATCTTCCGCATCACCCGCCGCGGCAATCCAATAGCCTTCCTTGCCACGCGGGTCGACCACCTTCAACGGCGCCGCCGCGCGGGCACGATGGCCCAGGCGCGTCAGCTGGATGCCGCGAATATGGTCGAGGGGCAAGTTGGGGATATTGACGTTGAGCACCGTGCGCGGTGGCAGGTTCAGGGAGCCATGGGCCTCCACCAGCTTGCGCGCGAAATACGCAGCGGTCGGCAGGTTGTCCAGTTGGCGCGAAGCAAACGAAAAGGCAAACGCCGTACGCCCCAGGAAGCGACCTTCAAGCGCCGCCGCCACGGTGCCGGAATACAGCACGTCGTCGCCCAGGTTGGCACCGAGGTTGATACCCGATACCACCAGGTCCGGCTCCTGATCCAGCAGGCTGTTGATCGCCAAATGGACGCAGTCGGTGGGGGTGCCGTTCACGCTGATAAAGCCATTGGCCAGGACTTGCGGGTGCAGCGGACGGTCGAGCGTCAGCGAACTGCTGGCGCCGCTCTTGTCCTGGTCGGGGGCAACCACCACGCACTCGGCGTAATCTTCCAGCGCAGCATAGAGCGCGGCAAGACCGGGTGCGGTGGCACCGTCATCGTTTGATATCAGAATACGCATGGGTTGTCCGTCTGCCCCACCGGCACCAGATCAACAAGCTCGCGCACCAAGACAGTGGCGAAGCATCCGGCCGGCAGGACGAATTCCAATTGCAGAATGTCCAGCGAGGGATAATGCCACGTCAAACCGCCAATGGGCAGTCGCAGAATGCGACGTTCCTGGCTCATGCCGGCATTCACCAGCCAATCACGCAGGTCGGCTTCATCGGCAGCAACAGCCTGTTCGAGTTCAAAGGTTGCACCCGTGGCAGGCGAATCGCCTTCGCCCCACTGTGGGCCGGTCGGGTGCAGGTCCAGGATCGCCAGGCGCGGGTCGCTGCATTCAGCCTCCCCCGCCGGGAAAAAACTGCGGCTGTCGGTAAAGGCCAGCAAGTCGCCGACCTGGGCGCGCTGCCACGAACCATCGGCCACACGCGCCGCCAACACTTTGTTGAACAAGAAGCTGCGCGCCGTGGACAGCAACCGCGATCGCACGTTGCGCTGTTCCGGCAAGGCCTTGCGCGCGGCCCACTCACGGGCATCCACCACATTGCCGCCGTTGTGGCCAAAACGCTGCGCGCCGAAATAATTGGGAATGCCGTGTTGTGCAATCAGTTGCAACCGCGCGTCGATAGCCGCGGTATCACCGGCCAACTGAGTCAGGCGCAAGGTGAAACCATTGGCCGAGTGCGCACCGCGCTGCAGCTTGCGCTTGTGGCGGGCGGTCTTGAGGACCTTGAGCGTGTCGTTCTCCGCCGCGCTCATGTCCGGATCGGCCTTGCCGGGCAGTTGCACGCTGAACCATTGGCGGGTCAACGCCTGGCGATCCTTGAGCCCGGCGTAGCTGACCGTGCGCAGTGGCACGCCCGCCGCCTTGGCGATGCGCCGCGCGGCTTCTTCTGTATTGAGGCCGCGCTTCTCAACCCACAACCACAGGTGCTCACCCTCGCCGGTCAGCGGGATATCCAGCACTTCATCAACCTGGAAGTCTTCGGCCGTCGCTTTCAGTACCGCGCTGCCCAAGGCCTCGCCATAGGCCCGTGGACCCAACAGTTGCAGGTCATTCATGCGCGCAACAACAAGGCGACGGAGTGCACGGCAATGCCCTCCTCACGACCGGTAAAACCGAGCTTTTCGGTGGTGGTGGCTTTCACGTTCACTTGATCCAGTTCTATTTGCAGATCCGCGGCAATCAGCGCGCGCATCGACTCGATATGGGGGGCCATCTTCGGCGCCTGGGCCACGATGGTGTTGTCAACGTTGCCAACCTTCCAGCCTTTGGCGTGGATCAGGCCAACCACATGGCGCAGCAGTACACGGCTGTCCGCGCCCTTGAAGGTCGGGTCGGTGTCCGGAAAGTGCTTGCCGATATCGCCCAACGCCGCCGCGCCGAGCAAGGCATCGCTCAAGGCATGCAACACAACGTCGCCGTCGGAATGAGCTAGCAACCCATGGTGGTGTGCAATGCGCACGCCGCCCAGGGTGATGAAATCGCCTTCAGCGAAACGGTGCACATCGTAGCCGTGGCCAATACGCATAAAAAAACGCCCCGATTTAATTCAGGGCGTGATTCTACCTACTTTTGCCTCACATTAACCGAGCAAAGCACGGCCATGGTGTCGCAAATGGTCTTCGATGAAGCTGGCGATAAAGAAGTAGCTGTGGTCGTAGCCAGGTTGCAGGCGCAGTTCCAGCGGATGGTTGGCCGCCTTGGCCGCTTGCTGCAGGGCTTCAGGTTTGAGTTGCACGGCGAGGAAATCGTCGCGGTCGCCCTGGTCCACCAGCAGCGGCAGCTTTTCCGAGGCTTCGCTGATCAGCACGCAGGCGTCCCACTCGCGCCATTTAGAGCGCTCTTCGCCCAAATAACGCGAGAAGGCTTTCTGGCCCCACGGGCAATCCATCGGGTTGTTGATCGGCGAAAACGCCGACACCGACAAGTAGCGCCCAGGGTTGCGCAACGCACACACCAGCGCTCCGTGGCCGCCCATGGAGTGACCACTGATGCCGCGCTTAGTCGAGGCCGGGAAATGCGCTTCAACCAACGCCGGCAATTCCTGCACCACGTAGTCATGCATCCGATAGTGCTTGGCCCAAGGTTCCTGGGTGGCATTCAAGTAGAAGCCAGCGCCGAGGCCAAAATCCCAGGCGTTATCCGGATCGCCCGGCACACCCGGCCCACGTGGGCTGGTGTCCGGCGCAACGATGATCAGGCCCAGCTCGGCAGCCATGCGCTGGGCGCCGGCCTTCTGCATGAAGTTCTCGTCGGTGCAGGTCAGGCCGGAGAGCCAGTACAGCACCGGCAACTTGCCGCCCTCTTCCGCTTGCGGCGGCAGGTAGACGGCGAAGGTCATGTCGCAACCGAGCACATCGGAATGATGCTTGTAGCGTTTATGCCAGCCGCCGAAGCTTTTCTGGCACGACAGGTTTTCCAGACTCATGGCCGACCTCAGAAGTGGATGACGGTACGAATGCTCTTGCCTTCATGCATCAGGTCAAACGCTTTGTTGATGTCTTCCAGGCCCATGGTGTGGGTGATGAAGGTGTCCAGCGGGATCTCGCCGGTCTGGGCCATTTCCACGTAGCTTGGCAATTCGCTGCGGCCGCGCACGCCGCCGAAGGCCGAACCGCGCCAGACGCGACCGGTGACCAGCTGGAACGGACGGGTAGCGATTTCCTGGCCGGCACCGGCGACACCGATGATCACCGACTCACCCCAACCTTTGTGGCAGCACTCAAGCGCGGCGCGCATCAGTTGTACGTTGCCGATGCATTCGAAGGAGAAGTCCACGCCGCCGTCGGTGAGGTCGAAGATCACGTCCTGGATCGGGCGATCGTAGTCTTTCGGGTTGATGCAATCGGTGGCGCCCAGTTGCTTGGCGATTTCGAATTTGGCCGGGTTGATATCGATGGCGATGATACGGCCGGCCTTGGCTTTAACTGCGCCAATCACCGCCGACAGGCCGATACCGCCGAGGCCGAAGATGGCCACGGTGTCGCCCGGCTTGACCTTGGCCGTGTTGATCACTGCACCGATACCGGTGGTGACGCCACAGCCCAGCAGGCAGACTTTTTCCAGCGGCGCCTCTTTAGGAATCTTGGCCACGGAAATTTCCGGCAACACGGTGTACTCGGAGAAGGTCGAGGTGCCCATGTAGTGGAAAATTGGCTGGCCTTTGTAGGAGAAACGCGTAGTGCCGTCCGGCATCAGGCCTTTGCCCTGGGTGGAGCGAATGGCCTGGCACAGGTTGGTCTTGCCCGACAGGCAGAATTTGCACTTGCCGCACTCCGGGGTGTACAGCGGGATCACGTGATCACCCACTGCAACAGACGTCACGCCTTCGCCGATCGCTTCGACCACCGCACCGCCCTCGTGACCGAGAATCGACGGGAAGATGCCTTCCGGATCAGCACCCGACAGCGTGTAGGCGTCGGTATGGCACACGCCCGAAGCGACTACGCGCAGCAACACTTCGCCAGCCTTGGGCATGGCGACATCCACTTCAACGATTTCAAGAGGCTTCTTGGCTTCGAAGGCTACGGCAGCACGGGACTTGATCATCCGGGTTTCTCCAGGCGGTTGAAAATTGAGACGGCGAGTGTAAAACATAGCTGACTGATGAATAATCCGGACAAAAGCAAAACTTTATTGCTGTACAGGGATAATCGTGATGTTGGAAAACCGCTGGGAAGGCATCGATGAGTTCGTCGCGGTCGCCGAATGCAGCCAGTTCACCGCGGCGGCGGAACGCCTGGGCGTGTCGTCGTCCCACATCAGCCGTCAAGTGGCGCGCCTGGAAGAACGCCTGCAAACGCGGCTGCTGTACCGCAGTACACGCAAGGTGACCCTGACCGAAGCCGGCCAGACCTTCCTGCAACATTGCCAACGTCTGCAGGACGGCCGCGAAGAAGCCTTGCGCGCAGTCGGCGACCTTACCAGTGAACCCAAGGGCATGTTGCGCATGACCTGCGCGGTGGCGTACGGCGAGCGTTTTATCGTGCCGCTGGTCACACGGTTCATGGCGCTCTATCCACAACTGCGGGTGGATATCGAGTTGAGCAACCGCCAGCTGGACCTGGTGCATGAAGGCCTCGACCTGGCGATCCGCCTGGGGCGTTTGCAGGATTCGCGCATGGTCGCCAGCCGCCTGGCGCCCAGGCGCATGTACTTGTGCGCGTCGCCGTCCTACCTGGCGCGGTATGGTCGGCCACATAGTTTGTCGGAATTGAGTCGGCATAACTGCTTGATCGGCAGCTCGGATATCTGGCAACTGGCCCAGGACGGGCGGGAATTTTCCCAGCGGGTACAGGGAAACTGGCGTTGCAACAGTGGGCAAGCCGTGCTGGACGCGGCGTTGCAGGGCGTGGGGTTGTGCCAGTTGCCGGACTATTACGTGCTGGAGCACCTGCACAGTGGCGCGCTGGTGTCGTTGCTGGAGGCGCATCAGCCACCGAATACGGCAGTGTGGGCGCTGTATCCGCAGCAGCGGCATTTGTCGCCTAAGGTCAGGAAGTTGGTGGATTTCTTGAAGGAGGGGCTGGCTGGGAGACCGGAGTACAGCAGGTGATTATGGGGTGTTTGTACTGGCCTCTTCGCGAGCAAGCCCGCTCCCACATTTTGACCGCGTTTCTTCAGGACGCACGCGATCAAGTGTGGGAGCGGGCTTGCTCGCGAAGGGGTCGACACGGTCTAGCTGACTACCTACGGTTCGCCCACCGCAACCGCAACCACTCCAGGTCTTCCGGCCGGGTCACCTTGATATTGTCCGAGCGCCCTTCGATCAGGCGCGGCGCCTGGCCAGACCACTCCATGGCCGACGCTTCGTCCGTGATGACGGCATCCGCCACCAGGCTGTCGGCCAATGCGCGATGCAAGGCACCGAGGCGGAACATCTGCGGCGTGTAGGCTTGCCAGATCAGGCTGCGGTCGACGGTCTCAACCACACGTCCGTGCTTGTCGACGCGCTTGAGCGTGTCGCGGGCCGGCACGGCCAGCAGGCCGCCGACCGGGTCGTGCGCCAGCTCAGCCAACAGTTTGTCGAGGTCATCGCGACTCAGGTTCGGTCGTGCCGCATCGTGTACCAGCACCCAATCGTCATCACTGGCACCCAAGGCATTCAGGTGCAACAGCGCATTGAGTACCGAGCCCGAACGCTCCGAGCCGCCGTCCGCACGTTGGATACGCGGGTCAGCCGCACACGTCAGCGTGGGCCAATAAGGATCATCAGAGGCAAGACTGACCACCAAGCCCTTGAGGGATGGATGGTCGAGAAAACAGTCAAGGCTGTGTTCGAGAATAGTGCGCCCGCCCAGTTGCAAGTATTGCTTGGGACGGTCCGCGGCCATACGGGCACCAACGCCCGCGGCAGGAATCACGGCCCAGAAGGCCGGCAAACTAAGGTTCATTGGGCCAACTGGTAGAGGGTTTCGCCCTCCTTGACCATGCCCAATTCATGACGAGCCCGCTCTTCAACGGTCTCCGTACCTTTTTTCAGCTCAAGCACTTCGGCATCGAGGACGCGGTTACGCTCCAGCAAGATCTCGTTTTCGGCGTGCTGTGCAGCAATTTGCTCGGTCAGGTCTTTTACCTGCGCAAAGCTGCCATTACCCACCCATAGGCGGTACTGCAGGCCAGCCAGCAACAAGAGCAAGACGAGGAACAACCAATTGGGACTGCGCATCGAATATCGGGTATCCAGTGAAAAAAGACAGCCATGCAAAACTTTTGAAGCAACTGATAGCACGAAGCCTGGAAGAACCAGGCTTGTGCTTGATAGCCATCAGATTAGCGTCGAAATACACACTGTCGTGAGTTTTCCGACGCAATCCGCCGACTTTTTAACATTTACTGATCAGCCGCGAAACTCGCCGCGACCGTTGTACTTGGCCTTGCCTGCCAGTTGCTCTTCGATACGCAGCAATTGGTTGTACTTGGAAACGCGGTCGGAACGGCACAGGGAACCGGTCTTGATCTGGCCCGCCGAGGTGCCCACGGCCAGGTCGGCAATGGTCGAATCTTCGGTTTCGCCGGAGCGGTGGGAGATCACGGCAGTGTAGCCCGCAGCCTTGGCCATCTGGATGGCTTCCAGGGTTTCGGTCAGGGTGCCGATCTGGTTGAACTTGATCAGGATCGAGTTGGCGATCTTTTTATCGATGCCTTCTTTCAGGATCTTGGTGTTGGTCACGAACAGGTCGTCGCCTACCAGTTGGATTTTCTCGCCGATCTTGTCGGTGAGGATTTTCCAGCCGTCCCAATCGGACTCGTCCAGGCCGTCTTCGATCGAGATGATCGGGTAGCGCTCGGTCAAGCCTTTCAGGTAGTCAGCGAAACCTTCGGAGTTGAACACCTGACCCTCGCCGGAGAGGTTGTACTTGCCGTCCTCAAAGAACTCGCTGGCCGCGCAGTCCAGGGCCAGGGTTACGTCAGTGCCCAATTTGTAGCCAGCGTTGGCCACGGCTTCGGAGATCACTTTCAGTGCATCTTCGTTGGACGCCAGGTTCGGTGCGAAACCACCTTCGTCACCCACCGCAGTGCTCAGGCCACGGGCCTTCAGTACCGCTTTGAGGTGATGGAAAATCTCGGTGCCCATGCGCAGGCCTTCGGAGAAGGACTTGGCGCCCACCGGCTGCACCATGAATTCCTGGATGTCGACGTTGTTATCAGCGTGCTCGCCACCGTTGATGATGTTCATCATCGGCACCGGCATCGAGTAAACACCCGGCGTACCGTTCAGGTTGGCGATGTGTGCGTACAGCGGCAGGTCCTGGTCCTGGGCAGCGGCCTTGGCAGCGGCCAGGGACACGGCGAGGATGGCGTTGGCGCCCAGGCTGCCTTTGTTTTCGGTGCCGTCGAGCTTGATCATCGCGTGGTCCAGGGCTTTCTGGTCCAGCGGGTCCTTGCCCAGCAACAGGTCACGGATCGGACCGTTGATGTTGGCTACAGCCTTGAGTACACCCTTGCCCAGGTAACGGCTCTTGTCGCCATCACGCAGTTCCAGCGCTTCGCGCGAACCGGTAGAAGCACCGGACGGCGCGCAGGCGCTGCCGATGATGCCGTTATCGAGAAGCACGTCGGCTTCGACGGTGGGGTTGCCACGGGAGTCGAGAACTTCACGACCTTTGATGTCGACGATTTTTGCCATTGTTGTAAACACTCCAAAGTTGACGAAAACGACGCAGCTGAAGGAAATCTTTTGACCGACCGCAAGGGTGGAACAACGGGGCAGGCTTGCAGACGACAAGGCTCAGGCCCGCAGGCCTGAGCGTAAAGCGTGGGAAATTCTACCGGAGAAACGCGGCTTACGCGGTCTCTACCGTCGAAAAACTCTTGACCAGTTCGTCCAACTGCTTGAGCTGGGCCAAGAATGGCTCCAACTTGTCCAGGCGCAGGGCGCATGGGCCGTCGCATTTGGCGTTGTCCGGGTCCGGGTGGGCTTCCAGGAACAGGCCCGCCAGGGACTGGCTGATTCCGGCCTTGGCCAGGTCCAGCACCTGGGCACGACGCCCACCAGCGGAATCGGCGCGACCACCGGGCATTTGCAGCGCGTGGGTCACGTCGAAGAACACCGGGTATTCGAACTGTTTCATGATGCCGAAACCGAGCATGTCCACCACGAGGTTGTTGTAGCCGAAGCTAGAACCGCGCTCGCAGAGGATCAACTGGTCATTACCCGCTTCCACGCACTTGTTCAGGATGTGTTTCATCTCCTGGGGCGCGAGGAACTGGGCTTTCTTGATATTGATCACCGCGCCGGTCTTGGCCATCGCGACGACCAGGTCGGTCTGGCGCGACAGGAAGGCCGGCAACTGGATGATGTCACACACCTCGGCGACCACGGCAGCCTGCTCAGGCTCGTGGACGTCGGTGATGATCGGCACGCCGAAGGCTTGCTTGATGTCCTGGAAGATCCGCATGCCTTCTTCAAGGCCTGGGCCGCGATAGGAGGTCACGGACGAACGGTTGGCCTTGTCGAAGCTGGCCTTGAACACGTAAGGGATACCGAGTTTCTCGGTAACCTTCACGTACTCTTCGCAGACCTGCATCGCCATGTCGCGGCTTTCCAGCACGTTCATGCCGCCGAACAGCACCATGGGCTTGTCGTTGGCAATCTCGATGTCGCCTACGCGAATGATCTTCTGGGCCATCAGGGTTACGCCTTCTTCTGATGTTGCGTCAGTGCAGCTTTGACGAAACCGCTGAACAACGGGTGACCGTCGCGCGGCGTCGAGGTGAACTCAGGGTGGAACTGGCACGCCACGAACCATGGATGATCCGGCGCCTCGACCACTTCAACCAGCGCGCCATCACCGGAGCGACCGGAAATTTTCAGGCCGGCCTCTTTGATTTGCGGCAGCAGGTTGTTGTTCACTTCGTAGCGGTGACGGTGACGCTCGACGATCACGTCCTTGCCGTAGCAATCGTGAACCAGCGAGCCCGGCTCCAGCAGGCAGTCCTGCGCGCCGAGGCGCATGGTGCCGCCCAGGTCGGAGGCTTCGGTACGGGTCTCGACCGCGCCGGTGGCATCTTCCCACTCGGTGATCAGGCCCACGACCGGGTGACCGCTCTTGCTGTCGAACTCGGTGGAGTTGGCGTCTTTCCAGCCCAGCACGTTACGGGCGAACTCGATGACGGCCACTTGCATGCCCAGGCAGATACCCAGATACGGCACCTTGTTCTCGCGAGCATATTGAACAGCCGTGATCTTGCCTTCCACGCCACGCAGGCCGAAACCGCCTGGCACGAGGATCGCGTCCACACCTTCGAGCAAGGCAGTGCCTTGGTTCTCGATGTCTTCGGAATCGATGTAGCGCAGGTTGACCTTGGTACGGTTGCTGATACCGGCGTGGCTCATCGCTTCGATCAGCGACTTGTACGCGTCCAGCAGTTCCATGTACTTGCCGACCATCGCGATGGTGACTTCGTGCTCAGGGTTGAGCTTGGCATCGACCACGGCTTCCCACTCGGACAGGTCCGCGCCGTTGCATTGCAGGCCGAAACGCTCGACCACAAAATCGTCCAGGCCTTGCGAATGCAGGATGCCCGGGATCTTGTAGATGGTGTCGGCGTCTTCCAGCGCGATCACCGCGCGTTCTTCAACGTTGGTGAATTGCGCGATCTTGCGACGCGAGGAAATGTCGATCGGGTGATCAGAGCGGCACACCAGCACGTCCGGCTGCAGGCCGATGGAACGCAGTTCCTTGACCGAATGCTGGGTAGGCTTGGTTTTGGTTTCGCCGGCAGTGGCGATGTACGGCACCAGGGTCAGGTGCATCAGCATCGCGCGCTTGGCGCCGACTTCGAAACGCAGCTGGCGGATGGCTTCGAGGAACGGTTGGGATTCGATGTCACCGACGGTGCCACCGATCTCGACCATGGCCACGTCGGCATCGCCTGCACCCTTGATGATGCGGCGCTTGATTTCGTCGGTGATGTGCGGGATCACCTGGATGGTTGCACCCAGGTAGTCACCACGGCGCTCCTTGCGCAGCACGTGCTCGTAGACACGGCCGGTGGTGAAGTTGTTGTTCTGGGTCATGGTCGTGCGGATGAACCGCTCGTAGTGGCCCAGGTCCAGGTCAGTCTCGGCGCCGTCGTGGGTGACGAACACTTCACCGTGCTGGAACGGGCTCATGGTGCCCGGGTCAACGTTGATGTACGGGTCCAGCTTGAGCATGGTGACCTTAAGTCCCCGCGCCTCCAGGATGGCCGCCAATGAAGCCGATGCGATGCCTTTCCCCAATGAAGAAACAACACCGCCCGTGACGAATATGTAGCGCGTCATGAAAAACCCTAGAAGTCTGCGTTAAAGCGGTCCGAGCCGCCGGGGAAAGCGAAGGAAGGCCGAAGCCCCCGATCACCTGCATTAATCACAGTGCACCTTTCAAAAAAACCGCCGCGTGGTGACAGACCAGCAATGAAACACCGGTACGTTGATCGCTACACATTTTTTGGAATCGCCCAGCAAAGACTGCTTGGTAATCGGCAACTGCTGCGATTCAGTTGAATCCACAGAAGTTGTATCAAGAAGGGAGCGTAGTCTACCGGAAAGGCTCTATCAGCTCAAACCTTGATCGCAGGTCTGTGGCATCCAATGTAATTGCCAGTCATCACTCGGTGCCGGCCAGAGTCCCGCAAGGCTGGGCGCACCCAGCAATTGCTCGCCCTGGTACAGCAGCGGCAATCTGCCACGGACGCAGCCCGGCAGGCCACTTTCGTTAAGCAGGCGCTTCAAGTCGCGCCGACCGCGGCCTGGCACTGTGAGGATTTCGCCGCCCTGGCGGTAGCGGATCGTCAATGCACCTCCAGGCACCCTGCCTGTCAGTTTCACCTGACCATTGCCGGGTAACTCTAGTGGGTTTTGCGGATCGGGCCAGCTCACCGTCGCGTCGGAAAATTCCGACCAAGTGGAGGGCAGCCACCAGATACGCTCACCGCTGCGCTGCATATCACCGTCCGCCAGCCGCCACAGGGGCTGTGCGTCGCCCTTGGCATCACGCAGGGAATGCCAGCCGGCCCAGTGGTCGCTGTCGGGTAAACGGGTCAGAGGGGTTAGCCAGTGGCGTAGGGCGTTGCGCTGGCGGGCGTCGGTAAGCTCGCGCAAAGGCGCAAGGGCCAAGGACGGTAAATGAAGCCATGAAAACGACGAAAATTGATTGGCGGCTCGCAAGTCCATCTGCGCCAGCTCATCCAGCAAGTCTTGGGCTTCACTCAGGTGCGCGGCGGTGCGCGCCAGGTTTGCGGTAGCCTGCGGCCAACGTTCCGTCAGGACAGGAAGCACGCGATGGCGCAGGTAATTGCGGGAGAATCGCGAGTCCGCATTGGAAGGATCTTCGATCCATTTGAGCTGATGCGCCTCGGCATAGGCTTCCAGCTCTGCACGCGAGACATCCAACAAGGGCCGCACAAGACAGCCAGTCGCCAGCGGGCGCTGTACTGGCATCGCCGCCAGCCCGCGCACACCAGCCCCGCGCAAGAGTCGGAATAACAAGGTTTCAGCCTGATCATCGCGATGCTGGCCTGTCAGCAGGACCTCCCTTGCCCCGGTCACCTCGGTAAACACCTGGTAACGCGCGTCACGCGCGGCACGCTCAAGACTGGCGCCGGGTTGCACCTGCACATGCATCACGCGCAACGGCACGCCCAGGCTGTCGCATGTCGACTGGCAGTGAGCAGACCACGCATCAGCGGCAGCTTGCAAGCCATGATGAATATGAACAGCACGGAGGGACGGGAGCGATTCGGTATTTGCCAGATTGGCGAGGAGATGCAGCAGGACGGTGGAATCAAGTCCACCCGAGAATGCGATGTGCCAGGCTGGGGCGTTGCGCCATGGTGACAGAACTTGCAAGAGTTTGGCGGCTAAGGAAGGCTTCATGAAAAATACCGCCATCTATCTGGAATGCAATGACTCAGCATACACAAAGCAAATGTGGGAGCGGGCTTGCTCGCGAATGCAGAGTGTCAGTCACTGAAAGGTCGACTGATCCACCGCATTCGCGAGCAAGCCCGCTCCCACACTGGGTCCTGCGTAGTCTTACAGACCGTAGCTCATCAGGCGCTCATAACGACGGGCCAGCAGCGCTTCGTTGTCCAGCTTCTTGAGCATCGCCAGTTGCGAACCCAGTTCAGCGCGGATAGTCGCGGCAGCAGCAGCCGGGTCGCGGTGGGCGCCGCCCAGCGGCTCGGCGATGACTTTGTCCACGATACCCAGGCCTTTGAGGCGATCGGCGGTAATGCCCATGGCTTCGGCAGCGTCCGGCGCTTTCTCGGCCGTTTTCCACAGGATCGAGGCGCAACCTTCCGGCGAAATCACCGCGTAGGTCGAATACTGCAGCATGTTCAACTGGTCACAGACGCCAATAGCCAGTGCGCCGCCGGAACCCCCTTCACCAATCACAGTGGCGATGATCGGGGTTTTCAGGCGAGCCATGACGCGCAGGTTCCAGGCGATCGCTTCGCTCTGGTTGCGCTCTTCAGCGTCGATACCTGGGTAAGCACCCGGCGTATCGATGAAGGTCAGGATCGGCATCTTGAAGCGTTCGGCCATTTCCATCAGGCGGCACGCCTTGCGGTAGCCTTCAGGACGCGGCATGCCGAAGTTGCGACGCACTTTTTCGCGCACTTCACGGCCTTTCTGGTGACCGATCACCATCACCGGCTGGTCGTCCAGGCGAGCGATACCGCCTACGATGGCCGCGTCGTCGGAGAAGTGGCGGTCGCCGTGCAGCTCGTCGAACTCGGTGAAGATGTGCTGAATGTAGTCCAGGGTGTACGGACGGCGCGGGTGGCGGGCTAGGCGCGCGATCTGCCAGCTGGTCAGCTTGCCGAAGATGTCTTCGGTAAGCGTGCTGCTCTTGTCTTGCAGGCGAGCGATTTCATCGCCGATATTCAGCGAATTGTCATTGCCGACCAGGCGCAGCTCTTCGATCTTGGCTTGCAGGTCAGCGATCGGCTGTTCGAAATCAAGAAAATTCGGGTTCATAAGCGTCCGTCTTGGGTCGACGGCCAGGGCGTGCCTGGCCAGCCGGTTGTCTATTCGCGCCCTACCTTAAGGGAGAGGCGCGTTTAGGTCGAGATTAAATGTTCAGTCGAGATCAGGCTATGCAGGACTGCCTGACCGTCAACGGTATTGGAGGAAGACGTTGTCACGGCCGAACTGGTCACGCAATGCTTGAATCAAGCCATCAGCCGGATCAATTCGCCAGGTCTCGCCAAACTGCAACATGGCCTTGGCGTCACTGCCGGTGTACTCCATGGTCACCGGGCACGCGCCACGGTGGCGCTTGAGCAAATCACCCAACCAGCGTAGCTGATCGCCCTTGAGCGCTTCGGTTTTCACCTTCAAGCGCAGGCTTTCGGCCAGATTGGTGCGCGCGTCTTCCATGCTCATCACCCGCTTGATCCGCAGGCGCAGGCCACCGGAGAAGTCATCATTGCTGACCTCCCCCTCCACCACCACCATGGCATCGGTCTGCAACAGCGACTGTGCGGAGTGGAATGCATCGGCAAACAGAGAGGCTTCGATGCGCCCCGAACGGTCATCGAGGGTGATGAAGCCCATCTTGTCGCCCTTTTTATTCTTCATCACCCGCAAGGCGATGATCATGCCGGCGACGGTCTGGGTATCCCGCGCAGGCTTCAGGTCGATGATGCGCTGACGGGCGAAACGGCGGATCTCGCCCTCGTACTCGTCAATCGGGTGACCCGTGAGGTACAGGCCCAAGGTGTCTTTCTCACCCTTGAGGCGCTCCTTGAGGGTCAGCTCCTTGGCCTTGCGGTGGTTACCGTACACATCCGCGTCTTCTTCGACGAACAACCCGCCGAACAGGTCGGCATGGCCGCTGTCGTGGGTGCGGGCGGTCTGTTCGGCAGCCTTGATCGCTTCTTCCATGGCGGTGAGCAACACCGCACGGTTGCGGTCGATATTCGCCTGGTAAGCCTTGGGCTCATCATGGAAATATGGGCCGAGACGGTCGAGTGCACCGCTGCGGATCAGGCCATCGAGGGTCCGTTTGTTGATGCGCTTGAGGTCAACCCGCGCGCAGAAGTCGAACAGGTCGGCGAACGGCCCGCTTTGGCGCGCTTCAACGATAGCTTCCACCGGGCTTTCGCCAACGCCCTTGATCGCGCCCAGGCCATAGATGATGCGGCCTTCGTCGTTCACCGTGAACTTGAACTCCGAGGCGTTCACGTCCGGCGCGTCGAGGCGCAGCTTCATGGTGCGCACTTCTTCGATCAAGGTCACGACCTTGTCGGTGTTGTGCATATCCGCCGAGAGTACCGCGGCCATGAACGGCGCCGGGTAGTGGGCCTTCAGCCAAGCAGTCTGGTACGACACCAGGCCGTAGGCGGCGGAGTGGGATTTGTTGAAACCATAACCGGCGAATTTTTCCACCAGGTCGAAGATGTTACCGGCCAGGTCCGCGTCGATGTTGTTGGTTGCACAACCTTCAATGAAACCGCCACGCTGCTTGGCCATCTCCTCGGGCTTTTTCTTACCCATGGCTCGACGCAACATATCCGCGCCGCCGAGGGTATAGCCCGCCATCACCTGGGCGATCTGCATCACCTGTTCCTGATACAGGATGATGCCGTAGGTCGGCGCCAATACCGGCTTGAGGCCTTCGTACTGGTAGTCGGAGTGCGGGTACGCCAACTCGGCACGGCCGTGCTTACGGTTGATGAAGTCGTCCACCATGCCCGATTGCAACGGCCCCGGACGGAACAGGGCCACCAGTGCGATCAAGTCTTCCAGGCAGTCGGGCTTGAGCTTTTTGATCAGCTCTTTCATGCCGCGCGACTCAAGCTGGAACACCGCCGTGGTCTCGGCTTTTTGCAGCAAGGTGTAGGTCGGTTTGTCGTCCAACGGGATAAACGCGATATCCAGCGGCTCTTCGTTGACCTTGGCGCGCTCTCGGTTGATGGTCTTGAGCGCCCAGTCGATGATCGTCAGGGTCCGCAGGCCAAGGAAGTCGAACTTCACAAGGCCAGCCGCCTCCACGTCGTCCTTGTCGAACTGGGTCACCAGGCCGTCGCCTTCTTCGTCGCAATAGATCGGCGAAAAGTCGGTGAGTTTTGTAGGCGCAATCACCACACCACCGGCGTGTTTACCGACGTTACGCACCACACCTTCAAGCTTGCGCGCCATGTCCCAGATTTCGGCGGCCTCTTCATCGATCTTGATGAAGTCGCGCAGGATTTCTTCCTGCTCGTAGGCTTTTTCCAGGGTCATGCCGACTTCGAACGGGATCATCTTCGACAAGCGATCCGCCAAGCCGTAGGACTTGCCCTGCACACGCGCCACGTCACGGATTACAGCCTTCGCCGCCATGGAACCGAAGGTGATGATCTGGCTTACCGCATTGCGACCGTATTTCTCGGCCACGTATTCGATCACGCGGTCACGGCCGTCCATGCAGAAGTCGACGTCGAAGTCGGGCATGGAAACCCGTTCCGGGTTCAGGAACCGTTCGAACAGCAGGTCATATTCCAGCGGGTCGAGGTCGGTAATCTTCTGTACGTAGGCCACCAGCGAACCGGCACCCGACCCCCGGCCAGGACCTACCGGCACGCCGTTGCTTTTGGCCCACTGGATAAAGTCCATTACGATCAGGAAGTAACCGGGGAACCCCATCTGGATGATGATATCCAGCTCGAAATTCAGCCGGTCGACGTAGACCTGGCGCTTGGCGTCGTAATCCTCGGTGGTGTCCTTGGGCAGCAGGACGCTGAGCCGCTCTTCGAGGCCGTCGAACGAGACTTTGCGGAAGTACTCGTCGATGGTCATGCCATCGGGAATCGGGAAGTTGGGCAGGAAGTGCTTGCCCAGCTTGACTTCGATATTGCAACGCTTGGCAATTTCGACAGAGTTTTCCAGGGCCTCGGGCAGGTCGCTGAACAGCTCGGCCATCTCGTCGGCGCTTTTGAGGTACTGCTCTTCGCTGTAGTTCTTCGAGCGACGCGGGTCATCCAGGGCCCGGCCTTCGCCGATGCACACGCGTGTTTCGTGGGCTTCGAAGTCTTCCTTCTTGATGAAGCGCACATCGTTGGTGGCAACCAGCGGCGCGCCCAGCTTGTCGGCCAGGGCCACGGCGGCGTGCAGGTGCTCTTCGTCGTTGGGGCGATTGGTACGCTGGACTTCCAGGTAGAAACGGTCAGGAAAGACCTGCATCCACTCCTTGGCCAGGACTTCGGCTTCCTGCGGATTGCCACCCAGCAGCGCGATACCGATCTCGCCCTCTTTGGCGGCCGACAGCATGATCAGCCCTTCGCTGGCCTCGGCGACCCATTCGCGCTCGATGATGATCGAGCCATTGCGCTGGCCGTCGATGAAACCACGGGAAATCAGTTCGGTGAGGTTGCGGTAGCCCACGCCATTCATCGCCAACAGGCTGATACGGCTCAGCGGGTTATCCGGGTCTTTGTTGGACAGCCACAGGTCGGCGCCGCAGATCGGCTTGATGCCGGCGCCCATGGCGTTCTTGTAGAACTTGACCAGGGAACACATGTTGTTCTGATCGGTCACCGCGACCGCAGGCATGTTCATGCCCACCAGGGTTTTGACCAGCGGTTTGATCCGTACCAGGCCGTCGACCAGGGAGTATTCAGTGTGCAGGCGTAGGTGAACGAATGAAGCCGGCATAGTGATCTCTTATACGTGGAAAACAACAAGGCCCGGATTGTACCGGGCCTTGAGCAAAACATCAGCCTTGCGACTAGACCTCGTTGAGGCTCTCGCGCAGCTCATAGGCCTGGCGAACCGGGGCGAACGAGCGGCGATGGATCGGCGTAGGCCCCAGGCGAGCCAAGGCTTCCAGATGAACGGGCGTCGGATAGCCCTTATGCCCGCCAATGCCGTAGCCGGGGTAGATCAATTCGAACGCGGCCATTTCACGATCACGGCTGACTTTGGCCAGGATCGAGGCGGCTGCGATGGCAGGCACCTTGCTATCACCCTTCACCACCGCCTCAGAAGGCATGGCCAGCTTGGGGCAACGGTTACCGTCGATCATCGCCATTTTTGGCGTGATGTGCAGGCCTTCAACCGCACGCTGCATCGCGAGCATGGTGGCGTGAAGAATATTCAGCTCGTCGATTTCTTCGACTTCGGCCCGGGCGATGTGCCAGCTCAGGGCTTTTTCAATGATCTCGTCGTAGAGCTTTTCACGGCGCGCCTCGGTGAGTTTCTTCGAGTCGTTGAGGCCGAGGATCGGGCGGTTCGGATCGAGGATCACCGCCGCCGTGACCACGGCACCGCACAAAGGCCCACGCCCGACTTCGTCGACACCGGCGACCAGTTCGTGGACTTCGGCAACCAGGCTGAAATCCAGACCCATTTGCGTCGTCATAAGGCTTCCTGTTTCTGGCCGATCAAGGTCAGCACGGCGTCGGCCGCCTGGTTCGAGGCATCACGGCGCAATATGCGATGGATGTCGTCAAAACCTCGGGTCTGTTCTTCGCCACCGTCGATCAACGGTAGCAGCGTTTGCGCAAGGGCCTCAGGCGTCGCATCGTCCTGCAACAACTCCGGCACCAACAGGCGCTGGGCCAGCAGATTGGGCAGGGAGATGTAAGGGCTTTTGACCATGCGCTTGAGAATCCAGAAGGTCAGCGGCGCCAAGCGGTAGGCCACCACCATCGGACGCTTGTAGAGCAAAGCCTCCAAGGTGGCTGTGCCCGAAGCAATCAGCACCGCATCACAGGCCGCCAGGGCCAGGTGCGACTGGCCGTCGAGCAGAGTCAACGGCAGGTTGCGGCCTTCCAGCAGCGTTTCGATCTGCGCACGACGCTGCGGGCTCGCGCAGGGCAGCACGAAACGTACGCCTGGCTTCAGGGCTTGAATACGCTCGGCAGCATCAAAGAATACCGAGGCCAGGCGGCCGACTTCGCCACCACGACTGCCCGGCATCAGCGCGACCAACGGGCCGTCGGGCAAGCCCAGCTCGGCACGCGCGGCGGCGCGGTCAGCCTGCAACGGAATCGTATCGGCCAGGGTATGCCCGACAAACCGTACCGGCACGCCCTTCTCTTCGTAGAACCGGGCCTCGAACGGCAGCAGTGTCAGCATCAGGTCGCAGCCTTCACGGATCTTCAGCACGCGCTTCTGCCGCCACGCCCACACGGACGGGCTGACGTAGTGCACGGTCTTGATGCCGGCCTGACGCAACTTGAGTTCGATATTGAGCGTGAAATCCGGCGCATCGATGCCGATGAACACGTCGGGCTTTTCTTCGATCAGGGTCTGGATCAGCAGCTTGCGACGGGCCAACAGCTCACGGAGGCGACCCAGCACTTCGACCAGTCCCATGACCGACAAACGCTCCATAGGGAAGTAGGACGTGAGCCCTTCGGCCTGCATCAGTGGACCGCCGACGCCAATGAATTCAACCGCCGGATGCTGGGCCTTGAGGGCCCGCATAAGACCTGCGCCTAGAATGTCGCCGGAAGCTTCCCCGGCCACCAGCGCGATACGCAGATTGGCCATGATCAGCGGGTGATGCCGCGGGTCGACGCCTGGATCGAGTCACGGAACACCGCGACTTCCGGGAACAACGCTGCCGGCTCGACCAGTTGGGTCAACGCCTGGTCAACCGTGAGACCCTGGCGGTAAACCACCTTGTAGGCACGGCGCAGGGCGTGGATGGCGTCTTCGCTGAAACCACGACGGCGCATGCCTTCGAAGTTCATGCTGCGCGCTTCGGCCGGGTTGCCGAATACCGTGACAAATGCCGGAACGTCCTTGCCAATGGCGGTGCCCATGCCGGAAAAGCTGTGGGCGCCAATATGGCAGTACTGATGGACCAGGGTGAACCCGGACAGAATCGCCCAATCGTCAACGTGCACATGCCCGGCCAACGCGGTGTTGTTGACCAGGATGCAGTGGTTGCCGATGACGCTGTCGTGACCGATATGCGCATAGGCCATCACCAGGTTGTGATCACCCAGGGTGGTCTCGGCCCGATCCTGAACGGTACCACGGTGAATGGTCACGCCTTCACGGATGATGTTGTGATCACCGATTACCAGGCGTGTCTCTTCACCCTTGTACTTCATGTCCGGGGTGTCTTCACCTACCGAGGAAAACTGGTAGATGCGATTGTGTTTGCCAATGCGGGTCGGACCTTTGAGGATCACGTGCGGCCCGATGACAGTCCCCTCGCCGATTTCCACACCTGCGCCGATGATCGACCAGGGGCCGACCTCAACGTCGGCGGCCAGAACGGCCGACGGATCGATGATTGCGCGAGGGTCAATCAAACTCATAGTTTGCGTTCCGCACAGATGATCTCGGCGGAGCACACCGGCTTGCCGTCCACCGAGGCCTGGCATTCGAACTTCCAGATCTGGCGCTTGCAGCTGATGAACTTGGCTTCAAGGATCAACTGGTCACCCGGGGTCACCGGGTTGCGGAAACGCAACTTGTCGGAGCCCACGAAATAGTAAAGCGTGCCGTCGGCAGGCTTGAGGTCGAGCATTTTGAAACCAAGGATACCGGCAGCCTGGGCCATCGCTTCGATGATCAACACGCCCGGCATGATGGGATGCGCAGGAAAGTGACCGTTGAAGAACGGTTCGTTGATGCTGACATTCTTGTAGGCACGAATGCGCTTTTCCTCGATGTTGAGGTCCACTACGCGGTCCACCAGCAGGAACGGGTAACGGTGAGGCAGGTATTCGCGAATCTCGTTGATGTCCATCATTTCGGGGGGAAGCCTGTAATAAAGATTGGGGGCGGGCGAACTAAACGCACGCCCCGCTAGCAAATCAAGGAGGCAGTCTAGCGGCTGTGCACACTTGATATGGAAATGGTATCAGCCTTCTGATGAAGCATTACCGCCAGGGGTCACGTCCGCAACACGCTTTTCCAGCTGTTTGAGACGTCGAGCCATGTCGTCGAGCTGCCTCAACCGTGCCGCACTCTTGCGCCATTCAGCCGCAGGCTGCATGGCGGTACCGGAAGAATAGGCCCCTGGCTCGGTGATCGAGTGAGTGACCATGGTCATGCCGGTGATGAAGACGTTGTCGCAAATATCGATGTGCCCCACCAGCCCTACGCCACCGGCGAGCATACAATGCTTGCCGATCTTGGTGCTGCCGGAGATACCCACGCAGGCCGCCATGGCGGTGTGATCGCCAATCTGCACGTTATGGGCGATCTGGATCTGGTTGTCGAGCTTCACGCCGTTGCCAATCACGGTATCGGCCAGGGCCCCGCGATCGACAGCCGTGTTCACGCCGATTTCCACGTCGTCGCCGATCAATACACCGCCGACCTGGGCGATCTTGTTCCAGATGCCCTTGGCGTTGGCAAAGCCGAAGCCTTCACCGCCAATCACGGCACCCGACTGGATGACTACACGCTCACCGATACGCACGTCGTGGTACAGGGTCACGCGCGGCGCCAGCCAACCGCCAGCGCCGATCTCGCAGCGCGCGCCGATAAAGCAGTGGGCACCGACTGTGACATCGGATGCGATGCGTGCCCCACTCTCGATCACCGCAAAGGCACCGATGCTGGCCGCAGGATCAACCTGGGCATCATCAGCAATGACCGCAGACGGATGAATCCCGGCGGCGGCCTTGGGCTTCGGATCGA
The DNA here is from genome assembly GCF_013386445.1 of Pseudomonas sp. P7759. Lineage (NCBI taxonomy): Bacteria > Pseudomonadati > Pseudomonadota > Gammaproteobacteria > Pseudomonadales > Pseudomonadaceae > Pseudomonas > Pseudomonas sp. P7759. The sequence continues at coordinate 55,764 of NZ_JACART010000026.1, forward strand.
ACAGATGCGACACCCGCGCATAAGCGAGGTACGGGTCAGGCACCACCAGCGCATCCCCGGTAAACCCTTCGGCGTCAGCGGCTTTCAGCAACACGGCTGCAGCTTGGCTGTCGACCAGGTATTTACGGTATTGGGGGTTTGCGAGGAAGCTCAACTGAGCTGGGCCAGCCTCCTGCAAGGTGGCTAGCCCAGTGATTTCTTTCTCCGGGGAACCACGCAAGGTGGCCCCCAGGAACTCGGCCAACTCGCCGAGCTTGATAGTCGCGGTCATGGCTTACTTCAGCTGGTTCATGCGCTCGATCACCTGACGGGTGATGTCGTATTGAGGCTTGACGTCGATCACAGCGCCACGCTCGAACACTAGGTCAAAGGCACCTTTCTTGATGACTTCTTCCACAGCGCTGTCGAGTTTCGGCTTCAGTTGTTTCAGCATTTCACGGTCAGCAACGGCCTTGGCTTCGTTCAGTTCTTTGGACTGGAACTGGTAGTCACGAGCCTTTTGCTTGAATTCAAGCTCCAGACGCTCGCGCTCGCCTTGCTGCATTTTGTCGCCACCGGCAACCAGACGATCCTGAATACCTTTGGCGCTGCTTTCAAGGGTCTTGAGCTTGGTCAGTTGTGGGCCGAATTTTTTCTCGGCATCCACGGCATAACGCTTGGCCGCATCGGATTCCAGCAGGGCCATCTGATAGTTCAGGACGGCGATTTTCATTTCGGCGAAGGCCGGGGTCGCTACCAGCACGGTTGCCAGTAGAACCAATTGAGTCAACTTACGCACGATGCACTCCTACAGAATCCGTTGTCGTTATCTTGGGTCAGACGCTTAGAACGTCTGGCCGAGGGAGAATTGGAAAATCTGGGTCTCAGCGTTATCCGGTTTCTTGATCGGCATGGCCAGAGCAAAGCTCAATGGGCCCAGCGCGGTCACCCAGGTCACACCTACACCCACGGAGCTTGCCAGGTTGCTCAGGCTCACATCGTTGCACTGGGTGTTGGACTTCACGCCGCTCGGGTTACGGATCTGCTCGCACTTGGAGTCGAACACGTTACCCACGTCCCAGAAGACCGAAGTCCGCAGGGAACGCTGATCTTTGACGAACGGCAGCGGGAACAGGATCTCTGCACCACCCTGGATCAACACGTTACCACCGAACGGCAGCGGATCGTCGTCGGAGTCCACTACAGTGCCCTGGTTACCGGTTACGCCAACACCACGGCTTGGCGTACCGCGTGGGCCCAAGGTGCTGTCTTTGAAACCACGTACGGAGTTGAAGCCACCCGCGTAGTAGTTCTCGTAGAACGGTAGACCATTGGTGGAGCCATAACCATCGCCGTAGCCCAGCTCAGTGTGCAGGCGCATGGTGTAGTTGTCGCTCAACGGCGTGAACAACTGGCCACGGTAGTCGAGCTTGAAGAACGACAGGTCGCTGCCAGGCGTGGTGGTTTCCAGGGTCAGGCTCTGGGAGTGACCACGGGTTGCCAGTACACCTTTGTTCAGCGTCGACTCGGACCAGCCGGCAGACGCCTTGAAGTTCAGGAACTTGTCACCTTCACGACGGGTGAAGTCGAAGATCTCGTCCACGGTGTACACACCGGTCTTGATCTCATCCTGTTGCGCGGTCAAACCGAACGTCAGACGCGAAGTCTCGCTGATCGGGTAACCGATGTTCACACCGGCGCCGAGGCTGTCGATCGCATAGCTTGCAACGTCAACGTCGAGGTCTTTGTAGTCGGTGGTGCGGTAGAAGGCGTTGTAGCCCAGGCTCACACCGTCAGCAGTCCAGTAGGGGTCGGTATAACCGAAGTTGTATCGGCTCTGGTATTCGCTTCGGGTCAGGCCGATGGACACACGGTTACCGGTACCCAGGAAGTTGTTCTGGGTGATCGAACCACCGAGGATCAGGCCGGCACTCTGTGCGAAGCCGACGCTGGCGGTGATCGAGCCGGAAGCTTGTTCTTCCACGGCGTAGTTCACATCAACCTGGTCATCCACGCCCGGTACGGCCGGGGTTTCGACGTTGACTTCCTTGAAGAAGCCCAGGCGCTCAAGACGGGTCTTGGACTGGTCGATCAGGTAAGTCGACGCCCAGCCACCTTCCATCTGACGCATTTCACGACGCAGCACTTCGTCCGCAGACTTGGTGTTGCCACGGAAGTTGATACGGTTCACGTAGGCACGCTTGCCTGGATCGACCACAAAGGTGATGTCCACGGTGTGGTCATCATCATGGGGCGTCGGCACGCCGTTGACGTTGGCGAAGGTGTAGCCTTCGTTACCCAGGCGACGGGTGATCAGCTCGGAAGTGGTGGTCATCAGCTTGCGCGAGAACACTTGGTCCTTCTGCACCAGCAACAGCGCCTTGACCTGGTCTTCAGGCACTTTCAGGTCGCCGCTCAGCTTCACGTCACGAACCTTGTACTTCTCGCCTTCGTTGACGTTGACGGTGATGTAGACGTGCTTCTTGTCCGGGGTGATGGACACCTGGGTCGAAGCGATATCCATGTTGATATAGCCACGGTCCAGGTAGTAGGAACGCAGGCGTTCCAGGTCACCGGACAGCTTTTCGCGGGCGTACTTGTCATCGTTCTTGAAGAACGACAACCAGTTGGTGGTCTTGAGTTCGAACAGGTCGATCAGGTCATCATCAGCGAACTTGGTGTTACCCACCACGTTGATGTGCTGGATCGCCGCCACGGTGCCTTCGTTGATATTGACCTTGAGGCCAACACGGTTACGAGGCTGTGGCACCACTTCCGTTTCCACGGTTGCGGAGTAGCGACCCTGGGCAACGTACTGGCGTTGCAGCTCGTTACGCACACCTTCGAGTGTGGCGCGCTGGAAGATCTCGCCTTCGGCCAGGCCGGATTGCTTGAGACCTTTCATCAAGTCCTCAGTAGAGATCGCCTTGTTGCCTTCGATCTCGATACTGGCGACGGATGGTCGCTCGACCACGGTGATGACCAGGACGTTGCCTTCGCGACCCAGTTGGATGTCTTGAAAGAAACCGGTTTTGAACAGCGCACGAGTGGATTCCACCAGGCGACGGTCATCAGCCTGTTCACCGACGTTCAACGGTAATGCACCAAAGACGCTACCCGCGGAAACCCGCTGGAGGCCGTTGACGCGAATATCGGAGATGGTGAAGGACTCGGCGTGAACTTCGGCGATCATCAATACGGTGAGAACCGCAGTTAGCAGCAGACGTTTCATGAAGTCCTTTCTTATTCCAACTGGCAATAAACAAACTGCCGCAAAATGCGGCAGATTCGCAATTCAGCGAAGCGTTACAGTCGACCCAGATCGTTGACCAAGGCTAATAACATCACCCCGACCACCAAACTGATACCGATCTGTATCCCCCAACCCTGCACCCGATCCGACAAGGGGCGACCACGCACCCACTCGACCAGATAAAACAACAGATGCCCCCCATCCAATACAGGAATGGGCAGCAAATTCAGAACACCCAGGCTAATACTCAGATAAGCCAGGAAATTCAGGAAATCCGCGACACCCGACTGGGCAGAAGCGCCCGCCACTTTAGCAATGGTTATCGGTCCACTCAAGTTTTTTACCGAGAGCTCGCCGAACAACATTTTCTTGAGGGATTCGAGGGTCAGCACACTCATGGTCCAAGTGCGTTTTGCACCTTCGCCAATCGCTGCCAACGGCCCGTAACTCACCTCGCGCACCATCGATGGCGGCCAGTCGACAGCCTTGACCCCAGCACCCAGGTAACCCCCGGCAGCCTTGGCTTCCCCACGGACCGACAAGGTCACCGGGACGTCGATTTGAGCACCGTCGCGCTCAACTTTCAGCACAATTTTAGTATCAGGACGTACACGAACCAGATCGACCACCTGCTGCCAGTCGCCGAGCGCCTGGCCGTCGAGGGCCAACAGGCGATCACCGGTTTTCAGGCCGGCAGCCTGAGCCGGACCTTTCGGGTCCAGCTCAGCAAGGACCGGCGGCAAGGCCGGACGCCATGGGCGAATGCCCAGGGACTTGATCGGATCAGGCTCATCGGCGCCCTTTAGCCAATGGTCGAGGGTCAGCTCACGCGGGGTTTCGCTGGTGGAATCCTGCTCGCGCACCACCACATTGACGATGCCGCTTTCACCGAGGCGACGCACCAACTGCAAATTCACCGCGCCCCAGCCCGTGGTGGGCTCGCCATCAATAGATACAATTTCCTGCCCGGCAACCAACCCTGCCTTGGCAGCAATACTGTCCGACTCGACCGCGCCAATGACCGGACGCACTTGCTGGCTGCCCAGCATGGCCAACACCCAGAAGAACACCATCGCCAACAGGAAGTTGGCGATCGGGCCGGCGGCGACAATGGCGATACGCTGACGAACGGTCTTGCGATTGAAAGACTGATCCAACTGATCTGCCGGCACTTCGCCTTCGCGCTCATCGAGCATCTTGACGTAGCCACCCAGCGGAATGGCTGCAATCACGAACTCGGTGCCACGACGGTCGTGCCAGCGCACCAGCGGCATGCCGAAACCGACGGAAAAGCGCAGTACCTTGACGCCGCAACGACGCGCCACCCAGAAGTGGCCGAATTCGTGGAAGGTAACCAGCACACCCAGAGCAACCAGGGTGCCGACAATCATGTAAAGCGCACTCATCTAATTTCTCCGCATTCCAATCCAGTGCCTGAAGACTCAAACCTGCCTGCAGACTAACGCGCGTTGCGGCTCAACCATTGTTCTGCCAGGGCCCGAGCCTTGGTATCAGCCTCGAAGACGGCCCCAAGCTCATTCACCGCGACGACAGGCTCAAGCGCCAGGACGTCCTCGATGATACTCGCGATCTGCGGAAAGCGGATGCGCCGTTCGAGAAACGCTGCCACAGCCACTTCGTTGGCCGCGTTCAGCATCGCCGGTGCGCTGTTACCCGCTTCAGCCGCCTGCCGCGCCAGACGTAGGCAAGGGAAGCGTTGTTCGTCCGGCGCCTCGAAATCCAGGCGGGCCACGGCAAACAGGTCCAAGGGCGCTACGCCCGAATCAATCCGCTCCGGCCAGGCCAGGGCGTTGGCAATCGGCGTGCGCATATCAGGGTTGCCCAACTGCGCCAGGACCGAACCGTCTACGTAGTCGACCAGGGAATGAATCACACTTTGTGGGTGAATCACCACCTCGACCTGATCCGGACGCGCATCGAACAACCAGCACGCCTCGATCAGCTCCAGGCCTTTGTTCATCATGCTCGCTGAATCCACGGAGATCTTGCGCCCCATGGACCAGTTCGGATGAGCGCACGCCTGGTCGGGCGATACGTGCTCCAACTCTGCCAGTGGGGTTTGTCGGAACGGACCACCAGAGGCGGTCAGCAAGATCCGGCGCACGCCCACCTGACTCAAGCCACGGGCATAGTCACCGGGCATGCACTGGAAAATTGCATTGTGTTCGCTATCGAGGGGCAGCAGCACAGCACCACTTTTGCGCACTGCCTGCATAAAGAGCGCACCGGACATCACCAGCGCTTCTTTATTGGCCAGCAGGATCTTCTTGCCAGCATCCACGGCAGCCAAGGTTGGGCGCAGGCCCGCTGCGCCGACAATAGCGGCAACCACGGTATCTACTTCAGCATCGGCCGAGACCTGGCACAACCCCTCCTCGCCTACCAGTACTTGAGTGGCAAGTCCGGCAGCCCGCAGATCATCCTGCAGGCCCCGACCCGCTGCGGCCTCAGGCACCACAGCGAAGCGCGGCGTGTGACGCACACACAACGCCAGGAGTTCACTCAGGCGGGTAAACCCGGTCAGGGCAAAGACTTGATAGCGATCAGGATGACGAGCAATAACATCGAGGGTGCTCAACCCCACCGAGCCGGTCGCACCGAGCACGGTAACTTGCTGCAGGCGGCTCACGAAGCGGTCATCCACAGCAATACGGCGAAGATCGGGATGGCAGCAGTGAGGCTGTCGATACGGTCCAGCACGCCGCCGTGACCCGGCAGCAGGTTACTGCTGTCCTTGATCCCGGCCTGACGCTTGAACATGCTTTCGGTGAGATCGCCCACGACCGAGATGAACACGACGATGGCAGTGGCCAGCAGCGCCAGGAAAATCTCTTTCACCGACCAGCCACGCACAACACCGACGACCAGCGCGATCACCAGCGTCAACGCCAGGCCGCCATACACGCCCTCCCAGCTCTTGCCTGGACTGACCGCCGGCGCCAGCTTGCGCTTGCCGAAGGCCCGGCCTGAGAAGTAGGCGCCGATATCAGCGCCCCAGACCAGCACCATGACCGCCAGGATCAACCAGTTACCCATTGGGTAACGCTTGATCTCCACCAACCCTTGCCAGGCTGGCAACAGAATCAACAAGCCAATCACCAACTTGCAGGCCACACTTGACCACTTGCCGCTGGTGCGTGGAAAGGTCAGCACCAGGAATGTCGCCAGCGCCCACCACAGCACGGCCGCCCCCAACACCCAAGGCGCAAGGTCCGGCAGGATGTACAAGAGGAACGCCAAGGCAGCTACGACAGCGGCATACACGACACGCGGTAATTGCGCGCTGAAACCCGCCAGGCGCGCCCATTCCCAGGCACCGAGGGTGACGACCAGGCCGATAAACAGCGCAAAGGCGGAACCGTCGAGCAGGAAAAACCCACACAAGGCAATCGGCAACAGGATCAGTGCTGTGATGATTCGTTGTTTAAGCATTTAAACCCGGGCTCCAGCTTCGATCTGCTCGCTCGTTTTACCGAAGCGACGCTGACGGGAAGCGAAATCGGCCAGCGCATTGCGCATGGCATCGTGTTTGAAGTCCGGCCAGAACAGGTCGGAGAAGTACAGCTCGGTGTACGCCAGCTGCCACAGCAGGAAATTGCTGATGCGGTGCTCGCCACCGGTACGAATGCACAAGTCAGGCAACGGCAGATCGCCGGTCACCAGGCAGGTTTGCAACAGTTCGGGGGTGATGTCGTCGGGCCGCAGATGACCGGCCTGCACTTCGCGCGCCAGTCGTTGTGCTGCCTGGGCGATATCCCACTGGCCACCGTAGTTGGCTGCGATCTGCAGCACAAATCGATTGGCCCCGGCCGTGATGGCCTCGGCTTCGCGCATGGCGGCTTGCAGTTCAGGGTGAAAGCGCGAGCGATCGCCGATGATGCGCAGGCTGATGTTGTTGTCGTTAAGCCGTTTGGCTTCACGACGCAAAGCCTTGAAGAACAGGTCCATCAAGGCGCTGACTTCTTCGGCGGGCCGTTGCCAGTTTTCACTGGAGAAGGCGAACAAGGTCAGCACCTCGACCTTGGCCTCGGCGCATACCTCAATCACAGCCCTTACCGCATCGACACCCGCTTTATGCCCGGCAACACCCGGCATAAAGCGTTTCTTCGCCCAGCGATTATTCCCATCCATGATGATCGCGACATGGCGCGGCACCACAGAGGGTACAGTCTGCTTGGTCTTTTCCATGAAGGCGTCCTGACCCCTTATACGGCCATCAGGTCCTTTTCTTTCTCTTCCGTGGCCTTGGTGATCTGGGCCTCGGCATCTTTGGTCAGCTTGTCGATATCAGCGGTGGCACGACGCTCTTCGTCTTCGCTGATTTCCTTGTCCTTGACCAGTTTCTTCAGGTCACCCAGGGCATCGCGACGAATGTTGCGCACGGCAACACGGGCGTCTTCGGCAGCACTGCGCGCCTGCTTGGTGAAGCCCTTGCGGGTTTCTTCGGTCAGGGCCGGCATGGAGATCAGCAGCAGCTCACCCAGGTTGGTCGGGTTGAGGTTCAAACCGGCGCTCTGGATGGCCTTGTCGACAGCACCCAGCATGTTGCGCTCGAACGCGACGACCTGCAGGGTGCGCGAGTCTTTAACGGTAATGTTGGCAACGCTGCTGATCGGGGTATCGGAACCGTAGTAAGGCACCATCACGCTGCCCAGGATGCTTGGGTGCGCCTTGCCGGTACGGATCTGGCCGAATGCATGGCTCAGGGATTCCAGGGATTTTTGCATACGCGCCTGGGCGTCTTTCTTGATTTCGTTGATCATTGTTGGCCTTCCTCGATCAGAGTCCCTTCTGCGCCGCCGTGTACGATATTCAGCAGGGCGCCGGGCTTGTTCATGTTAAATACGCGCAGCGGCATCTTGTGGTCGCGGCACAGGCAAATAGCCGTCAGGTCCATCACGCCCAGCTTGCGATCCAGCACTTCATCGTAGGTCAGATGATCGAACTTCTCGGCATGCGGGTCTTTGAATGGATCGGCAGTGTACACGCCATCCACCTTGGTCGCCTTCAACACCACGTCAGCGTCGATTTCGATGGCGCGCAGGCAGGCTGCGGAGTCGGTGGTGAAGAACGGGTTGCCCGTACCAGCAGCGAAGATCACCACTTCCTTGGAGTTCAGGTGGCGCATGGCTTTGCGGCGGTCATAGTGATCGGTCACACCAACCATGGAAATAGCCGACATCACGATAGCCGAGATGTTGGCACGCTCCAGGGCATCACGCATGGCCAGGGCGTTCATCACAGTGGCCAGCATGCCCATGTGGTCGCCAGTGACCCGATCCATGCCGGCGGCGCTCAGTGCCGCACCGCGGAACAGGTTGCCGCCGCCAATCACCAGGCCGACCTGCACGCCGATACCGACCAGTTGGCCGACTTCCAGCGCCATGCGGTCGAGCACCTTGGGATCGATCCCGAACTCTTCCGAGCCCATCAGGGCCTCGCCGCTAAGCTTGAGTAGAATGCGTTTATAGCGAGCCTGATAACCACTGCCCTGCTGAGCCATTGCGAATCTCTCCTGCGGCGTATTTTTAAAAATTCTTGGCGAGCCGTTTACGGCTTGCGTTCACTCTAGCTGGACGCTGCTACAGCGCCATCGGAACACGGCTTTGTAAGCCAGTTCCGAAGGGAAGCCAATTAAAATCGGCCTTCCCATTTGAAAAGAGGCTGCGCGCGTGAGCGGGCAGCCTCTTTCGGGCGACAGTTGAAAACTGTCTTATTGCTTGGCGGCAGCCAGCTGGGCAGCAACTTCTTCAGCGAAGTTGTCGACCGGCTTCTCGATGCCTTCGCCTACTTTGTAGTAAGTGAAGGAAACGATTTCAGCACCGGCTTTCTTGGCCAGTTCGCCAACCTTGATTTCAGGGTTCTTGACGAACGCCTGCTCAACCAGGCTCGCTTCAGCCAGGAACTTGCTGATACGGCCTTTGATCATGTTTTCAACGATGTTTTCTGGCTTGCCGGCGATCTTGTCGGCGTTCAGGCTCAGGAACACAGCTTTTTCACGCTCGATCGCTTCGTCAGAAACTTCCGAAGGCAGCAGGAATTCTGGGTTGCTTGCAGCAACGTGCATAGCGATGTCTTTGGCCAGCTCAACGTCGCCGCCTTTCAGAACAACGGCTACACCGATCTTGTTGCCGTGCAGGTAACCACCCACCACATCACCTTCAACGCGAGTCAGGCGACGGATGTTGACGTTTTCGCCAACCTTGCCGACCAGTACCAGGCGATCAGCTTCTTGAGCTTCGATCAGAGGCTCAACGGTAGTCAGCTTGTCGTCGAATGCTTTCTTGACGCTGGCAGCAACGAACGCCTTGAAGTCGTCTTGCAGGGCCAGGAAGTCGGTCTGCGAGTTCACTTCCAGCAGAACGGCGGCTTTACCGTCTTCAACCAGAGCGATAGCGCCTTCAGCAGCGACGTTGCCGGCTTTCTTGGCAGCCTTGATGGCGCCCGAGGCACGCATGTCGTCGATGGCTTTTTCGATGTCGCCGCCGGCCTTGGTCAAGGCCTTTTTGCAATCCATCATGCCTTCGCCGGTACGCTCACGCAGTTCTTTAACCAACGCTGCAGTAATCTCTGCCATTTCAAAATCCTCTTGGATAGGTTTTCAACCATTCCACCCGATCAAACGGGCGATCAATTCTTCCCGAATCTCCGTTGTAGGCCACTGCACGTTACAAATGATGTAGCTGCGTTACCGACAAACGGTTTTCGAGGTGGCAAAAAGGGGGCCAAGCCCCCTTTTTGCTTACTGAGTCAACGCCAGGGCGCTAATTACTCAGCGGCAGCTACCGGAGCTTCTTCAACGAACTGCTCGGTACCACCAGCAACGTGGTTGCGACCACGGATTACAGCGTCAGCCATCGAACCCATGTACAGCTGGATAGCGCGGATTGCGTCATCGTTGCCTGGGATGATGTAGTCAACGCCTTCCGGGCTGCTGTTGGTATCGACTACGCCGATAACAGGGATGCCCAGCTTGTTGGCTTCGGTGATCGCGATGCGCTCGTGATCAACGTCGATAACGAACAGTGCGTCAGGCAGACCGCCCATGTCCTTGATACCACCCAGGGAACGATCGAGCTTTTCCAGGTCACGGGAGCGCATCAGCGCTTCTTTCTTGGTCAGCTTGGCGAAAGTACCGTCTTCGGCTTGCACTTCAAGGTCACGCAGACGCTTGATGGAAGCACGGATGGTTTTGAAGTTGGTCAGCATGCCGCCCAACCAGCGGTGATCGACGTACGGCGAACCGCAACGTGCTGCTTCTTCAGCAACGATCTTGCCAGCGGAACGCTTGGTGCCGACGAACAGAATCTTGTTTTTGCCCTGGGCCAGGCGCTCTACGAAAGTCAGAGCTTCGTTGAACATTGGCAGGGTTTTTTCAAGGTTGATGATGTGGATCTTGTTACGCGCGCCGAAAATGTATTTACCCATTTTCGGGTTCCAGTAACGGGTCTGGTGACCGAAGTGCACACCGGCCTTCAGCATATCGCGCATGTTGACTTGGGACATGATAGTTCCTTAATAAGTCGGGTTTGGCCTCCACGTATCCCAATGACCAACCAGCGGCATCAAGGCCTCCGGCACCCAGGTCATCGTGTCGACACGTGTGTGGATTTAAGCTTTGCGAGGTATCCCCGGAAAGCGGCGCATTTTATACCACAGCATCGGCAAAAACGGAATACGCAATCACATTTGCCGCTGCGCGCTTTCGTGTAACCCCTTGAATAGAGCCAACATAGCCCAACCTTATAGAGAGAAGCGATCATCAGAGGCTCATGATTTGAGGCCATCGTCTGTTAGAATCGCGTTTTCTGTGGCTTGTGCGAACTCTGCAACCTTTTGTCGCACGCCCGTAAACCGTATTGATTTCAGCGCGTCGCGCTAGAGAGAGCCTGTATGACCGTTAGCTTGAAAACCGCCGAAGACATCGCTGGCATGCGCATCGCCGGCAAACTGGCTGCCGACGTGCTGGAAATGATCGCCGAACACGTCAAGCCCGGCGTCACCACCGAAACCCTGAACCAGATCTGCCACGACTATATAGTCAACGTGCAGGGCGCCATCCCTGCGCCGCTGAACTACAAAGGCTTCCCCAAGTCGATCTGCACCTCGGTCAACCACGTCGTCTGCCACGGGATTCCAGGCGACAAGCCATTGAAGGACGGCGACACCCTGAACATTGACGTCACCGTGATCAAGGACCGCTACTTCGGCGACACCAGCCGCATGTTCCATGTCGGCAATGTGCCGGTCTGGGCCGAGCGCCTGTCCCAGGTCACCCAGGAATGCATGTACAAGGCCATCGAAATCGTCAAGCCTGGCTGCCGCCTGGGCGACATCGGTGAAGTGATCCAGAAGCACGCGGAAAAGAACGGCTTCTCGGTGGTGCGCGAATTCTGCGGCCACGGTATCGGCACCGTGTTCCACGAAGAGCCGCAGATCCTGCACTACGGCCGCGCTGGCACCGGCATGGAGCTCAAGGCGGGCATGACCTTCACCATCGAGCCGATGATCAACCAGGGCAAGGCCGACACCAAGGTGCTGGGCGACGGCTGGACCGCTATCACCAAGGACCGCAAGCTCTCGGCCCAGTGGGAACATACCCTGCTGGTCACCGAGACCGGCTACGAGATCTTCACCCTGCGCGCTGACGACACCATTCCACGCGTTTCGGCGTGATGATTGCTTCGGTTTTCCCGCAACCCTGTAACTGACTTATAGATAGAAAGGAAAGCCGATCGATGCCCCAGGTGGACCCCGAACTCTTCGACCGTGGCCAGTTCCAGGCCGAACTGGCCCTGAAGGCGAGCCCTATCGCCGCGTTCAAGAAGGCTATCCGCCAGGCCCGCGAGGTGCTCGACGAGCGCTTTCGCAGCGGCCGGGACATCCGCCGTCTGATCGAGGACCGCGCCTGGTTCGTCGATAACATCCTGCAAAAGGCCTGGGAACAGTTCAGTTGGAGCGAAGACGCCGACATCGCCCTGGTGGCGGTCGGCGGCTATGGGCGCGGCGAGCTGCACCCCTACTCGGACATCGACCTGCTGATCCTGCTGGACAGCGCCGATCATGAGATCTTTCGCGATTCCATCGAGCGTTTTCTGACGCTGTTGTGGGACATCGGCCTGGAAGTCGGCCAAAGCGTGCGCTCGGTCGACGAATGCGCCGAAGAGGCCCGTGCCGACCTTACCGTGATCACCAACCTCATGGAAAGCCGCACCATCGCCGGCCCCGAGCGCCTGCGCCAGCGCATGCTCGAAGTCACCAGCACCGCACACATGTGGCCGAGCAAGGACTTCTTCCTGGCCAAGCGTGCCGAACAGAAGGCCCGGCACCACAAGTACAACGACACCGAATACAACCTGGAACCCAACGTCAAAGGCTCGCCCGGTGGCCTGCGGGATATCCAGACGATTTTGTGGGTTGCCCGTCGCCAGTACGGCACCCTGAACCTGCGCGCCCTGGCTGGCGAGGGCTTCCTGGTAGAGAGCGAAAACGCCCTGCTGGCCTCGTCCCAGGAGTTCCTGTGGAAAGTGCGCTACGCCCTGCACATGCTCGCCGGGCGCTCCGAGGACCGTCTGCTGTTCGACCACCAGCGCTCCATCGCCACCCTGCTGGGCTTTGAGGGCGAGGACGCGAAGACCAGCATCGAAAGCTTCATGCAGCAGTATTACCGGGTGGTCATGAGCATTGCCCAGCTCAGCGACCTGATCATCCAGCACTTCGAAGAGGTGATCCTGGCCCCCGAAGACGAAGCGCCGCCGCAGCCGATCAACGCGCGCTTCCAGTTGCATGACGGCTATATCGAGGCGCGCAACGACAACGTGTTCCGCCGCACACCGTTCGCCATGCTGGAAATCTTCGTGCTGATGGCCCAGCAGCCGGAAATCAAAGGCGTGCGCGCCGACACCATCCGCCTGCTGCGGGAGAACCGTCACCTGATCGACGACGATTTCCGCAACGATATCCGCAACACCAGCCTTTTCATCGAGCTGTTCAAGTGCAAGATCGGTATCCACCGCAACCTGCGACGCATGAACCGTTACGGCATCCTGGGGCGCTACCTGCCGGAGTTCGGCTTTATCGTCGGGCAGATGCAGCACGACCTGTTCCACATCTATACGGTGGACGCCCACACCCTGAATCTGATCAAGCACCTGCGTAAGCTTCAGTACACGCAAGTGTCAGAGAAATTCCCGCTGGCCAGCAAACTCATGGCCAAGCTGCCCAAGCCCGAGCTGATCTACCTGGCTGGCCTGTACCACGACATCGGCAAGGGTCGGCATGGCGACCACTCCGAGGTGGGCGCGGTTGACGCCGAGGCCTTCTGCCAGCGCCACCAACTGCCCGTGTGGGACAGCCGCCTGATCGTCTGGCTGGTGCAGAACCATCTGGTGATGTCGACCACCGCCCAGCGCAAGGACTTGTCCGACCCGCAGGTGATCCACGACTTTGCGCAGATCGTCAGCGATGAAACCCGCCTCGACTATCTGTACGTGCTGACCGTCTCCGACATCAACGCTACCAACCCGACACTGTGGAACTCCTGGCGTGCCAGCCTGTTGCGCCAGCTCTACACCGAGACCAAGCGCGCCTTGCGCCGTGGCCTGGAAAACCCGGTGGACCGCGAAGAGCAGATCCGCCGCACCCAAAGCGCGGCCTTGGACATTCTGGTGCGCGGCGGTAACGACCCGGACGACGTCGAGCAGTTGTGGTCGCAGCTGGGTGACGATTACTTCCTGCGCCACACCGCCGGCGACGTGGCCTGGCACACCGATGCGATCCTGCAACAGCCTGCCGATGGCGGCCCGTTGGTGCTGATCAAGGAAACCACCCAGCGCGAATTCGAAGGCGGCACGCAGATCTTCATCTACGCGCCGGACCAGCACGACTTCTTCGCCGTGACCGTAGCGGCCATGGACCAACTCAACCTGAACATCCATGACGCACGGGTCATCACCTCCAGCAGCCAGTTCACCCTCGACACCTATATCGTGCTCGACACCGATGGCGACTCTATTGGCGACAACCCGGCACGCGTGAAAAAGATCCGCGAAGGCCTGACCGAGGCCCTGCGCAACCCTGACGACTACCCGACCATCATCCAGCGCCGGGTACCGCGCCAACTCAAGCACTTTGCGTTTGCGCCACAGGTGACCATTTCCAATGACGCCCAGCGCCCGGTGACGGTACTGGAACTCAGCGCCCCGGATCGCCCAGGCCTGCTGGCCCGCATCGGCGGGATTTTCCTGGAGTTCGACCTGTCGTTGCAAAACGCCAAGATCGCGACCCTCGGCGAGCGCGTGGAAGACGTGTTCTTCATCACCGATGCCGACAACCAGCCGCTGTCCGACCCGGAACTGTGCCTGCGCCTGCAGGAAGCCATCGTCCAGCAGCTGAGCGTCACCCAGGAACCCGGCGTCGAGCTGACACGCCTGACTATTTGAAAAGCGTCGCCCCAGTTTTTAACGCCTTGCACGAGATCCACCGATGAACAACGCTCTGAACCAGCTCCAGCCCTACCCGTTCGAGAAACTGCGCGCCCTGCTGGGCAGCGTCACGCCGAACCCGGACAAGCGCCCGATTGCGCTCTCCATCGGCGAACCGAAACATAAATCGCCCACTTTCGTGGCCGAAGCATTGAGCAACAACCTCGACCAGATGGCCGTGTACCCGACCACGCTGGGCATCCCGGCCCTGCGCGAAGCCATCGGTGCCTGGTGCGAACGCCGCTTCAACGTGCCCAAGGGCTGGCTCGACCCGGCGCGCAACATCCTGCCGGTCAACGGCACCCGTGAAGCGCTGTTCGCCTTTACCCAAACCGTGGTCAACCGTGGCGACGACGCGCTGGTAGTCAGCCCGAACCCGTTCTATCAGATCTACGAAGGCGCCGCGTTCCTCGCCGGGGCCAAGCCGCACTACCTGCCGTGCCTGGACGCCAATGGCTTCAACCCGGACTTCGACGCCGTGACGCCAGACATCTGGAAACGCTGCCAGATCCTGTTCCTGTGCTCGCCCGGCAACCCGACCGGCGCACTGATCCCGGTCGACACCCTGAAAAAACTCATCGCCCTGGCCGACGAATACGACTTCGTCATCGCCGCCGACGAGTGCTACAGCGAGTTGTACTTCGACGAACAAACGCCGCCACCCGGCCTGCTGAGCGCCTGCGTCGAACTGGGCCGCCAGGACTTCAAGCGCTGCGTGGTGTTCCACAGCCTGTCCAAGCGCTCCAACCTGCCGGGCCTGCGCTCCGGTTTTGTGGCCGGCGACGCCGACATCCTCAAGGCGTTCCTGCTGTACCGCACCTACCACGGCTGCGCGATGCCGGTGCAGACGCAGCTGGCCAGCATTGCGGCCTGGCAGGATGAAGCCCACGTGCTCTCCAATCGTGACTTGTATCGCGAAAAATTCGACGCGGTGTTGGCGATTCTCAAGCCAGTGCTGGACGTAGAGAGCCCGGATGGCGGCTTCTATTTGTGGCCGAATGTGAATGGCGACGACGCCGCGTTCTGCCGTGACCTGTTCGTGGAAGAACACGTGACCGTCGTGCCGGGTTCGTACCTGTCACGGGAAGTGGACGGCTTCAACCCTGGCGCCGGTCGTGTGCGCATGGCGCTGGTTGCGCCGTTGGCGGAGTGCGTGGAAGCGGCTGAGCGGATTCGCGAGTTTATTCAACGTCGCCTCTAAGGCGCGATCAGGGTCACTTCACCTGCCCCAGATTCGCCTCACTCATATCCAACTCCGCCAGCACCTCACGCAGCACGTCATCACCAATCTGGTGATGACGACTCAAACTGTACAACTCCAACCGCTGCGCCCGCAGGGCCTTGAGCCGCAGTTTGCGCTCCAGCAGGTCCATCTGCTGCGCCAGGGCCTGGGCTTCGGCGGAGTCGTTGAACACGTCCAATTGGTGGCGATATTCCGACATCAGCCGTGCCTTGAGCTCCGTGGCAAGCGCGGCTTGAGCGGCGTCCTGGGTTTCGGCGTCTGCCGGTTCCTGCGTTTCAAGCGCGTGGATGGCCGCAACGGCAGTCCTCTTCCAGGCTTCGCGCACTTCCTTGTGGCGTTTTTCGTCCGGGCTTTTTTCGATGCCACGCAACAGTAGCGGCAACGCGATACAGGCGGCGACCAGCGACAACAGAATCACGCCTGCCGCGATGAAAATCAGCAGGTCACGCTCGGGAAAATCCTGCCCCGGCGCCAGCAACAACGGCACCGACATCACACCCGCCAACGTCACCGCACCGCGCACGCCGCCGACCGTCAACAGCCAGCAGGAACGCGCAGTCGGCACCAGCGTCAGTTCGCTTTTCCCACGCAACCTGCGCAGCAAGCCCGACAACCGCCAGATGCTCTGCACCCAGATAAAGCGCAGCACCACCAGCACCAGGAAGATCGCGATGACATCCAGGCAGCGATAAAACAGGGTTGGCCACAACGTCGTCTCGTGACTGACGACTGCCTTGATGATGTCTGGCAGTTGCAGGCCCAGCAGCAGGAAGATCAAACCGTTGAAGGCGAACTCCAGCAACGACCACACGCTGCGATTGAGCAGGCGCGTGCTGGTCTGGCGCGGCAACAGGTCGAGCCAGCTTTGCATCATGCCCGCCGCCACCGCCGACAAAATGCCCGATGCGCCCAAGCGTTCGGCCAGCACATAGGCCGCAAACGGCAGCAGCAACATGAACACCACGTGGGTGGCCGGGTCGTCCCAGCCACGGGCGATCATCCACGCGCGCAAACGGCCGACCAGCCAGCTCAGGGCCACGCCGACTGCCAGGCCACCGACAGCCACCAAGACGAATGTGAGGCTGGCATCCGCCAGGGAAAACACCCCGGTCAGCGCCGCCGCCAGGGCGAACTTGAAGGTCACCAGGCCCGAAGCATCATTCATCAAGGCCTCGCCCTGGAGCATGTGCATCAGCGGCGTGGGCAAGCGATTCTGGGAAATGGCCGACACCGCCACGGCATCCGTCGGCGACAACACGGCCGCCAGGGCGAAGGCCACCGGCAACGGGATAGTTGGCAAGATCCAATGGATGAAGTAACCGGCGCCCACCACGGTAAACAGCACCAGGCCCACCGCCAACGTCAGGATCGGCCCGCGCAGCCGCCACAACTCGCGCTTGGGCATGCGCCAACCATCCGAGAACAGCAGCGGCGGCAGGAACAGAAACAGGAACAACTCGGGGTCCAGCGCCACATGCAACCCCAGCGTCGGCCAGGCCAGCAAGGCGCCGGCGGCAATCTGCACCAGGGGCAACGGCAGAGGAATGACACGCCCGACCAGACGCGAAACGCTGACCAGCATCAGCAGGATAAGAACGGTGTAGGCGGTTTGCATAACGCGGTTTTCCCGGACAATCGACTTGCAACGACACACATCAGGCAACAACTGGGCGTTGAAGTGCCATATTACCCGGCTATGTTACTCGCTGGCTTTTGCACAAAAGTCGCACAGCGCTGACGAGCGGCACCCAAACGCGCTGGTCGTGGCATAATCCGTGACCTTTCGTTTCTACTTGGTCCAAAGGGGGGCAATTCCTTGACCGCTTCAAGCAAAACGTTGCACCTTTTCGGCATCAAAGCCTGCGACACCATGAAAAAGGCGCGCACCTGGCTCGATGAGCACGGCGTCAGCTATGAGTTCCACGACTACAAAACGGCCGGTATCGACCGCGAACACTTGACCCAATGGTGCGACGAGCACGGTTGGCAGGTGGTTTTGAACCGTGCGGGCACCACCTTTCGCAAACTCGAAGACGAACGCAAAGCCGATCTCGATCAGTCGAAAGCCATTGAATTGATGCTCGCACAACCCTCGATGATCAAGCGCCCGGTGCTTGATCTCGGTGACAGAACCCTGATTGGCTTCAAGCCAGATAGTTATTCGGCGGCCCTCAAGTAGGCCAGCCCTTTCCATTTTTGTAGAGGTAACAGCATGTCCAATTCCCTGTTCAGCCTGGGCTTCGGCGTCGGCACTCAGAACCGCCAAGGTGCTTGGCTGGAAGTGTTTTACGCACAACCGCTGCTCAACCCGTCGGCAGAAATCGTCGCAGCCATCGCGCCGATCCTCGGCTACACCGAAGGCAACCAGGCGATCACCTTCACCATCAGCCAAGCGCTGCAACTGGCTGATGCGCTCAAGAATGTCGACGCTACCCAAGCCGCGCTGCTCAACCGCCTGGCCGAAAGCCACACGCCGCTGGTCGCCACTCTGCTGGCCGAAGACGCCGCACTGACCTCCACGCCTGAGGCCTACCTCAAGCTGCACCTGCTGTCCCACCGCCTGGTCAAGCCCCACGGCCTGAGCCTGGCCGGTGTGTTCCCGCAGCTGCCGAACGTGGCCTGGACCAGCCAGGGCGCGATCGACATCAACGAACTGGCCGAACGCCAGCTGGAAGCCCGCCTGCGCGGCGAGCTGCTGGAAGTGTTCTCGGTGGACAAGTTCCCGAAAATGACCGACTACGTGGTGCCGAGCGGCGTGCGTATCGCTGACGCAGCACGCATCCGCCTGGGCGCCTACGTGGGCGAAGGCACCACCGTGATGCACGAAGGTTTCGTCAACTTCAACGCCGGCACCGAAGGCCCGGGCATGATCGAAGGCCGTGTATCAGCGGGCGTATTCGTCGGCAAGGGTTCGGACCTGGGCGGCGGTTGCTCCACCATGGGCACGCTCTCGGGCGGCGGCAACATCGTGATCAAGGTTGGCGAAGGCTGCCTGATCGGCGCCAACGCCGGTATCGGTATCCCGTTGGGCGACCGTAACACCGTGGAATCGGGCCTGTACGTCACCGCCGGTACCAAGGTTGCGCTGCTGGACGAGCAGAACCAACTGGTCAAAGTGGTCAAGGCGCGTGAGCTGGCCGGCCAACCGGACCTGCTGTTCCGCCGCAACTCCGAGACCGGTGCCGTGGAGTGCAAAACCCACAAATCGGCCATCGAACTGAACGAAGCGCTGCACGCTCACAACTAAGCAGCCACTCGATGCCCCTAGCGAGCCCCGACCCTGGGGCTCGCTTATACGAGCCTTGAACACCATGCTAGTGCCCTCCCCCTGGCGCGCCGACTTTCCGGCCATCGCCATCCTGCAACGGCAAGACCAGACCTACCTGGACAACGCCGCCACCACGCAAAAACCCCGGGCTTTGTTGGATGCCATCAGCCATTACTACGCCAACGGCGCAGCCAATGTGCACCGCGCCCAGCATTTGCCAGGCGCCCATGCGACCCAGGCGTTCGAAGACAGCCGCAGCAAGGTCGCACAGTGGTTGAATGCAGGCGACAGCGGGCAGATCGTGTTCACCCACGGCGCAACTTCTGCGCTGAACCTCTTGGCCTATGGTCTTGAGCACTTATTCAATGCGGGCGATGAGATTGTCATCAGCGCCCTGGAACACCACGCTAACCTGCTGCCCTGGCAGCAACTGGCCAAGCGTCGCGCACTGAACCTGGTGGTACTGCCACTGGATGATGACGGCGTGATCGACCTGGCTGCCGCTGCCGAGCTGATCGGCCCGCGCACGCGATTACTGGCAGTGAGCCAGCTGTCCAACGTGCTCGGCGCCTGGCAGCCACTGGAAGCCCTGCTGGCACTCGCCCAGCCCCACGGCGCCCTGACCGTGATCGACGGCGCCCAAGGCATCGTCCATGGTCGTCACGACGTGCAGGCCCTGGGTTGCGACTTCTATGTGTTTTCCAGCCACAAACTGTATGGCCCGGACGGCGTCGGTGTGCTGTTTGGCCGTAACGAGGCCCTCCACCACTTGCGCCACTGGCAGTTTGGCGGCGAGATGGTGCAGCAGGCCGACTACCACAGCGCCAGCTTCCGCCCGGCGCCTCTTGGCTTTGAGGCCGGCACCCCGCCGATTGCCAGCGTGATCGGCCTGGGCGCCAGCCTGGATTACCTGAGTTCGCTGGATCAGCCGGCAGTGATCGCCCATGAAGCGGCGTTGCATGACTACCTGTTGCGCGGGCTCAAGGCGCGCAATGGCGTGCGCGTGCTGGGTTCGCCCCAGGTGGCGTTGGTCAGCTTTGTGGTCGATGGCGTGCATAACGCCGACCTCGCGCACCTGCTCACCGAGCAAGGCATTGCCGTACGCGCCGGGCATCACTGCGCCATGCCGTTGCTCAAGGCGATGCATCTGTCGGGGGCGATTCGCGTGTCCCTGGCGCTGTATAACGATTCCGATGACCTGGAACGCTTCTTTGAAGCGCTGGATCAAGCGTTGGATATGCTGCGATGAGCTTACCGGTGGATGCCGCAGCCGCACTTGAGGCTTTTCAGGCCGTCGGCAGTTGGGAGCAGCGCGCGCGGATGCTGATGCAATGGGGCGAGCGCCTGCCTGCCCTGGCCGATGCGGATAAAGTCGACGCCAATCTCGTACAGGGCTGCGAAAGCCTGGTGTGGCTGGTCGCAGAATTGCGCGATGGCCACTGGCAGTTCGCCGCCAGCAGTGATGCACGGATGATTCGTGGGTTGGTGGCGTTGCTGCTGGCGCGGGTCAATGGCCTGTCCGCCGCAGAATTGCAGGCGGTGGATCTGCCTGACTGGTTTGCACAGTTGGGGCTGTCCCGCCAGCTCTCCCCATCGCGAAGCAATGGCCTGAACGCTGTGCTGCAGCGTATGCGGGCATTAAGCCTTACACAAAACTAAATGTGGGAGCGGGCTTGCTCGCGAAAGCGCAGTGTCAGTAGGTACATCATTGACTGAGTCACCGCATTCGCGAGCAAGCCCGCTCCCACATTTGGATCTATGTTCAGCAGTGAGATCTAGGCGGGTTTGATCCGCTCGGAAGGCCGGCGCACCCCGGCCACAATCTTGTCCACCGCCTTGGTGGCTGCAACCATGCCGAACGTGGCCGTCACCATCATCACCGCACCAAAACCGCCCGCGCAGTCCAGCTTCACGCCATCCCCGACAAAACTCTTCTGCAAACAGATGCTGCCGTCCGGCTTGGGATAACGCAGCTGTTCGGTGGAAAACACACACGGCACGCTGTAATGGCGGGTCACAGTGCGGGAGAAGTTGTAGTCGCGGCGCAGGGTCGAGCGCACTTTCGAGGCCAGCGGGTCATTGAAGGTGCGGTTCAGGTCGCAGACCTGGATCAGCGTCGGGTCGATCTGCCCGCCGGCACCACCGGTGGTGATGATCTGGATCTTGCGGCGCTTGCACCAGGCGATGAGCGCGGCCTTGGCGTTGACCGCGTCGATGCAGTCGATCACGCAATCGATGTCCGGCGTGATGTATTCGGCCATGGTGTCGCGGGTCACGAAATCCGCCACCGCATGCACGGTGCAATCCGGGTTGATGCCGCGCAGGCGCTCAGCCATCACCTCGACCTTGGGCTTGCCTACGGTGCTGTCCAGCGCGTGCAACTGGCGGTTGCTGTTGCTGACGCAGACGTCGTCCAGGTCAAACAGCGAAATCTCGCCCACCCCGCAACGGGCCACGGCTTCCGCCGCCCAGGAGCCTACGCCGCCAACGCCGACGATGGCCACATGGGCCGCTTTCAAGCGTTCCAGGCCTTCAATGCCATACAAGCGGGCGACGCCTGCAAACCGCGGATCTTCTGTGCTCATGACCATTACCCCAAAAACCGGCGCGCATTATGGACTACAGAGCGACAAGTTCGAAGCGACAAGCTACAAGTAAAGAACTTAGATGGTCTTTCGCTGACTAATGTCCGGTTTTTCTCTGCTTGCTGTACGGTCAGGGAAGGGCCGGTGTAGGATGCGCGCCGTTCGGCGCAGGCCGACACCTCTTTTCGTTCCACACCCTTTGGAACCCGAAATAGCCATGGCATCGCGTAAATTTGGACTCAACCTGGTGATCGTGCTGGCAATCGCCGCGCTGTTCACCGGTTTCTGGGCGCTGATCAACCGCCCCGTCACCACCCCCAACTGGCCTGAACAGATCTCCGGTTTTTCCTACTCGCCGTTCCAGCAAGGCCAGTACCCGCAGAAAGACCAGTACCCGACCGACGACCAGATGCGTCGCGACCTCGAGATCATGAGCAAGCTAACGGACAACATCCGTACCTACTCGGTCGACGGCACTCTGGGGGATATCCCCAAACTGGCGGAAGAATTCGGCCTGCGTGTGACCCTGGGGATCTGGATCAGCCCGGACCTTGAGCGCAACGAGCGGGAAATCCAGCGCGCCATCGAAATCGCCAACAGCTCGCGCAGTGTGGTGCGGGTGGTGGTCGGCAACGAAGCGCTGTTCCGTGAAGAAATCACCCCTGAAGCGCTGATCGTGCTGCTGGACCGGGTGCGCGCCGCCGTGAAAGTGCCGGTGACCACGTCCGAGCAATGGCACATCTGGGAGAAAAACCCGCAACTGGCCAAGCACGTCGACCTGATCGCCGCGCACATCCTGCCGTTCTGGGAATACATCCCGATGGACAAGGCCGGCCAGTACGTACTCGACCGTGCCCGCGACCTGAAGAAACTGTTCCCGAAAAAACCACTGCTGCTGTCGGAAGTCGGCTGGCCGAGCAACGGCCGCATGCGCGGGGGTAATGAAACCTCCCCCGCCGACCAGGCGATCTACCTGCGCACGCTGGTGAACAAACTGAACCGCCAGGGCTTCAACTACTTCGTGATCGAGGCCTTCGATCAGCCGTGGAAAGTCAGCGACGAAGGCTCGGCGGGCGCTTACTGGGGCGTGTACAACGCCGCACGCCAGCAGAAATTCAACTTTGAAGGGCCCGTGGTCGCAATCCCGCAATGGCGCGTGCTGGCCATTGGTTCGGTGGTGCTGGCCCTGCTGTCCCTGACCCTGCTGATGATCGACGGCTCGGCCCTGCGCCAGCGTGGTCGCACCTTCCTGACCTTTATCGCGTTCCTCTGCGGTTCGGTGCTGGTGTGGATCGGCTACGACTACAGCCAGCAATACAGCACCTGGTTCAGCGTCACCGTGGGCATCCTGCTCGCCCTCGGCGCGCTCGGCGTATTTATCGTGTTGCTGACCGAGGCCCACGAACTGGCGGAAGCGGTGTGGACCCACAAGCGTCGACGTGAATTCCTGCCGGTGGAAGGCGATTCGGACTACCGTCCGAAAGTGTCGATCCATGTGCCGTGCTACAACGAGCCGCCGGAGATGGTCAAACAGACCCTCGACGCCCTGGCCGCCCTGGATTACCCGGACTACGAAGTCCTGATCATCGACAACAACACCAAGGACCCGGCGGTATGGGAACCGGTGCGCGACTACTGCGAAACCCTGGGCCCGCGCTTCAAGTTCTTCCACGTCGCGCCCCTGGCCGGTTTCAAGGGTGGCGCGCTGAACTACCTGATCCCGCACACCGCCAAGGACGCCGAAGTGATCGCAGTGATCGACTCGGACTACTGCGTGTCGCCGAACTGGCTCAAGCACATGGTGCCGCACTTCGCCGACCCGAAAATCGCCGTGGTGCAGTCGCCGCAGGATTATCGCGACCAGAACGAAAGCACCTTCAAGAAGCTCTGCTACGCGGAATACAAGGGCTTCTTCCATATCGGCATGGTCACTCGCAACGACCGTGACGCGATCATCCAGCACGGCACCATGACCATGACCCGTCGCTCGGTGCTTGAAGAACTGGGCTGGGCCGACTGGTGTATCTGCGAAGATGCCGAACTGGGCCTACGCGTATTCGAGAAAGGCCTGTCGGCGGCGTATTACCACGACAGTTACGGCAAGGGCTTGATGCCGGATACCTTTATCGACTTCAAGAAACAGCGTTTCCGCTGGGCTTACGGCGCGATCCAGATCATCAAGCGTCACACCGCAAGCCTCTTGCGCGGCAAGGACACCGAGCTGACCCGTGGCCAGCGCTACCACTTCCTCGCGGGCTGGTTGCCGTGGGTGGCGGACGGCATGAACATCTTCTTCACCGTCGGCGCGTTGTTGTGGTCGGCGGCGATGATCATCGTGCCGACGCGGGTTGACCCGCCGTTGCTGATTTTCGCGATCCCGCCGTTGGCGTTGTTCGTGTTCAAGGTCGGCAAGATCATCTTCCTCTACCGTCGTGCGGTAGGCGTGAACTTGAAGGATGCTTTTTGTGCGGCCCTGGCCGGCCTGGCGTTGTCGCACACCATCGCCAAGGCGGTGCTGTATGGCTTCTTCACCACCAGCATTCCGTTCTTCCGTACCCCGAAAAACGCGGATAACCATGGTTTCTGGGTGGCGATTTCCGAAGCGCGCGAAGAGATGTTCATCATGCTGCTGTTGTGGGGTGCAGCACTGGGGATCTACCTGGTGCAGGGCCTGCCAAGCAATGACATCCGCTTCTGGGTGGTGATGTTGCTGGTGCAGTCGCTGCCGTATGTGGCGGCACTGATCATGGCGTTCCTGTCTTCGCTGCCCAAACCTGCGGCGGCGCCGGAACCCGCGCCAGCGGCGTAAAAACTTGCGCAATGCACTAAACGGCGGCCTCTGGCCGCCGTTTTGCTATAAGATAACGGCCGTTTTGTGTGCCTTGCCTGCTCATTTATAAAGCTCCGGAGTTCCCCCCATGACGGCCCATGCCGACCTTTCGCCGACCCTTCAACTTGCCATCGACCTGATCCGTCGCCCATCGGTCACGCCGATTGACGCCGATTGCCAGAAGCTGATGATGCAGCGCCTGGGCGACGCCGGTTTTGCGCTTGAGCCAATGCGCATCGAAGACGTGGACAACTTCTGGGCCACCCACGGCAAGCACGAAGGCCCGGTGCTGTGCTTTGCCGGCCACACCGACGTGGTGCCGACCGGCCCGGTGCAGGCCTGGCAGAACGACCCGTTCGACGCGTTGATCGATGAAAACGGCATGCTCTGCGGGCGTGGCGCAGCAGACATGAAAGGCAGCCTGGCGGCGATGCTGGTGGCGTCGGAGCGTTTTGTCGCCGACTACCCGGACCACAAGGGCTCGGTAGCCTTCCTGATCACCAGCGATGAAGAAGGCCCGGCGCACCACGGCACCAAAGCCGTGATCGAACGCCTGGCGGCACGCAAGGAGCGCCTGGACTGGTGCATCGTCGGCGAACCGTCGAGCACCACTCTGGTCGGCGATGTGGTCAAGAATGGCCGTCGCGGCTCCCTTGGCGCTACCCTGACCGTGCGAGGCGTGCAAGGCCATGTGGCCTACCCGCACTTGGCGAAGAACCCGATCCATCTGGCTGCGCCGGCACTGGCCGAATTGGCCGCCGAACATTGGGACGACGGCAACACCTTCTTCCCGCCGACCAGCTTCCAGATCTCCAACCTCAATTCCGGCACCGGCGCGACCAACGTGATTCCGGGGGACCTGACGGCGGTGTTCAACTTCCGTTTCTCCACTGAATCCACCGTTGAAGGCCTGCAGCAGCGCGTTGCGGCGATCCTCGACAAGCACGGCCTGGACTGGCACGTGGAGTGGGCGCTGTCGGGCCTGCCTTTCCTCACCGAGCCGGGCGCGCTGCTGGATGCAGTCTCCGCCAGCATCAAGGCGATCACCGGGCGTGAGACCCAGGCGTCCACCAGTGGAGGGACCTCCGACGGGCGTTTCATCGCCACGCTGGGGACGCAAGTGGTCGAGCTGGGCCCGGTCAACGCGACGATCCACCAGGTCAACGAGCGCATCCTCGCCAGCGACCTCGATGTGCTGACCGAGATCTACTACCAGACCCTGATCAAGTTGCTCGCCTGATGCTCGCGTGCCCCCTTTGCAGTGCCCCGCTCAATGCGGTGGACAATGGCGTGGCGTGCCCGACCGGGCATCGCTTTGACCGCGCACGCCAGGGTTACCTGAACCTGTTGCCGGTGCAGCACAAGAACAGCCGCGACCCCGGCGATAACCTGGCGATGGTGGAAGCGCGCCGCGACTTCCTCAACGCCGGGCACTACGCCCCGGTGGCCAGGCGCCTGGCCGAACTGGCCGCCGAGCGCGCACCGCAGCGCTGGGTCGACATCGGTTGCGGCGAGGGTTACTACACCGCGCAGATCGCCGACGCCCTGCCCCACGCCGACGGCTACGCGTTGGATATCTCCAAGGAAGCGGTCAAGCGGGCGTGCAAGCGCACCCCGTCGCTGACCTGGTTGATCGCCAGCATGGCCCGTGTGCCGCTGGCGTCAGGCAGCTGCCAGTTTCTCGCCAGCGTGTTCAGCCCATTGGATTGGGAAGAGGCCAAGCGCCTGCTCAGCCCCGGCGGCGGCCTGATGAAGGTCGGCCCGACCAGCGGCCACCTGATGGAGCTGCGCGAACGCCTGTACGACGAAGTGCGTGAGTACACCGACGACAAGCACCTGGCCCTGGTGCCGGACGGCATGAGCCTGGCGCACAGCGAGACGCTGGAATTCACCCTGAGCCTGGCCGAGCCCCAGGACCGCGCCAACCTGCTGGCCATGACACCCCACGGCTGGCGCGCCAGCGCCGAGCGCCGTGCACAGGTGATCGAGGCGGCCGAGCCGCTGGTGGTCACTGTGTCGATGCGCTACGACTATTTCGTGCTTCAATAACTGACTTTTCAGCATCCGCGAATGGATTTTCGAATCCCGCAACGAGGAACATCCATGCGCCAACCCGATATCGAGATTTACCTGAAGGACGCCGACGTCGACCACAAGGCCATCGCCGCCTGGCTGGGCGCCGCCCTGGGCCCGTGCTCCGACTGGGTCCAGAAAGGCCAGACCTACAAATGCAAGGCCGGCAATGTGCCGGTTACCTGGCTGCCCAAAGCCGTCGGTAAATGGAACAGCCTGTACCTGGAAAGCGATCAGACGCCGTGGGATGACGACATCGCCTGCGCCCGCGCTGCATTTGCTGCGCTGAACGTGGAAGTGCGTTGTGCACCGGGGACTTGGGTTGAGGAAGAAGGTGAAGAAAGCGCTGATCGCTGGATGCGCATCAGCGCGGATGGCGAAGAAGAAATCACCTGGAAAACCGCATAAGACCTGAGTTGTGAACCCAATCAAATGTGGGAGCGGGCTTGCTCGCGAAGGCGGTGGATCAGTCAACATCGACTGTGACTGACACACCGCCTTCGCGAGCAAGCCCGCTCCCACATGGGTTCAGCGGCGTTGCATGACTCTAGCTCAAAGCCCCACCACATCCTCCGCCTGCAACCCCTTCTCGCCGGTCACCACGGCGTATTCCACCTGCTGGCCCTCGGCTAGGGAGCGGTGGCCGTCACCGCGAATGGCGCGGTAGTGCACAAACACGTCCTTGCCGTCTTCGCGCTGGATAAAGCCATAGCCCTTTGCATCGTTGAACCACTTCACATTGCCGGTTTCACGCGTTGCCATCTGTCTTACTCCCACATGCATTTTTATTGTTGAGTCGCTCGCATTGAACTGCCGAGTATAAGACAGGCTCAAATACGATCAACTCAAGTTTACATCGCTGCTTTTTTGCCGATTTTCGGCGAATACGGCACACTACCCGCCCGAGCGCCTGCTCGGTTTTTTCCACTTGAAGCAGCACGCCTATGACCCGCTCTCCGTTCCGCCGTCTAGTGTTCGGCACCTTGCGCCGACTGTTGTACCTCTGGGTTCGCTCGGAGACGATCAACCAGTCGTCCCTGACCCTTAACCTGGACCGCAGCCGGCCGGTGTTCTACGTCCTGCAATCGCCTTCCCTCACCGAACTGGCCGTGGTCGACGCCGAGTGCACCAAAGCCGGCCTGCCGCGCCCGGTGCTGCCGGTATCGGTCGGCCCGTTGATGGAGCCGGCGGCGTTCTTCTACCTCACGCCGGAACCGGACTGGCTCGGTCGCCAGGACAAGCGCGGAGCCCCCCCTACCCTGACCCGCTTGGTCAACACCCTCACCGAACACGCGGAAGAGAATGCACAAATCATTCCCGTGAGCGTGTTCTGGGGCCAATCTCCCGAGAGCGAGTCCAGCCCGTGGAAGCTGTTGTTTGCCGACAGCTGGGCGGTCACCGGGCGTCTACGCCGGCTGTTGAGCATCCTGATTCTGGGTCGCAAGACCCGGGTGCAATTCTCTGCGCCTATCAACCTGCGTGAATTGATCGAGCACAATAAAGGCCACGAACGTACCGTGCGCATGGCCCAACGCATCCTGCGCGTGCACTTTCGTAACCTGAAGACGGCGGTCATCGGTCCGGATTTGTCCCACCGCCGTAACCTGGTGAAGGGCCTGGTCAACATGCCGCTGGTGCGGCAGGCCATTGCCGATGAGGCCGAGCGGGAGAAAATAAGTCCGGAAAAAGCCAAGGCCCAGGCCCTGCGCTACGGCAACGAGATCGCCTCGGACTACACCTACACAGCGATCCGCTTCCTCGAAGTGGTGCTGAGCTGGTTCTGGAACAAGATCTACGACGGCATCAAGGTCAACAACATCGAAGGTGTGCAAAAGGTTGCCCAGGGTTACGAGGTGATCTATGTGCCTTGCCACCGTAGCCACATCGACTATCTGTTGCTGTCCTACCTGCTGTTCAAGAACGGCCTGACCCCGCCGCACATCGCCGCCGGGATCAACCTGAACATGCCGGTGATCGGCAGCCTGTTGCGCCGTGGCGGTGCGTTTTTCATGCGCCGCACCTTCAAGGGCAACCCGCTGTACACCTCGGTGTTCAACGAATACCTGCACACCCTGTTCACCAAGGGCTTTCCGGTGGAGTACTTCGTCGAGGGCGGTCGCTCGCGCACCGGGCGCATGTTGCAGCCGAAGACCGGCATGTTGGCGATCACCCTGCGCAGCTTCTTGCGCTCATCGCGCATGCCGATCGTGTTTGTGCCGGTGTACATCGGTTATGAGCGCGTACTCGAAGGCCGCACCTACCTGGGCGAACTGCGCGGCGCGAGCAAGAAGAAAGAGTCGATTTTCGATATTTTCAAAGTGGTCGGCGCGCTCAAGCAGCGCTTTGGCCAGGTCGCGGTCAACTTTGGCGAGCCGATCAAGCTGGCCGAATTCCTCGACAACGAACAACCGGACTGGCGTTCCCAGGAACTGGGCCCGAACTACAAACCCGCCTGGCTCAACGAAACCACCAACCGCCTCGGCGAACAAGTGGCGCGCCACTTGAATGAAGCAGCGGCGGTGAACCCGGTGAACCTGGTGGCCCTGGCGCTGCTGTCCACCACCCGCCTGGCCCTGGACGAGCAGGCCATGGCGCGCCAGCTGGACCTGTACCTGGCCCTGCTGCGCCGCGTGCCCTACTCACCCCATACCACTCTGCCGGAAGGCGATGGCCTGGCGCTGATCAAGCACGTCAAGGACATGGACCTGCTGTCGGAACAGAGCGACGCACTGGGTAAGATCCTGTACCTGGACGAGCAGAATGCCGTCCTGATGACTTATTACCGCAACAACGTGCTGCACATCTTTGCCCTGCCGGCGCTGCTGGCGAGCTTCTTTCAGAGCAGTTCGCGGATGAGCCGTGAACAGATCCTGCGCTACACCCACGCGCTGTATCCGTACCTGCAATCGGAACTGTTCATTCGTTGGTCGCTGGAAGAGCTGGACACGGTGATCGACCAATGGCTGGAGGCCTTTGTCGAACAGGGTCTGCTGCGTTTCGAAAACAACGTGTACCTGCGCCCGGCGCCGAGTTCGCGGCACTTTGTGCTGTTGACCTTGCTGTCCAAGAGCATTGCCCAAACCCTGCAACGCTTCTACATGGCGATTTCGCTGCTGCTCAACAGTGGCCAGAACAGCATCAGCGCCGAAGAACTGGAAGACCTGTGCACGATCATGGCCCAGCGTCTGTCGATCCTGCATGGCCTCAACGCCCCGGAATTCTTCGACAAGAGCCTTTTCCGACATTTCATCCAGACCTTGCTGGAGCAAGATGTGTTGCGCCGCGACGAGGCCGGCAAGCTGAGTTATCACGACCTGCTCGGCGAACTGGCCGAAGGCGCGGCGAAACGCGTGCTGCCGGCGGAGATTCGCCTGTCGATCCGCCAGGTGGCGTTGCATCGTGTAGATGGCGCCGCTGAAGCACCGGTCGAACCCGAAGCCACTGCACCTGAAGAAACCCGCTAGATTTAAAGAGGCGCCGGAGGGATTCCGGCGCCGTTGAAAAGGAGCAACACCATGAAAAAGATCATCCTCCTGGGCCTGACTGCCCTGCTCGGAGCCTGCCAATCCATGAGCCCTGCCCCCAAAGCCAGCCTTGATGGCGAAGTGTTCTACCTGCAACGCATCGCCCTGCCACCGACCGCGACCTTGAGCGTCAGCCTGCAAGACGTGTCGCTGATGGACGCCCCGGCCGTAACCCTGGCTGAGCAGAAAGGTCCGGTCAAAGGCCAGGTGCCGCTGCCGTTTCACCTGAACTACGACCCGGCGCAAGTCAAACCTGGCCACACTTATTCGGTGAGCGCTCGCATCGAAGTGGAGGGCAAGCTACTGTTTATCACCACCGAACGCCACGCTGTGCAGCTCAATGGCCAGGACGTGCAACCGTTGCGCCTGCGGGTTGATGCTGTCGCACACTGACAGTCTCTA
The DNA here is from genome assembly GCF_013386445.1 of Pseudomonas sp. P7759. Classification (NCBI taxonomy): domain Bacteria; kingdom Pseudomonadati; phylum Pseudomonadota; class Gammaproteobacteria; order Pseudomonadales; family Pseudomonadaceae; genus Pseudomonas; species Pseudomonas sp. P7759. The sequence continues at coordinate 86,425 of NZ_JACART010000026.1, forward strand.
GAATTTAAGCCAGATCAAAAAGGAAGCGCCCATGCTCCGTAACTCCCTTCGTCTTACTGCCCTGTGTGCCGGCCTGCTGTTCGGCGCCAACGCCATGGCCCTGGACTTGAGCAGCCTGTCCCAGGGCGACGCCAGCGGCGGCCTCAAGGACGCACTGACCCAAGGCGCGCAGATCGCCGTGAAGCAACTGGGCGTGCCCGGGGGTTTCAGCAACAACCCGGAAGTGAAGATCGGGCTGCCTGGCAAGTTGGGCAAAGTTGCCGACAAACTGAAAATGTTCGGCATGGGCGACCAGGTGACCCAGCTGGAAACCAGCATGAACAAGGCCGCCGAAACCGCCGTGACCCAGGCCCAGCCGATCTTGGTCAACGCGGTAAAAAACATGAGCGTGACAGACGCCAAGGGCATCCTCAGCGGTGGCCAGGACTCGGCCACCCAGTACCTGAACAAAAGCAGCCGCGAACAGATCCGCGCTAAGTTCCTGCCGATCGTCAAGGCCGCAACCGACAAGGTCGGCGTCGCCCAGCAATACAACGCCCTGGCCGGCAAAGCCGCGGCCTTTGGTGCAGTGGATGCCAAGAGCGCCAACGTCGAGAACTACGTGACCGAACAGGCGCTGGACGGGTTGTTCAAGATGATTGCCAAGCAGGAAGAAACCATTCGCGAGAACCCTGCGGCCGCCGCGACCAGCCTGGCGAAGAAAGTCTTCGGCGCGCTGTAAAACCGGGAACGAACCCAGGCAGGTGTGGGGGGCTCACCTGCCCGGCTTCAAGCGGTTCTTCTACGATCAGAAGAACTTTCCTAGGCCAAAACCACCAAATGCGATCATGCCCAGAGGCATGACACCGAAGCCGATGGCCAGGTTCTTGCCGGGCTTGCAAGAGTCCCTGCAAGGGTCAGGCTTGGCCGGTTGAGGCTTGCTGGGTCCGCAGGGGTTGCTGTTGCACGCGGACCGGGAAGAGCTGACATTGATATCAATTTTCATGAGCACTCCTTGAATCATCAGATTTAAGCTCCCACCGGCAGGGGTGAAGCCCTACCGGCGGAAGACCTGGCAATCAGGTAATCAATGAGTGGCCCCCGCCTTGGAAGCGTTCCCGCCTCCGTAGCTTCTTTGTGAAATCCCCTACGACAACTCTTTACACGGCCGGTGGCTTGACTCGGAACCAGGCTGCGTACAAGGCCGGCAAAAACAACAGTGTCAGCGCCGTCGCCACAATTAATCCGCCCATGATCGCCACGGCCATAGGTCCGAAGAACACACTGCGTGACAGCGGAATCATGGCCAGCACCGCCGCCAGGGCTGTCAGCACAATCGGGCGGAAACGTCGGACGGTCGCCTCGATGATTGCTTGCCAGGGCGCCAGGCCTGCCTTGATGTCCTGTTCGATCTGATCCACCAGGATCACCGAGTTACGCATGATCATCCCGGACAGCGCGATAGTCCCCAGCATGGCCACAAAGCCGAACGGCTGGCGGAATACCAGCAGGAACAGCGTCACACCGATCAGCCCCAGCGGCGCTGTCAGGAACACCATGGCGGTGCGTGAGAAACTGCGCAGTTGCAGCATCAACAAGGTAAGCACCACCACGATAAACAGCGGCACGCCGGCCTTGACCGAGTTCTGGCCACGGGCCGAGTCCTCGACTGTGCCGCCAACGTCCAGCAGGTAGCCATCCGGCAGTTCGGCACGTACGCCTTCAAGGGTCGGCAGAATCTGCTGGACCAGCGTCGCCGGCTGTTCCTTGCCATAGATGTCAGCGCGCACGGTCACCGTGGGTAGGCGATTGCGGTGCCAGATGATGCCTTCCTCGAAACCGTATTCGAGGGTGGCAATCTGCGACAGCGCGACGCTTTTACCGTTGTCGGTCGGCACCGCCAGGCTAGGCAGCAACGACAGCTCGGTGCGTTCATGCACGGTGCCGCGCAGGAGGATCTCGATCAACTCGTTGTCCTCGCGGTATTGGCTGACGCTGGAACCGGTCAAAGAACTCTGCAGGAATTTCGACAGATTGGCCGTGCTCACGCCGAGGGCACGGGCGCGGTCCTGATCGATATTGAGGTAGACGATCTTGCTCGGTTCTTCCCAGTCCAGGTGCACATTGACCACGTGGGAGTTTTCGCGAACCTTTGCCGCGACTTTCCGAGCCAGGGCGCGGACTTCTTCAATATGTTCGCCGGTCACACGGAACTGCACTGGGTAGCCCACGGGCGGGCCGTTTTCAAGGCGCGTGACCCGTGAGCGCAGGTCTGGGAATTGCTCGTTGAGGGTTTCGATCAGCCAGGTACGCAGGCTTTCGCGCTCCTCGATGGTTTTGGCCAGCACAACAAACTGGGCAAAGCTGGCGGCTGGCAGTTGTTGATCCAGCGGCAAGTAGAAACGCGGCGAACCGGTGCCGACGTAAGCCACATAATTGTCGATGCCCGCGTGTTCCTTGAGCAAGGCTTCCAGGCGCTTGACCTGGTCGGCGGTGTTGCTCAGGGAAGCCCCTTCGGCCAGCTTCAGATCGACCATCAGCTCCAGACGGCCCGAAGCCGGGAAGAACTGCTGCGGCACAAAACGGAACAGTGCCACCGAGCCGATAAACAGCAGCAGGGTCAGGACGATCACAGTTTTGCGCCGACGCACGCACCACTCCACCAGGCGTCTTACACGTTGATAGAAAGGTGTGCCGTAGGGATCCGGTCCATCGGTGCCGTGCTTGGCGGCATGAATCTTCGCCAGGTCCGGCAGGAGTTTTTCCCCCAGGTACGGCACAAACACCACGGCAGCCACCCAGGAGGCGAGCAACGCAATGGTCACCACCTGGAAGATCGAACGGGTGTATTCGCCGGTACTCGATTGCGCGGTGGCAATGGGCAGGAAGCCCGCTGCGGTGATCAGCGTACCGGTGAGCATCGGGAACGCGGTGCTGGTCCAGGCAAAGCTCGCGGCCTTGAGCCGGTCGTAGCCCTGTTCCATCTTGATCGCCATCATTTCCACGGCAATGATCGCGTCGTCCACCAGCAAACCCAACGCCAGCACTAATGCGCCGAGGGAAATCTTGTGCAAGCCGATACCAAGGTAATACATGGTGGCAAACGTCATCGCCAACACCAGCGGAATCGCCAGGGCCACCACCATGCCGGTACGCACGCCGAGGGAGAAGAAACTCACCAGCAGCACGATGGCCAGCGCTTCGGCCAATACCTGCACGAATTCGCCGACGCTGGTTTTCACCGCGGCCGGTTGGTCCGACACCTTGCGCAGCTCCATGCCGGCCGGAAGGTTCTTCTGCAGGCGTGCGAATTCGCCTTCCAGGGCTTTGCCCAATACCAGGATGTCGCCGCCGTCGCGCATGGCCACGGCCAGGCCGATCGCGTCTTCACCCATGTAGCGCATGCGCGGTGCCGGTGGGTCATTGAAGCCACGGTGGATGTCGGCCACGTCGCCGATGCGAAAGGTTCGATCACCTACGCGAATCGGGAAGTTGCGGATCTCTTCCACGGTCTTGAAGTTGCCCGACACCCGCAGCTGCACGCGTTCGCTCGGGGTTTCGAAGAACCCGGCGGTGGAGACGGCGTTCTGTTCCTGCAACGCCTGCTGCACTGCCGCTAGCGGTAAGCCGAGGGTGGCCAGCTTGAGGTTGGACAGTTCGATCCAGATCTTCTCGTCTTGCAGGCCCAGCAGCTCGACCTTGCCCACATCCGCCACGCGCTGCAGCTGAATCTGGATACGGTCGGCGTAGTCCTTGAGCACGGCGTAATCAAAGCCGTCGCCGGTCAGGGCGTAGATATTGCCGAAGGTGGTGCCGAATTCATCGTTGAAGAACGGCCCCTGGATATCCGGCGGCAAGGTCTGGCGGATATCGCTGATCTTCTTGCGCACCTGATACCACAGCTCAGGAATCTGCGCCGAATGCATGGAGTCACGGGCGATAAAGGTGACCTGAGATTCACCGGGACGCGAGAACGAGACGATGCGCTCGTACTCACCGGTTTCCATGAGTTTTTTCTCGATACGCTCGGTGACTTGCCGCGAGACTTCCTGGGCCGTGGCGCCAGGCCAGTTGGTCTTGATCACCATAGCCTTGAAGGTGAACGGTGGGTCTTCACTTTGTCCCAGTTTGGAGTAGGACAAAGTGCCAACCACTGCCAGCAGAATCATCAGGAACAGGACGATCTGACGATTACGCAACGCCCATTCGGAAAGATTGAAACCCATCGGGGACTACTCCTTGGCCGCCAGATTCACCACACGGTTGGAGCGATCCACCGGGCGCACTTGCTGGCCCTCATGGAGCACATGCACACCCGCAGCAATGACCCAATCCGTAGGGCTCAAACCTTCCAGTACCGGCACGGTTTTTTCACCGAAGGCACCGATGCGCACGGGTGTGCGCTTGAGGGTGTTGTCTGGCTGTACACGCCACACGTAGGACGCACCGTTCTCCGCGCTAAGGGCCGACAAAGGGACCGAGAGAGGAATATCGCCGTCGACCTGTATGAACACGCGAGCGCTCTGGCCCAGTTCGGCCGGGACCTTGCCGCCGGTGAACGCCACACGGGCAGCGAACGTACGCGACCTTGGATCGGCGGCCGGCGACAGCTCACGAATGCGACCGCTGAAGCGCTGGTCGGGCTGGCTCCACAGCTCGACCGATACGGGCTGGCCGATCTTGAAACGACCAAAACCCTGCTCCGGCAGGCTGATCAGCACTTCGCGCTCGCCATCGGTAGCCAGGGTGAACACGGTCTGGCCGGCGGACACCACCTGGCCGACTTCCACCGCACGCTTGGCTACCACCCCGTCCTGCGGCGCACGCAGCACCGCATAGCCGGCCTGGTTGCTGGCCACGTCAAACTCGGCCTTGATCTGCTTGAGACGGGCCTCACCGGATCGATAGAGATTTTCGGAATTGTCGTACTGGGAACGGCTGACCATCTGACGGTCCATCAGGGTCTTGTAGCGGTCACGCTCGGCGCGCACCAGGCTAAGGTTGGCCTGGGCAGCCGCAACTTGGGCGCGGGTGGCTTCCAATTGCAGGCGCACGTCCTGAGGGTCGAGTTCGGCCAGCGCCTGATTGGCCTTGACCCGCTCGCCCTCTTCCACCAAGCGCTTGCTGACTTTGCCACCGATGCGAAAGGCCAGGTCTGGCTCATAACGGGCGCGGACTTCACCGGGGTAGCTGTCCATCGACTGTGCAGAAGGCTGTGGCTGCACCACCATGGCCGGACGGAGGGTGGTCTGGGTCGCTTCTTCATGGCCGCATCCGGCCAACAGGAAGACCAGACTGACAGGCAACGCAAATGGCAGGAAAGTACTGCGCATGCTGTAGGACCTTTCGCAAATGGAGCTAAGAATAATTATACTGGCGGGTATGTTATTAATACCAAACTCACCAGTCCAGTATTAAAGGTGAAAATGTCAGACAATCCCGTAAACACCAATAGCCCTGGGCGCCCCAAGGACATGGCAAAACGCCAGGCAATCCTCGAAGCAGCGAAAACCCTGTTTTTGAGCAATGGCTACGCCAGTACTAGCATGGATGCCGTGGCCCTTGAGGCCGGCGTGTCGAAACTGACCGTGTACAGCCACTTCACCGATAAAGAGACCCTGTTCACCGCCGCGGTGGTGGCCAAGTGCGAAGAACAGCTGCCGGTGATGTACTTCGAGTTACCTGCGGATATGCCCGTGGAGACTGTGTTGCTGAATATCGCGCGGGGGTTCCATCGCCTGATCAACAGCGAGGAATCGGTCAACCTGCATCGCCTGATGATGACCACCGGCAATCAGGACGTGAAACTCTCGCAGATCTTCTTCGAGGCCGGTCCCATGCGCATGTTGCAAGGCATGGAGCGCCTGCTCGGCAAGATCGACCAGAGCGGCGCACTGAGCATCGACAAGCCCTTTACGGCGGCCGAACATTTCTTCTGCCTGCTCAAGGGCACGGCGAATTTCTGCTTGCTGTATGGCTGCGGCGGGCAACTGAGTGAAGAAGCCGCCGAAGCCCATGTACAGGAGGTGGTGGGGTTGTTTATGCGGGCCTACAGGCCTTCATGATCAAGGCTTGAGCGCCTTCTTTGGGTAGATGTCATAGCGACTGGATTTGCCATCCAGCGCATGACTCGGCTTGGGCCCTTCAATGCATGGCGCCTTGCGCGGGCGCTTGACTACCACACGGTGGCTGGCCAGGGCCAGGGCGGCGGCCAACAGCGCCGGTGCGTCTGGATCATCCCCCACCAGTGGCCGGAACAGGCGCATTTCCTTCTTCACCAAGGCTGTTTTCTCACGGTGTGGAAACATCGGGTCGAGGTAGATCACCTGGGGCGGCTCGCCTTCCCAGTTGCGCATCACGTCGATGGAGTTGCCCTTGAGCAATTTCATGCGCGCCACGATCGGCGCCACCTCAAAATCATCCGCGCCACGCGCCAGACCATCTTCAAGCAAGGCGCCGATCAGCGGCTGGCGCTCGATCAGGCTCATCTCGCAGCCCAGGCTGGCCAGCACGAAGGCGTCCTTGCCCAGGCCGGCCGTGGCATCCAGCACCCGGGGGCGAACGCCTTGGGCGATGCCCACCGCCTTGGCGATCATTTGCCCGCTGCCACCACCGTACAGGCGCCGATGTGCCGCGCCGCCTTCGACAAAGTCCACGCGCACCGGCCCCGGCGCGTCAGGCCCGAGCTGTTGCAGCTGTAGGCCGTGCTCGCCCACCTGCAGGGAAAAGTCCGCATCCGCCAAGTGCATTGGCAACCCCAGCAGTGACGCCCACTGCTCGGCACGGCCCTGGAACGCTTCGCCCAAGGCCTCGACCTGGATGCGGCTGGCCGCTGGTTGTTCGCTCATCAATCGCTACGCTCAAAAATATTAAGGATCGGCAAACAGCGGCCGATAAAAACAACAGTCAGGTATTTTGCCAGAGCTGAGCGTCGACCGAGAAAAATGTCAGACATTCTTCCCCTAACCATCGGTGTACTGCCGACCCACAACCACTACGGCCTGCGCAATACCCAAGCGCTGGCCGGGGTGAGTCATGTGTGGCAGGACTTCTTCGCCCGCGCGTTGGCCGAGCAGCTCGGCGACACGCCGGACGCGCTGTCTGTGCAGGCGCAGGCACCGGCGGACCCAGCGGTAGAACCCAGCGCCGGCGCCGACCTGTTGTCGCAGATCCTCACCCAGCGTGAGTGCGACGTGAAAGACACCGAAATTGCCCCACCAGAACCGCTGTTCCTGCCGATCGCCGAGTTCGAAACCGAGCTGCTGCCACCGGCTGCCACGCCGTTCCCGGAAGAGGAAATCGTCGCCCAGCAGCGCCAGCAGAACTTCGAAAGCGGTTGGGTGCGCCCGATTGTGCTCACCGCTGGCGAGCCGCTGCCGGAGCCAGGCCCGGCGCCGGAGCCACGCCCACTGCACCTGCCCATCGCCGAATTCGAACTGGACCTGCTGCCGCCAGCCGCCACGCCGTACCCGACCGAAGAGCTGGTCGCGCAGCAAAAAGCGCTCGACTTCGACTACTACTGGGCGCGCCCGCTGGTCACCCAGAACCTGCGCCTGGCCGCCTGATACTCAGCGACACACCCACCAACGCCCCATGTCCAGATGGAAATGGTTGCGGTGCGCGGCGTTGTAGTCCGGGCTCAGCACCACGTTGAAATCATCGCAGGCACTGTCGCGGACCTGACGCAGGAACCGCGCCTTGTCGCCCTCCCCCGGCCAATCCTTGAGCACGCTGATACTGCGCCCGTCCGCCAGGCGAAAACCGGCGATGTCCAGGGCATTGGCGGACGCATGCTGGCTGAGTCGCCCTTCGGCGCGGTTATACATATTACGGCAGGCAAAGCTGCCCAGATGATCGACCCGCGTCACCGCTTGGCCAAACACCGCCTGGGCCGCCGGCTGGAGGCTATGGCGCTCGAACAGGGCGAACGCCACCGCCAGCGAGCAACTGGCGAGAAAACTGCTGCTCAGCCCAACCGCGGCCCCCTGAACGCGCAAGGTATTGCGCAGCGGACACGCGGCATCGACGGGTGTATCGGCTTGATGGCTGACGCGCAGGCCCGAGGTCTCCAGCACTTGGTCGCACAACGCCGGGTCATCCTGCAGGCGCCCCAGCTTGTAGCGGGTCAACAAGTTCGGGCTGGCGCGCACATCCAGCGGGGCCCACGGGTTCCAATCGGCCGGCAGCGGCACCCAGCCACGCCAGACGCCAACGGCAAAGCCGCCCGCCAGGATCAGCAGCACGCCCATCACTTTGAAAAAGCGCATCCCTTAGCCCTTGAAGAACTGGTTGGCCTGGCTAAATGGCATCTTGCGTTCGGTAAAGGTAAACGTGCCCAGTTCGTACACTTCCTGGGCCGCACGATAGAACTCGCCATAGGCAGCCAACGCCAGGGCCGAGCCGACGCTGATCCGCCGCACACCCATCGCGCTGAGTTGCGCGACGCTGAGGTTCAAGCCGCCGGACATCAACACGTTCACCGGTTTGGGCGCCACCGCCTTGACCACCGCCAGCACTTCCTCAGCAGTGCGCAAGGCCGGCGCATACAGCACGTCGGCACCGGCTTCGGCGTAGGCTTGCAGGCGGCGGATGGTGTCGGGCAAATCCAGGCGACCATGCAGGAGGTTTTCCGCACGGGCCGTCAGGGTGAACGGGAATGGCAGGCTGCGCGCGGCAGTCACCGCGGCTTCTACACGCTCGACGGACAGGTCGAAAGGATAGATCGGGTCAGCGGCAATGCCCGTGGCGTCTTCAATGGAGCCGCCGACAATACCCGTAGCGGCGGCACGCAGGATGGTCTGGGCGCAGCCTTCGGGAGTGTCGCTGAAGCCGTTTTCCAGGTCCGCCGCCACCGGCAACGCCGTGGCATTGGCAATCATGCCGGCGTTGATCAAGGTGTCTTCCAGGGACAACGCGCCTTCTGCATCCGGACGCGCCAGGCTGAACGCGTAGCCCGCACTGGTGGTGGCGAGGGCTTCAAACCCCAGGCTGGCCAGCATCACGGCAGAGCCTGCATCCCACGGGTTAGGCATCACGAACGCGCGGTCACGTTCGTGCAAGGCCTTGAAGGTTTCGGCGCGAAGGGTTTGGGCATCCATGTCTGGCTCCTGGCGGGAAAAGGAGCCCTAGAGTAACCCCAGTTGCTCCACGGCGGGGGTACGATCCAATACAGGCAATGCTGGCAGACCGGGCAGACGCGTCATCAATTGATCATGGAAACGCTGGGCCAACTGGGCGGCGAGGCGATTATCCGAGGTGTGCAGGAACACGTAGGGGGTGCGGCCTTCTTCAATCCAGCCAGCGACTTTTTCCACCCAAGGCACCAGGAACGGGTCGTTGGCTTCCAATTCGGGATGACCGATAAAACGCACTTGGGGAAACGGCGTCAGTGCCGCCGGCCGTGGCGGCACCTTGGGCTTTTTCGATTGGGCGTGCAGCACGGCGGCCGATGTAGACGTGCAACTGAACAACGCACGCGGGTCCAGGCAGATGCGCTCAACGCCCCGGTCCCGTAACAAGCGGTTAAGCATGCGCTCGGCGTCGCCTTTGGCGAAGAATTCCGAATGACGCACCTCCACCGCCATTGGCCGCTCAAGGCCATCAATGAAGCCTGCCAACTCCCCCAGACGCTGCGGTGTGAACGTCGCGGGCAGCTGCAACCACAGCGGCGAGACCCGTTCACCCAAAGGGCTCATCAAACCCACAAAGCTTTCGGCAGCCGGTAGCTGCTCAATCAGGTTGCCGCTGTGGCTGATATCACCGGGAAACTTGGCCGTGAAACGGAAATCGTCGGGCATGATTTCAGCCCAGCGTTGCACCGTGGCGGCCGAGGGTCGTGCATAGAACGTGGTGTTGCCTTCAACGGCGTTGAAGACCTGGGAATAGAGCGCGAGGTAATCGCTGGAACGTGCGTCGGCGGGGTACAGGTACTCGCGCCAGGCGTTTTCGCTCCAGGACGGACAACCGAGGTAGTAAGGCAGGCGCATCAGATGTGGATGTCGAGGCCCAGCACTTCCATATCCCATTCGACAAAACCGGCCGTGGTCAGGTAGCTGGCCAGGGCGGTGGCGACGCTTTTGCTCATGGAGCGCGGGAAGACCATGTCTTGCTGACGGGCGGGAAGACCGCTGATACGGGCTTGAGTGTTGGCCTGCGCGTCGGACTGGACCTCGATGAAGTCCGGCGAATCCTCAACCGACTCGTCTACCGTAACGTTCGCCTTACGTGGCTTGCGCTTGATTGGGTAGGACTGTGAGGAAAAGCCATCAATACGCATGGGCGCGAACTCGCTATCAGTAATGGCATTTTGGCAGCATCATCCGTGGTGCGCAAATGCTCTGGTGATAACTAGAACACATAATTTGAAAAAGGTTTAAAACGGGGGGCAAATTCTGACGATTGGTGAATTTAGCCCCAAATTGCCATCATTTTTGACGTCAAATAATCCCGCGTTCAGCCTTGGTCTGCGCCACTTTATCGCGCAGGTAAACAGGAGCTGCCTGATCCGCTGGAATCGCTTCCCCACGTTCAAAAGCAAACCGCGCCAAGGCCAATAGATCTTCAGCGTGGGGCAACATCGCCGCGTCTCTGCCAACCAATGGCACAGCGATGCGCTCACCATAACCCCACCCGGTGCCAGCACCGAACCAGCCACCACTTGCATCACTCGGCAATACGGACGACTCAGGCGGCTGCACGGCTTCGACACCCACCAGGCGCATTTCGCCTGCCGTTTCGCGGTAGCAACCCCAATACACCTCATCCATGCGTGCATCGATAGCCGCCGCAACCTGATGAACGCCACGTTCACGCAAGGCGCGCTGGGCCAGTACGGCCAGGTTGGACACCGGCAATACCGGGCGCTCCAACGCAAACGCCAGCCCCTGCACCACACCAATGGCAATACGCACACCGGTAAACGCACCCGGGCCACGGCCGAAGGCGATGGCATCCACCGCAGCCAGCGTAGTGCCGGCGTCTTCCAGCAGCTGCTTGATCATTGGCAACAGCTTCTGCGCGTGCAGACGCGGGATCACCTCGTAGTGGCTCGTCACCTTGCCATCGTGCAGCAGGGCAACGGAGCAAGCTTCAGTCGCGGTGTCCAGGGCCAGCAGGGTACTCATCAGTGTGGGTGTCCAAGTCGAAAAAAAGTGCGCCAGTATAAACAACAACGGCCCGCAAGCGGGCCGTTATCCGTGAAGCCGGTGGAGCGATCAGCTCAGTGCTTGCAGCACTTTGGCCGTGATCGCTTCAACCGAGCCGACGCCAGGAATGTGGCTGTACTTCGGCTTGCCCTGGGCAGCGGACAGCTTCTGGTAGAAGTCCACCAGCGGCTTGGTCTGGGAATGGTAGACCGACAGGCGATGACGCACGGTTTCTTCAGTGTCGTCTTTACGCTGTACCAGGTCTTCGCCGGTTACATCGTCCTTGCCTTCCACTTTTGGCGGGTTGTAGACGGTGTGGTACACGCGACCAGAGGCTTCGTGAACGCGACGACCGGCAATGCGCTGGACGATCTCTTCATCTTCCACCGCGATTTCAACCACGGCATCCAGCTCAACGCCAGCCTTCACCAGCGCTTCAGCCTGGGGAATGGTGCGTGGGAAGCCGTCAAACAGGAAGCCGTTCTTGCAGTCTTCCTGGCTGATGCGTTCCTTGACCAGGTTGATGATCAATTCATCGGAAACCAGGCCACCGCTGTCCATCACGCTCTTGGCGATCAGGCCCAGCTCGGTGCCAGCCTTGACGGCCGCACGCAGCATGTCGCCGGTGGAGATTTGTGGAATGCCGAACTTTTCAGTGATGAACTTTGCCTGAGTACCTTTACCGGCCCCGGGAGCTCCCAGCAGAATGACGCGCATTGATGTGCTCCTCAATTTTTTATAGAGATGACGCTCGGATTCGCCGCGGCGGGCCAATCGCGTAAAAATAGAATTCGGGCCGCCCAAACGGCCAAAGGCTGATCAAGATACACAGCAGGCCTTAACCACACAAGCCGCCAAAAGTCGCAGGAACCCGCGCAGGGCATGCGTCATAGGTAGGGTATGCCTGAGTGCAACCCGGCCCCATAAACGCCGACTGCCCTTTTCAGGGCAGCCGCCGTGGTTTATCTGCAAGCCATTGAGAACACGCAAAAAACCTTAACCGGTATTACGTAAACCCGCGGCAATGCCGGCCACGGAGACCAGCAGCGCCTGTTCCAGAGGGCTGTCCTGCGCCGCTTCCTGCTGGCGTGAGCGCGCCAGCAACTCGGCCTGCAGCAGGTGCAAGGGGTCAAGGTAGGTGTTGCGCAGGCGGATGAACTCCAGGGTGTCCGGGCTATGGGCCAGCAGTTGCGACTGACCGGTCAGGCCAAGCACCACACTGCACGCCTGCGACAATAGGTCGCGCAGATGCGCACCCAATGGCAGCAGGTCCGGCTGCACCAAGCGCTCGTCATACAGGCGGGCGATATCGGCATCCGCCTTGGCCAACACCATTTCCAGCATGTCGATGCGGGTACGGAAGAATGGCCACTGTTCACGCATCTGCCCCAGCAACTCGCCTTCGCCGCGCTCCAGGGCCTTGCTCAGCGCTGCCTCCCAGCCAAGCCAGGCCGGCAGCATCAGGCGGGTCTGGGTCCAGCCAAAGATCCACGGAATCGCGCGCAGGCTTTCAATGCCGCCTGCGCGACGCTTGGCCGGGCGACTGCCCAAGGGCAAGCGACCCAGCTCCTGTTCCGGCGTGGATTGGCGGAAATACTCGACGAACTGCGGATTTTCCCGCACCACGGCGCGGTAAGCGCTGACACCGTCTGCCGCCAATTCATCCATCAAATGGCGCCAGGCTGGCTCCGGCGGCGGCGGTGGCAGCAGCGTCGCCTCCAACACGGCAGCCAGATAAAGGTTGAGGTTCTGCTCGGCGATATCCGGCAGGCCGAATTTGAAGCGGATCATCTCGCCCTGTTCGGTGGTGCGGAACCGCCCGGCCACCGAACCCGGTGGCTGCGACAGGATCGCCGCGTGAGCCGGGCCGCCGCCACGGCCGACGGTGCCGCCGCGACCGTGGAACAACAGCAGCTCCACCTGTTGCTCGCGGCAGATATCCACCAGACGCTCCTGCGCCCGGTACTGCGCCCACGCGGCGGCGGTGGTGCCGGCGTCCTTGGCCGAGTCCGAGTAGCCGATCATCACTTCCTGCGGGCCCTGCAAACGCGCGCGATAGCCTGGCAACAGCAACAGTTGCTCGATCACCGGGCCGGCGTTATCCAGGTCAGCGAGGGTTTCGAACAGCGGCACTACGCGCATCGACCGCTGCACGCCCGATTCTTTAAGCAGCAGTTGCACCGCCAAAACGTCGGACGCAGCACCGGCCATGGAAATGACATAAGAGCCCAAGGATGCAGCCGGTGCGGCGGCGACTTCCTTACAGGTATTGAGCACCTCAGCCGTGTCCGCCGACGGTTTGAAATAGCCCGGCAGCAGCGGTCGACGGTTGGCCAGCTCCTTCATCAGGAAGCTGATGCGCATCTCTTCGTTCCAGTCCTCGTAACGGCCCAGGCCAAGGTAGTCGGTGATTTCGGTCATGGCGGCCGAATGACGGCTGGAATCCTGACGCACATCCAAGCGCACCAGGAACAGACCGAAGGTCACCGCACGGCGCAGGCAGTCGAGCAACGGGCCATCGGCGATCACGCCCATGCCGCATTCATGCAACGACTGGTAGCACAGCTCCAGCGGCTCCAGCAGGTCGCGGTTGTTCTGCAATACCTCGGCCGGCGCCGGGGTGCTACTGCTCAACGCGGTATGTGCCCATTGCCGTGTAGCGCGCAGGCGTTCGCGCAGTTGCTTGAGCAAGGCGCGATAAGGCTCGACGCTATCACCGACCTTGGCCTGCAACGCCGGGCTGGCTTGCTGCATCGACAGCTCGGAGGCCAGGTGGTCGATATCGCGCAAGTACAGGTCGGCGGCCATCCAACGCGCCAGCAGCAGCACTTCGCGGGTGACCGGCGCCGTGACATTCGGGTTGCCGTCACGGTCGCCGCCCATCCACGACGCAAAGCGGATCGGCGCCGCTTCCAGGGGCAAACGCAAACCGGTGGCGGCGTGCAGCGCCTGGTCAGCCTTGCGCAGATAGTTGGGGATCGCGTGCCACAGCGAATGCTCGATCACCGCAAAGCCCCATTTGGCTTCGTCCACGGGCGTGGGTCGGGTGCGGCGGATTTCTTCGGTGTGCCAGGCCTCGGCGATCAAACGTTGCAGGCGCTGGCGGATCTGCTCGCGCTCAGCCGTGGTGAGGTCGCGGTGATCTTGCGCCGCCAATTGCGCGGCGATGGCATCGTATTTCTGGATCAGGGTGCGGCGCGCCACTTCGGTGGGGTGGGCGGTGAGGACCAGTTCGATCTCCAGGCGCCCCAACTGACGGGCCAGGGATTCGTTGCTGTGGCCTTCGCTTTGCAAGCGCGCCAGCAATTCGGGTAATACGCGGGACTCGAACGGTGCCGGCTGCGACTCATCACGCCGGTGGATCAGTTGGTACTGCTCGGCAATGTTGGCCAGGTTGAGGAACTGGTTGAAGGCACGGGCCACCGGCAACAGTTCGTTTTCCTGCAACTGGTTGAGGCTGGTGCTCAGTTCATCGCCGGCACCGCGCCGGTCAGCCTTGGCGCCTTTGCGGATCTGCTCGATCTTGTCGAGGAAATCATCGCCGTACTGCTCTCGAATGGTGTTGCCCAACAGTTCACCCAGCAGGTGAACATCCTCACGCAAGCGTGCATCGATATCACTCATCAGCCAATCTCCAGCCAGAAATCCGGGACGCGCAGGTTTGCCAGAGTGCCGCCAGCCTCGATTTATGACAAGACTTTAAACCTTGTGAGTTGCAGCTAGTCTCAAGGTTAAGTCGTCGTGTTTATCCGCGCGTGCGACTGGATACTCATCACCGCCGGCTAAAAGCGGGCTCCATTGAGGTTGCCATGAAAATTCGAGAACTGGCCCAGCATTGGGAAGAGAACGCCAAGGGTCGCTTGACCAAGACCGAGTACGCCATCCACTTGGATATGGAGTCCGCCGCGCGGCTGGCGGCCATTACCGAGATGTACCCCAAACGCCACCCCGAAGAACTGCTCGGTGAGTTGATCGGCGCAGCGCTTGAAGAGCTGGAAGCCAGCTTCCCCTACATCAAGGGCCAGCACGTCATTGCCACCGATGAAGAAGGCGATCCCCTGTACGAAGACGTCGGCCCTACCCCACGCTTTCTGACACTGTCGCGCCGTTATCTGCATGATTTGTCAGCGAGCAGCGACGAACCGAAACACTGACCCAACCCCACAAACCCCTTGTATTCCGGGCTCCTAAAGGGCCCGGCGTACCGCTGCGCAACGCAGAAGTTCCAACTTTTTTACGCTGACCAATCAGTCAGATATTTTTTTAGGCAAATCGCCATCTTCTCTGAACTTTTGAAAAAAGCCTCCGGTCACAGCCAGTAAGCCATCACTTGGAACGGTCGTTTCAAAGGGCAATTTGCGCATCAGTGCCAAGCCCGCCGCCGCAGACCAGTGACATGGATTTTGATGTTTTTCAGGAGTTATCCAATGGAGTTGAAGACGATGAAGACCAGCACTGCCAAATCCTCGTTTAACCACCTGCGCGGGCTCAAATTGGCCGCGCTGGCAATCGGCACCAGCTTCGTTCTGGCGGGCTGCGCCGGCAATCCTCCGACCGAGCAGTACGCCGTCACCCAATCTGCGGTGAACAGCGCTGTCAGCGCTGGCGGTACTGAGTACGCTGCGGTGGAAATGAAGTCGGCCCAGGACAAGCTCAAGCAAGCCGAGATTGCCATGCACGACAAGAACTACGACGAAGCCCGTCGCCTGGCTGAACAAGCCGAGTGGGACGCCCGCGTCGCAGAGCGCAAGGCCCAGGCCGCCAAGGCTGAACAGGCTGTGAAGGATTCCCAGAAGGCTGTTGATGAGTTGCGTAAGGAAGGCATGCGTCCGGCTGCTATCCAGCAGAAGTAAGGCGCTTCCTGTGACCCAATCGCACCCGATAAAGAATTGAAAGGACGACACGACTATGCGTAAACAATTGATGATCCCTGCCCTGCTGGCGATGAGCGTTGCACTGGCGGCCTGCTCCACCCCGCCGAACGCGAACCTGGAAAATGCGCGGACCAACTTCTCCTCCCTGCAGACCAACCCGCAAGCCACCAAGCTCGCGGCCCTGGAAACCAAGGACGCCAGCGAATGGCTGGACAAGGCTGACAAGGCCTACCGCGACAAGGAAGACCAGAAGAAAGTCGACCAACTGGCCTACCTGACCAACCAGCGTGTTGAAGTGGCCAAAGACACCATCGTGCTGCGTGAGTCCGAAGCCAAGCTGAAAAACGCCGGCGACGAACGTGCCCGCGCCTTGCTGGATGCCCGCGATGCGCAAATCAAGCAACTTCAGGACAGCCTGAACGCCAAGCAGACCGATCGCGGCACGCTGGTAACTTTTGGCGACGTGCTGTTTGCTACCAACAAGTCCGACCTGAAATCCAGCGGCCTGGTGAACATCACCAAGCTGGCTCAGTTCCTGCGCGATAACCCGGACCGTAAAGTGATCGTCGAAGGCTACACCGACAGCACCGGTTCCGATTCGTACAACCAAAGCCTGTCCGAGCGTCGTGCCGCTTCGGTACAACGCGCACTGGCTCAACAAGGCGTGGATATCTCGCGCATCGTGACCCAGGGCTACGGCAAGGAATACCCGGTTGCCGACAACGGCAGCGTCTCGGGCCGTGCCATGAACCGCCGCGTTGAAGTGACCATCTCCAACGACAACCAGCCCGTCAAGCCACGGTCTTCCGTTGCCAACTGATTGATTGGCGTTGGATAAGAAAACCCACCTCACGGTGGGTTTTTTTTCGGCTCGTCAAACTGGATAGTGCGATTCGTGTCCTCGGCTGGCATTTCAATCTTCGCGCTCGCTTGCTCGTCCCTGCCTTGATCGCGCTTGTACCTGCGAGCGGCTTCCTGTTCCAGCGCCACATGCTGCCTTGCCATGGCCAACATGTTTTCCAATACAGGAATATGTATTTTCATCGTCGACCCAATCTATGTAGGTAGCCGCATTTTATGTGGCATTTAAGTCGAACCGGTTCCAGACATTTCCATTTCATCTGCATGACGTGCGACACCCTGCAGTACGCCACTCACGTCGTTACAAGCTGAATAGCGGATTGAGCACGCAAAAACCGCCCTGAAAGGGCGGTTTTCGAGAGGTGGCGTTTAACCGCCGACCTTGCCTGTGCCCTGGGTCTCCGGCATTTGGATCTGGCCCTGGCTGCCGGCCTGACCATCTTGTGCGCCTTGATCACCTTGAGCGCCCTGTGCACCTTGATCATTTTTTTGTTTAAGCAGCTTTTCCAGCAATTTCATCAACTCATCGAGCTGACCACCGCCCTGGCTGCCCTGGCTGCCCTGGCCGCCTTTAGCACCTTGTGACTGCAAGTCTTCAATTTTACTTTGAACGTCCTGGATCTGCTGATCGAGGCCTTGGCTTGATGGAGCGCCCCCGCCGACATTTCCACCATTACCCATGCTTCCTACGCCCGATACTCCGTTTATTCCAGCCATATATGCTCACTCCAGACTAATAAAAAATGGACCGATCAGCGTTGCCAATCAGTCCATGATCTGTGGTGAACATACGGGGCTGGTTCCGGCCAGCCGAGTGCCTGACATACGTTAAATCATTAGTCGATACGCAAAAAGGCGCTTTCCCACACCGGCAAAAACCGCCTTCACTGCTGCAATTGCGGGGTTTCCTGCCCCATGCATCGCACAGCCTGCTTCTTGTTGTTCACCAACACGCCGCTGAGGCCTTTCTGCTCGGTGTCGAACATCACCAGCACGCCATCCACGCACTGCGCCACTTGCGCGGCCGGGGTCAGGGAGATCTTGTAGTCCTCGCCCGGCACCGTCTTGAGCATGGTGAAATCGCTGAGCAGCAGGGCATCTTCCGGCTTGGCAAAGTGCAGGTAACCGTAGAACCACAGGCAGCCAACGGTGCCGATGATGGTGCCGATACCGGTAAGGATCAGCGGGATCATGTTGCGTTCTTCGCTCATTGCGGGCTCTCTGATGAATCAACTTTAGGAAAGTTCGGAATCTCGCCCAGGCGGCGCAAGCCGTTGAAGTGCTGCGGGTCGTCCAGGTAGCGCAGCATCACCGTTTGCCAGGTCTTGTCGGCAAAGGTCTGCACATGACCGCCCCGGGTCAACTGCAGCACTCGGGGTGGTGGCGCGGCCTGGTAGAGGCGGATGCCATTGGCCACGGGCACGATCGGGTCGTCCAGGCTGTGGAACAACAGCTTCGGCACGCGCGTCAGTTTCGGTATGGCATATATTGCGCTGTCTGCGTCCGGCACCAGCCAGGACAGGGGCACCTGAAACGGCCATGTTAACCAGGAAGTGCTCAGGGCGAATTGTCCTACGTCACGATAACTGGCGGGGACGCCGTCCAACACCAAAGCCTTGAGCTGAGATTGGCGCTCCGGATGGGCGGCCAGGTAGTGCACCGCCAACGCCCCGCCCAGGCTTTGGCCGAGAACAATCAGCGGCTGGCCCTGGGTTTCCGGCGCCTGGTCGATCCAACTGAACGCCGCGTCCACGTCCTGATAGATCGCGGGCAGCGAGGGTTTGCCTTGCGACAAGCCATAGCCGCGATAGTCCAGCAACAGCACTTGGTAGCCTTGCTCGGGCAGCCACCAACTGCCGCCCAGGTGCCAGGCCAGGTTGCCGCCGTTGCCATGCAAATGCAGCACCGTGCCCTTGAGCGGTACACCGGGCTTGGCCGGCAACCACCAGGCATGGAGCTTCACGCCGTCGGCAGTGGTCAAGGTCACGTCACGGTAGTACAGGTGGGCTTTTTCCGGCGTGAACGGCAGGCCGGGCTCGGGGTAGAACAGCAGCGAGCTGCAGCCGTTCAATGTGAGTAGCAGGCACAGAATGCCGAGGATTCTCATCCGTTGAAGCCTCGCTATTATTCGAAATTTTAAATCTTTCAGAGATTCAAATGTGGGAGCGGGCTTGCTCGCGAAAGCCGTGTATCAGTCAACTTATGTATATCTGATGTACCGCTTTCGCGAGCAAGCCCGCTCCCACAGGTCGATCCGGTTTCGTCAAAGGATATTGGAGTAATCCGCCTCGATCCGATCCAGGCTCAAGTGGTTGAGGAAGTTGGAGAAGCACATCCACGCCGCCAGTGCGTTCATGTCACGGAACTGCTCCGGCAGGTACTTGGGCGGTACCACCAGGCCTTCGTCCACCAGTTGGCGCAAGGTGCGCATGTCTTCCAGGGTGGTCTTGCCGCAGAACAGCAGCGGCACTTGTTCCAGCTTGCCTTTGCGCACGGCGAGTTGGATGTAGTTGTAGACCATGATGAAGCCCTTAAGGTAGGACAAGTCCTTGGTAAACGGCAGACCGGTCGGCACCGACCCACGGAAAACGCGACTGGCGTTGCCGTAGCTTTCGGCCATCTCAAAGCCTTGTTCGCGGAAGAACTCGAATACCTGCAGGAAGTCGGCGCCCTCTTCCACCATATGGATGGCCCGGGTGCGGTTGGTCAGCTTGCGCAGGCGACTCGGGTAGGAAGCGAAGGTGATGATTTCCATCAGGATCGCCAGGCCTTCCTGGGTCACGGTGGACGACGGCGGGCCCTTGGACAGGAAGGTGCAGATCGGTTGGTTCTGGCCATTGAGGGTGGTGCCGACATGCACCAGGCCTTCATGCACTTCCAGGGCGCGCACGTCGCGGTCGTTGAACATCGCGTCGGCGCGGATCTTGATGTAGTCCGCACCCGCCGCCGCGTCGGCAACGATGCCGTCGGACTCGAACACGCGGATGGTCTCTTCGGCCTCGCCAAACACTTTGTTCAGGCGGGTTTGCAGCAGGGCCACGGCGTCCTTGGCGGTGAGGGTCTTGGCCTCGTCCTTCAAGTCGCCACGGCCGTCGATGTTGTTCAGGTAGTCCGACAGCATCAGGCCCAGGTCAGCCAGGGTCGGGTCGCCGGCGTGGAACGCATCGGAGGCCGCGCCATAAAGTTCCTGGGAAATCAGGCCGAAATCCTCGGTGCCACGTGCTTCAAGCATGCGCACCACCATGCGGTATTCCTTGCACATGCGGCGCATGATCTGCCCGACCGGGCTGAATTGGCCGAGGCGACGGGTGATGTCGCGCTCGATGTTCTGGAACTCCAGCTTGACCGCGCTGGAGTCGAACGCCAGCGGCCGGTTGAGGTAGTAGTCGCGGCTCACCGCGGGCATTTCCTTGCCCTTGGCCTTGAGGAATCCCTGGCGAATATTCTCGTCCCACTTCACGGCGTCGAGGACGCGAATCGGTGTTTGCGCCAGCACAATGCGATCAGACAAGGTGCGTATCGTCTGCTGGTAATCGTCCACCCGGTGCTTCCTCTTTAAACGTTATTTGCCCGCGCGCTGGTAGCGCACGGCTTCCACGAATACATCGGCATTGGCCGGGTCATCCAGGTAAACAAATACCTGGTCCAAGGGGCTGTCCACCAATACGCCTGCACCTTCGACGGTTTCCACGGTACTGCCGTGCAACGCCTTTTGGCCGATGGCTTGATGGATCTGCTCAAGGTCGAGGTTGTAGACCACCAATTCATGCTTTTCGTTGATTTCGAAGCCCGCCAGGATGAAGTTCCCGCCGAGCTTGGCCGGCAGCGGCGCCGACAAATACCAGCGGCTACCATGGCGCGAAACGCTGAACAGGTACTCATCACGCTGGCCCGGCTTGGCTGTAGGGTAGCTCACGGCTTTGTAACGGTGTTCACCCATGGCGGTGATGTGCAGGTTGAGCGGTTCACCCCAGGCGTTTTTGCTCGACCATTGGCCCAGCAGGGCCTGCGGCGCGGCGTCATGGGCCGGCAGCGGATCCTTGAAGGTCACCAGGCAACCGCTCAGCAGCAGGAACGACAAGGCGATTACCGCCACACGCCAGGTTTTCATTGGACATCCCCCGGTGTCAGACCGAGGCCAACACCAAATGCATGTAACGCTTGAGGATCTCAAGCATCTCTTCACCGGTCAGAGGCTCTGCGCCGCCCAGCAGGCCCTGATATTCCATCCGACTGATTATCGCCGTCAACACTTTGGCATCCTGTTGTGGCTCGCGGGAGCCCAGCACCTGAAAAAACTGCCCGGTGCCCTGCAACAGAATCTGCTGGTGGGAGCGCACCAACTCGGCCAGGCGCGGGTTGAGCAAGGCTTCCTGGCGGAACGCCTGCTCGGCCATCAGGTGCTCACGACGGTTGGTCAGTTGGCGCAAGACGTAATCGGCAGTCAGGCGCGCAATGTCATCAGCCAGTTGCGAGCGTGATTGTGGGCTGCCATCGCCATAGGCCACCATTTCGCGCAGCAGCCCTTCGTTGCGTACCCACAACTTGCCCATGAACGCGGCGCTGCGTTCGACGTATTGGGCGAAGGTATCGGTGAGCAGGTCATCGATATCCTTGAAATAGTAGGTGGTGGCCGACAACGGCACCCCGGCCTCCGCCGCCACAGCCCGATGACGCACACCCCGTACACCATCGCGCACCACAATGCGCATGGCTGCATCGAGGATGTCTTGCCTGCGCTGCTCGCTACCCCGACGACTGGCCTTGCGGCCCTGGTACTGGACGCTTTCAGCCACGGCAGCGGCAATGCCGGCGGCGCCTTCTTGAGCGGTTACGCGGTTCACGACTCAAATCCTTGAATAGATCAAAACCTGGCGCTGTTTGCTTGACGCTTAAAGACGCCACATAAAAAAGCCGCCTTATAAAAGGCGGCTTCGGATTTCGCTTCGGTTACGCTTGTGGCCGCATGTGCGGGAACAAGATCACATCGCGGATCGACGGCGAGTTGGTCAACAGCATCACCAGACGGTCGATGCCGATGCCTTCACCGGCCGTTGGCGGCATGCCGTATTCCAGGGCGCGGACGAAGTCAGCGTCGTAGTGCATGGCTTCGTCATCACCGGCGTCCTTGTCGGCCACCTGGGCCATGAAGCGCTCGGCCTGGTCTTCCGCGTCGTTAAGCTCGGAGTAGGCGTTAGCGATTTCGCGGCCACCGATGAACAGCTCGAAACGGTCGGTGACATTCGGGTTGTCATCGTTGCGACGAGCCAGCGGCGACACTTCGAACGGGTACTGGGTAATGAAGTGCGGCTGTTCCAGCTTGTGCTCGACCAGCTCTTCGAAAATCATTACCTGCAGTTTGCCCAGGCCTTCGAAGCCCAGCACCTTGGCACCGGCTTTCTTGGCGATGGCACGGGCCTTGTCGATGTCGTTCAGGTCGTCGGCAGTCAACTCAGGGTTGTACTTGAGGATCGAATCGAACACCGACAGACGCACGAACGGCTCGCCGAAGTGGAACACCTTATCGCCGTACTGCACGTCGGTGCTGCCCAGGACCAGCTGCGCCAGCTCGCGAAACAGTTCTTCGGTCAGGTCCATGTTGTCTTCGTAATCGGCGTAGGCCTGGTAGAACTCCAACATGGTGAATTCTGGGTTGTGACGGGTAGAAACGCCTTCGTTACGGAAGTTGCGGTTGATCTCGAACACTTTTTCGAAGCCGCCCACAACAAGACGCTTGAGGTACAGCTCCGGCGCGATACGCAGGAACATTTCCATGTCCAGCGCGTTGTGGTGGGTTTCGAACGGCTTGGCTGCAGCACCACCCGGGATGGTTTGCAGCATCGGGGTTTCCACTTCCAGGAAGTCGCGCTGCATCAGGAAGGTACGGATGTGCGCGATCACTTGCGAGCGCACACGGAACGTATGGCGCACTTCTTCGTTGACGATCAGGTCAACGTAGCGCTGGCGGTAGCGCTGTTCGGTGTCGGTCAGGCCGTGGTGCTTGTCCGGCAGCGGGCGCAGCGACTTGGTCAGCAGGCGCACGTTGGTCATTTCCACATACAGGTCGCCCTTGCCGGAACGGGCCAGGGTGCCTTCGGCGGCGATGATGTCGCCCATGTCCCAGGTTTTCACCGAGGCCAGGGTTTCTTCAGGCAAGGTCTTGCGGTTGACGTAGACCTGGATGCGACCGGTCATGTCCTGGATCACCATGAACGAGCCACGGTTGAGCATGATGCGACCTGCCACCTTGACCGGGATCGCAGCCTCTGCCAGCTCTTCCTTGGTCTTGTCCGCGTACTGCTTCTGCAGGGCATCGCAGTAGTTTTCGCGGCGGAAGTCGTTGGGGAAGGCATTGCCCTTGGCGCGCTCGGCAGCAAGCTTTTCCTTGCGCAGGGCGATCAGGGAGTTTTCTTCCTGTTGCAGGGCCTGGTCGAGTTGTTGGTCGCTCATGTCTTTAAATTTTCCATCACAGAATTAGGGTGTTACAGGCCTGATTTCAGGCTGGCTTCCAGATACTCGTCGATGTCGCCATCGAGCACCTTGTCACAGTCACTGCGTTCGATGTTAGTGCGCAGATCCTTGATCCGCGACGCATCGAGCACATAAGAGCGGATCTGGTGACCCCAGCCGATATCCGACTTGGTGTCTTCCAGCGCTTGTGACGCGGCGTTGCGTTTCTGCATTTCCTGCTCGTACAACTTGGCCCGCAGCATTTTCATGGCGGTGTCCTTGTTGGCGTGCTGGGAACGTTCGTTCTGGCAGCTGACCACGGTGTTGGTCGGTACGTGGGTGATACGTACGGCCGAGTCGGTGGTGTTTACGTGCTGACCACCGGCACCGGAGGAGCGGTAGGTGTCGATGCGCAGGTCGGCCGGGTTGATCTCGATTTCGACCTTGTCGTCGATCTCTGGCGAGACGAACACCGCAGAGAACGAAGTGTGGCGACGGTTGCCGGAGTCGAACGGACTCTTGCGTACCAGGCGGTGTACGCCAATCTCGGTGCGCAACCAGCCAAAGGCGTATTCACCCTTGATGTGCACGGTCGCGCCCTTGATACCGGCGACTTCACCGGCGGACAGTTCCATGATGGTCGCTTCGAAACCGCGCTTGTCGGCCCAGCGCAGGTACATGCGCAGCAGGATGTTGGCCCAGTCCTGGGCCTCGGTGCCACCGGAACCGGCCTGGATGTCCAGGTAAGCGTTGTTCGGGTCCATCTCGTGGCTGAACATGCGGCGGAATTCGAGTTTGGCGAGGTTTTCCTCGAGACGGGCCAGTTCGGCGACAACATCGCCCACTGCGCCTTCGTCGTTTTCTTCGACGGCCATGTCCAGCAGGTCACGGCAATCGGCCAGACCGGTGTTCAGTTCGTCGAGGGTATCGACGATCTGCGCCAGCGCAGCGCGCTCGCGGCCCAGTTCCTGGGCGTATTCAGGTTTGTTCCAGACAGCAGGATCTTCAAGCTCGCGATTGACTTCGGTCAGACGCTCATGCTTTTGATCGTAGTCAAAGATACCCCCGAATAGTTTCGGAGCGCTCGGACAGGTCCTTGATGGTGTTAAGGATCGGGTTGATTTCCATGGCGGGCAGCACTCGTTGGCGAACTTTTGAAAGCCGGCGAGTATAACGGAAAACGGCAGGAAACGGCAGCCCGCTTGGTCGATTGTGGTGACGGAACCCTACCTGACAGACTCGCTTGAAAAGAACCTGATCAGGCGGCTCCTGCCAAAGAAACCGCCTTTAGCCACGATCAGGTTGTAACTGTTTTCATCACCTTGAAGGGGGTTTTCACGGCGGAGCTCGTCACCACTTCCGCTAACAAGCTCCCCCCTTTGATAGCCCCAGCAACAATACCTAGCACATCAACCCCCAGGTAGAAAAAACCGTCATTGATATTGCCTGCCGCAAAGCTTTTCACCGAGTTGTAAAAAGGAATAAACCCAAGTAAAAAATTGTGAAATGCTTTGTTTTTCGCCTGTTTACGCTCAGCCTCGGTAACACCATAGGCTTCTGCTTTAACTTGTTGGTTATCAGGCCGGAAATACCGACTCAATGTGCCGGCCAAGGCATCCAACCGGTGCTTGGCCACCTTCGACGTGTCACTGTCCAGTTCGCTTGCGTGGGAGGCATCCCAACGCGCCCATTCATGAGAGTTAAAATAATTGAAGGCGAGCGATAAATGCATCTTTTTTTCGATACCATCAGCCCGACGGATACCTGCCACGTCATGACTTCTTACATAATAGTAAATCTTGGAGTCTGGAGCCGGCGTAACTGCCTTTATCAATACCTTTAGAGGCGCATCGAGAAAACTGTAATGCGGACTGTCGGGATCGCGCTCAAGTGTACGACCGCTAACAGTAATATCAGCACTGGCCAAGATTGCTTTATCCTGTGCGGGCAAGCCCTCCAACTCCAATTTGAAAATCTCAGTAAAGGCTGCCCTTTGCGAGTTCAAATGTTTAGTGTATGACGCCTCGAAAAGAGCAGCGGGACTTTCTAACTTTTTCAGCTCAGGCACAAAAGGTAGATATTTTAGCTTGTGGGTGTCCATTGAGTGGTATTCATCAAAACTATCAAACTTCTCGCTCAAATAAAGATCAAGAAGTGAAGTGATCAACGTCAACTCATAACGCCCTCTAGGCCACCGCCGGAGTATATCCGATGTTAAATCAGGCTCATCGTCTTCGTCAGAATATATCCCTTCCAACGCTTCAATCGCCAGTTCCGTGCGGGTTTTGAGCGGTTCATTCAACGTGGTCGCTGCGTCTGACATGATCTTTATTCGACGGGCAACTTCAGCCCCCGCAGTGGCGAATTCCTGTTCGCTATATTCATAATTCGGATTGTTGTGCACAACACCGTTGAGCCTGGCCCAATCCATGGCCGCCAACATAAAGCTTTGCTTTTTGGATAGCGCATGCCCCTCCTCCTTAGCGGTGTTGAAATAGTTGACAGCGTCCTCTACCAACACCTCATCGTTATTAAGGACACTGGGTAACATATTTGCAAAATAGTGAACAGCTGCAGCCAGGTTGACTGACTCGATGCTGCCGAATTGCAGTGTGGGCGGGACGCCCGCGAGCGTCAGTTCCGGAGCGACTCCAGCCAATAACAAGTGTGCCATCGCCATTGAATTCTGTTCATTTGCCTTGCCAGCGGTCACTAGGTGCGCCGCGAAATCACGGGTAATTTCACCATAGGATTTACCTTGGTTACTGCTTTGCTGGACGTCATAGCCGGCGATCTTTCGATGCTCGGTTCCCGCTGATCGATCCAGTTGATTGATCAGTGCAATCTTGACCCAATCTTCGGCGCTGGCATTGATGGTACCCTTGAAGTGCGACGCCAATTGCTCGCCAAGTGCTTGGGCAGCAGAACTTTCAAACAAATTACGCAGTTGTTTTCCCGGGCCGTCTTGAGGGTTAAGTGTTGAACCCGCAGAAGCCACCAGTAAATCCAACAATGTCTGGCCATCGACGCCTGTGTGGCCATTGACATAGGTGTTCAGTTCCTCACGCTGAGTTTTATTCAGGGCTTGCGCACCGGACAATAGGTTCCATGCGCGACCCTCAGGTACTTCCAGCCGACTGCTGGAGGACGAATCAGGGGCGTTCATGAGCCCGGCGCGAAGCTGACCAGAGAAGGCTCGGCGTTCACGGGACGCAACAGTATGACTCGATGAATCTCGTGCAGCTTGAGGGGCTGAGGAATTGTTGGTGGCCTCGGCGTTGCCGGAGGAATAGTCGAGAGCAACAGCGGGGGCCGCCCTATAGGGGAGAGGGGTTTGAACTGGTGCCGTTATCATAGTAATCGCCACTCTTGCTGAAGTATTGATAGCAATTAATCAGTGGCACTCGGAGAAGTCTGGTTCAGCACTTGAGTGTAACTTTAAATATGTAGAGCACTAAAACTCACAGACACTTACAACGTTTAAAACTATAAAAAACCAATGCGTCGCCATCCATCAAGCATTGATGGCGACGCAGGCTTCATTCAATCCCTACCTGATTGCGCCCGTTATGCTTGGCCGTATAAAGGCCCTTATCCGCCGCCAAGATCACCTGCCGGCAATCCGTCCCCTGCTGCGGTGTCATTGTCGACAACCCAATGCTGATAGTCAGGCTCGAACCCTCGGTCGGTGCGTTATGCGGGATTTTCAGTGCTGCCACCGCCATCCGCAGTTTTTCAGCCACCAGTCGCGCCCCTCCGGGCGAAGTATTCGGCAATACCAACGCAAACTCCTCACCCCCATAGCGCGCCGGCAAATCCGAAGGCCGACTGCTGGCCTCACGAATGGTCGCCGCCACCTTGCGCAAGGCTTCATCACCCTCAACGTGCCCAAAACTGTCGTTATAGGTCTTGAAGAAATCCACATCAATCATCAACAACGACAACTGAGTCTGATCACGCATGGCCCGACGCCACTCCAGCTCCAGGTATTCATCAAAGTGACGACGGTTGGACAGCCCGGTCAGGCCATCGGAGTTCATCAGCCGTTGCAGTACCAGATTGGTGTCCAGCAACTGTTGCTGGCTGACCCGCAGCGCACGATAAGCCGCATCCCGCTGCAACAGGGTCATGTACGAGCGCGAGTGATAGCGAATACGCGCCACCAACTCGATGTTGTCCGGCAGTTTGACCAGATAATCATTGGCCCCGGCCGAAAACGCCGCGCTCTTGATCAGCGGATCTTCTTTGGTGGACAGCACGATAATCGGGATATTCGCGGTGGCCGGGTGATTACGGTATTCACGCACCAGGGTCAGGCCGTCGAGGCCCGGCATCACCAGGTCTTGCAGGATCACGGTCGGCTTGATACGGATCGCCTGGGCAATCGCCTGGTGCGGGTCGGCACAGAAGTGGAAGTCGATGTTTTCTTCATGGGCCAGGCCACGCCGGACGGCTTCGCCGATCATGGCCTGGTCGTCGACCAACAACACCATGGCGGCGTTTTCGTCGGTCTTGATGTCGTCGATCTGTAAATCATTCATGTGCAGTCACCTGAATTACTACCTGCAAGCCGGCACCGCGAGAAGTCATGTTCACTTTGCAAAGACCTCCAGCAATCGGGGCGCAATTCTGTCCAGTGGGCGAATTTCAACAGCAGCATCAATTGCCGCCGCCGCTTTGGGCATGCCATACACCGCCGAGCTTTGCTGATCCTGGGCGATGGTCAAATAACCTTGTTCACGCAGCAACTTGAGGCCCTGGGCCCCGTCGCGCCCCATGCCGGTCAGCAGTACGCCGACGGCATCGCCATTCCAATGGCTGGCCACGCTTTCGAAAAACACATCGATAGAAGGCCGGTATATCTCGTTCACCGGCTCTGCGGTATAGGCCAACGTGCCATTTTTCAATAACCGAATGTGGTGGTTGGTGCCGGCCAGCAGCACCACGCCGCTTTGCGGGGGCTCGCCTTCACGGGCCAGGCGCACCGGCAGGCCGGAGGCGCTGCCCAGCCACTCGGCCATGCCGGCGGCGAACACCTGGTCCACATGCTGCACCAGCACAATGGCCGCGGAAAAGTCCCGGGGCAAGCCCTTGAGCAGGATTTCCAGGGCAGCCGGGCCACCGGCCGATGAACCGATTGCCACCAGGCTCTGGCGTTTACCGGTGGCACGTTGCGGCGCTGCCTCGGCACGTACGCGGCTGCCGCGCTGGCCGATCAGCCAACCAATATTGAGGATTTTACGCAGCAGCGGCGCCGCCGCATCCTTGGGGTTGCCCACGCCCAGGGGCGGTGTGTCCACCACGTCCAGGGCGCCGTGACCCATGGCTTCGAACACCCGGCTGACGTTGGCCTGGCGGTCGACGGTCACAATCACGATGGCGCACGGGGTCTCGGCCATGATCTGGCGGGTGGCTTCCACGCCGTCCATCACCGGCATGATCAGGTCCATCAGAATCAGGTCCGGCGTCAGCTCGGCACAGCGCTGCACCGCTTCCAGGCCATTGGCGGCCACCCAGACCACTTGATGCGCTGGCTCGAAGCTCAAGGCGCGGCGCAGGGCCTCCACCGCCAGGGGCATGTCATTGACGATCGCAATCCTCATGCGCGCGCGCCTCCGATCAGCTCCACCACGGCGTCCAGCAGGGCGTCATCATGGAAACTGGCTTTGGCTAAATAATAGTCGGCGCCGGCGTCCAGTCCACGGCGTCGGTCTTCTTCGCGATCCTTGTAGGACACCACCATCACCGGCAAAGATTGCAAGCGACTGTCTCGGCGCAAGAGTGTGACCAATTCAATACCGTCCATACGAGGCATATCAATATCAGTGATCAACAGGTCAAAGTCTTCGGAGCGCAAGGCGTTCCAGCCGTCCATGCCATCGACCGCCACGGCCACTTCATAACCACGATTAAGTAACAATTTGCGTTGCAACTCACGCACCGTCAACGAGTCATCCACCACCAACACCCGCTTACGCGGTGCCTCGGTGGTTTGTTGGCTGCGCCGGGCAATCCGTTCCAATCGACCGGTATTGAGTAACTTGTCCACCGAACGCAGCATGTCTTCAACGTCAACGATCAACACCACCGAGCCGTCATCCAGCAATGCGCCGGCGGAAATATCCTGGACCTTGCCCAGGCGATCATCCAGCGGCAGCACCACCAGGGTACGCTCGCCGATAAAACGCTCCACGGCAATTCCATACACGGCGTCGCGCTCGCGGATCACCACGACCTTCAAGGTGTCCGACTGACTCTGCCCCGTCGGGCGCTGCAACAACTGGCTGGCGGCGACCAGGCCAACATGCCGGCCCTCATGCCAGAAATGCTGGCGGCCTTCCAGTTGCACGATGTCGTCCGGCGCCAGGTCGCACATGCGCTCAATATGGGCCAATGGGAACGCGTAGGCTTCTTCGCCGACTTCCACCACCAGGCTGCGCACCACCGACAGGGTCAATGGCACTTCCAGATGGAAACGACTGCCCTGCCCCGCCGTCTGCTCAAGTACCACTGCGCCGCGCAGTTGGCGGACCATATGCTGCACCGCATCCAGACCGACACCACGCCCGGACACTTCGGTGACCTTGTCGCGCAGGCTGAACCCCGGCAGGAACAGGAACGTCAGCAATTCTTCTTCGCTCAGGCGCAGAGCGGTTTCCAGCGGCGACAGATGCCGGTCGACGATGGTGCCGCGCAGGCGTTCCAGGTCGACGCCATTGCCGTCATCACTCAATTCAAGTACCAGCAAGCCGGCCTGGTGGGACGCGCGCAGGCGGATCAAACCTTCCTCCGGCTTGCCCGCCAGCAGGCGTTGCTCAGGCATTTCGATGCCGTGGTCAACGGCATTGCGCAACAGATGGGTGAGCGGCGCTTCGAGCTTTTCCAATACGTCACGGTCGACCTGGGTCTTTTCGCCCTCGATCTCCAGGCGTACCTGCTTGCCGAGGCTGCGGCCAAGATCGCGCACCATGCGTACTTGGCCGGCCAGCACGTCGGCAAACGGGCGCATGCGGCAGGCCAGTGCGGTGTCATAGAGCACCTGGGCACGCTGTCCGGCCTGCCAGCCAAATTCGTCCAGTTCGGCGGTTTTTTCCGCCAACAGGGCTTGAGCTTCACTGAGCAAGCGGCGGGTATCGGCCAGTGCTTCCTGGGCTTCCAGGTTCAGATTTTGGGTCTTGAGTTGCCCGTCCAAGGCATCCAGGGCCCGCACACTCTGGCTTTGAATACGTTTGAGGCGCTGCAGGCTGACCAAATAAGGCTTGAGCCGCTGGGTTTCCACCAGGGATTTGCTCGACAGATCCAGCAGACTATTTAAGCGTTCGGCAGTCACCCGCAACACACGCTCACCGCCTTCGGTCATGCGCTTGTTCTGGCGCAGCGGCTCGGCGGCCACCGGCGGCGCTGGCGCGGGCTCCGGCGGCAGTTCTTCAACCACAGGCGCAGGTTCCGGTGGCGGCAGTGGCGCTTTGACCGGCGCCTGGGACGGGTCCAACAGGCGCTCCATCAACGCCACATAGGCTTGGATATCCGCAGGCCCCACGTCATTGCCGGGCGTGGCGATGCGCATCAGCAGGTCGGTGCCTTGCAGCAACGCATCAATATGTTCGGGTTGAAGGTACAGGCGACCTTCCTGCGCGCTGACCAGGCAATCCTCCATCACATGGGAGACGCTGACGCCCGCGTCGACCCCGACGATTCGCGCCGCGCCCTTGAGCGAGTGGGCAGCGCGCATGCAGGCCTCAAGCTGGTCGGCCTGGGTCGGGTTGCGCTCCAGGGCCAGCAGGCCCGCGCTCAGCACCTGGGTCTGCGCGTCGGCTTCCAGGCTGAACAGCTCCAGCAGCGAGGCATCGCGCATCTGGTCGGGGGTCATGTGAGGCTCCGGGTCACGGCGGACAACAATTGCGCCTCGTCCAGCCAACGCAGGCTGCGGCCTTTCCACTGCAACACACCTTGGGTGTAGCGCGCGCTGGCCTGGGTGCCGGAGGCCGAAGCCGCCTTCAAGGTGCGCTCATCGATGGCGTGGATACCGTCGACTTCATCCACCGGCACCACTACCGGGCCGTCTTGGGCGGCGATGATCAGCATGCGCGGCATGATGCGACCACCGCTGGCGCCGTTGCTGGTGGTTTCCAGGCCCAGCAGTTCTACCAGCGACAGGCACGCCACCAGCGCGCCGCGCACATTGGCCACTCCGAGCAAGGCGCGCGAGCGTTGGTGGGGCAGGGAATGTATCGGTTGCAAGGGCGCCACTTCCACCAGGCAGCGGGTGGCAATGCCCAGCCATTCTTCGCCGAGACGGAACATCAGCAAGGAACGGGTGACCACGTCTTCGCCCAACTCAGCAGCGGTATGCGCGCGGTGCGCATCCTGATGCAAGGCGTAGCGGTCCAGCAATCGCGTGGCTGCCGCCGAGTACACCGAGCAGTTGCGGCAATGGATATGGTCCGCCAACAGCGGGCAGGATTTGTCGCCATGGATGCCGATGCGGTTCCAGCAGTCGTCGATGGCTTGGGTGTCGGCCAGGGTCAGGTCCAGGCCGGCGGTGTCGAGCGCTTCGGTGTTACTCATCGTTTGGACTCACTGTCAGCTCGCTCGCTACGGGCAGCCCGCGCCTGCAGGCGGCGCGCCCCCGCACTGTCACCCTGGGATTCGAGCAACGCGGCCAGGTGCATCAAGGCCTGCGGGTGCTGGGGTTCCAGGTACAAGGCTTTTCGATAATAACCCTGGGCTTCCAGGGCACTGCCAGCCACGTCGCTGAGCAGCCCGAGCCAGTAGAACACCTGGGCGGCCGGCGGGTGGTTGCTCAAATACTGCTCGCACGCGGCACGGGCCTCGGTGCTCTTGCCTTCATTGGCCAAGGTGGCGATGCGGCTGAGCAGGTCGCCCGCATCGGTGTGCGGCGCCTTGATCGGCACCACTTGAGCGCTGGCCGTGCTGAACGGCCGTGGTTTGGTCGGAATCGGTGCGGCACTGCGTTGCGGGATAGGCGCGGCAATCGGTACAAACACGGGCTCCGGCTTGACCGGCTCGGCATGCCGACTGAAGGCAAACGACTGCGGCACCCCGATTGAACGCATGCCATGGCGCCCCAGCAGGCTGCCTTCGGCCGGGCCGATAAACAGCACGCCGTCCACGTGGGTCAAGCTCTTGAGCACGTCGAACACTTGCTTCTGGGTCGGCTGGTCGAAGTAGATCAGCAGGTTGCGGCAGAACACGAAGTCGTAGCTCGCCTCATTCACCAGCAAGCCCGGATCGAGCAGGTTGCCCACTTGCAGGCGCACCTGTTCGCGCACACGGTCGGCAATGTGGTAACCGTCGCCATACTCGGTGAAATGGCGATCGCGAAAGGCGATATCGCCACCGCGAAACGAGTTCTTGCCATACACCCCGCGCCGCGCACGCTCCACCGACAGCGGGCTGACATCCAGGCCCAGCACCTTGAACTGGTGTGGCGCGAGGCCAGCGTCTAGTAATGCCATGGCAATCGAATAAGGCTCTTCACCGGTGGAGCACGGCAGGCTGAGGATACGCAGTGCGCGCATCTGCTTGATTTCGATCAGCCGCGCCTTGGCCAAGCGGGCCAGGGTCGCGAACGATTCGGGGTAACGGAAAAACCAGGTTTCGGGGACGATCACCGCTTCGATCAGCGCCTGCTGCTCATCCTCGGAACTTTGCAGGTGCTGCCAGTACTCGCCGGCCGTCTGCGCATTGACGGCCTGGCTGCGCTGACGCAACGCGCGCTCGATGATGGCTTCGCCCACCGACGCGACATCCAGGCCGATGCGCTCTTTAAGGAAGGCAAAGAACCGCGGATCGCTGCTCATAGGCTCAGCTCGGCAGAAAACAGGACGGCGCGCACCTCATCGGTGAGCAGGTCGTTCACGCCGATCCATTGCATCAAGCCCAACGCGTCTTCGCGTACCGGCCCCAGGTACGGCGCCTGGCGGTTGTCGAGGCCGTAGGGCTGAAATTCCGTCGGGTCGCAACGCAGCGTGTCGGTGGCCTGCTCCAGGATCAGTCCCAGCCAGCGCGCTTCAATCCAGGGCTCGGGCTGGTAATTGACCAGTACCAGCCGCGTGCTGGTGCGCGCCTGGGCGGCGGTGCCAAAGGTCAAGGCACTGAGGTCGATCACAGGCACCAGCGCGCCACGGTGGGCAAAAATGCCCGCCACCCACAGCGGCGCATGGGCGATGGGTTTCAACGGCAGGCGCGGCAGCACCTCGGCCACTTCGGTGGCCTTGAGGGCGTAACGTTCGTTGCCGATGCAGAACACCAGGAACAACGCCTTTTTCGCTGCCGGGACGGCGCCGCGTTTAGCCGCGAGGTCGCTCATCAGACTTTGAAACGCGACACGCCGCTGCGCAGACCGACCGCCACCTGGCTCAGCTCGTCAATGGCAAAGCTGGCCTGGCGCAGAGACTCGACAGTCTGGCTGCTGGCATCGCCCAGTTGCACAAGGGCGTGGTTGATCTGCTCGGCGCCGGTGGCCTGGGCCTGCATGCCTTCGTTGACCATCAACACCCGCGGCGCCAGGGCCTGGACCTGATGGATGATCTGCGACAACTGCTCGCCCACTTGCTGCACTTCAAACATGCCGCGACGCACTTCTTCGGAGAACTTGTCCATGCCCATCACGCCAGCGGACACCGCCGACTGGATCTCGCGCACCATCTGCTCAATGTCGTAGGTGGCCACGGCCGTCTGGTCGGCCAAGCGACGCACTTCGGTGGCCACCACGGCAAAACCGCGTCCATATTCACCGGCCTTCTCGGCCTCGATCGCGGCGTTGAGCGACAGCAGGTTGGTCTGGTCAGCAACCTTGACGATGGTCACCACCACTTGGTTGATGTTGCCGGCCTTTTCATTGAGGATCGCCAGCTTGGCGTTGACCAGGTCGGCGGCGCCCATCACTGAGTGCATGGTTTCTTCCATGCGCGCCAGGCCTTGCTGGCCGGAACCGGCGGCGACCGAAGCCTGGTCGGCGGCGGTGGACACTTCGGTCATGGTGCGCACCAGGTCCTTGGACGTGGCCGCGATTTCACGGGAGGTGGCGCCGATTTCGGTGGTGGTCGCAGCGGTTTCAGTGGCGGTGGCCTGTTGCTGCTTGGAGGTGGCGGCGATCTCGGTCACCGAGGTGGTGACTTGCACCGATGAACGCTGGGCCTGGGACACCAGGGCCGTCAGCTCGGTCATCATGTCATTGAAGCCGGTTTCGACAGCGCCGAACTCGTCCTTGCGCTCCAGGTTCAAGCGTTTGCTCAAATCGCCGTCGCGCATGGTTTCGAGGATGTCGACGATACGCTGCATCGGCGCCATGATCGCGCGCATCAGCAACAGACCGCACAGGCCGGCGGCGAGGATGGCGACGGCGAGCGACACGGCCATACTGATCTTGGCCGACAGCACCGACTCGTCGATTGCCGCAGTGGCGCGGTCGGAGACGTTTTTGTTTTCGGTGATGATGTCGTTGAGCTTCATGCGCCCTTCGGTCCAGATCGGCGTCAGTTGCTCTTCCAGCAACGTACGCGCACCCTCCAGGTCATTGGCGTCGACGCGCTCCAGCAATTGCGCCAGTACCTTGTTATAGGTGATATGCGCGGCCTTGAAGTTGTCGAACTCCATACGGTCGGCCTGACCATGAATGGTCTTTTCGTAGTTGGCCATCTGCTGCGCAATACGCGCCTCGAAAGACTTGTAGTCCGACTTATCCGTATTGGTGAGGGTTTTTTCGTCGCGCAGGCCGATGATATCGATGGTCTCCAAGTAGCTGTCGACCCATGCACTACGGATCATCGAACTGAGATAGACCCCCGGCACCGCGTCGTCCCGGACGGCTTCCTGGCTGGCTTCGATCTTCAGCAACCGTGAATAGGAGACCACAACCATTAACAGCATGATGGCGATAATGACCGCAAAGCTTGCCAAGATCCGTTGGCGCAAGGTCCAGTTCTTCACAGTAATTCCTCGAAGGGCCGATCAAATGCCGGGGAGTATAGCTGAGCACAAGCGCTCATTTATCAACAGGTTTTGATGTAGCGCTTACAGAATGCAAAAACACCCCGGGCCTTTATGGCATCCGGGGTGTCTTCGATAAAGCGATGGGCTCAGAGCGCCGCTTGGCGCACCTGTTTTTCCAGCTCCAGCTTCAAACCCGGCTCCAGTTTCAGTTGGCGCGCCAGTTCGTCGAGGTAGGCCTTCTCCATAAAGTTCTCCTCATCCACCAGCATCACGCTGGCGATGTACATCTCGGCGGCCATTTCCGGCGTGCCGGCAGCCCGCGCTACGTCGGCCGGGTCGAGGGGTTTGTTGAGTTCGGCGTGCAGCCAGCTTTGCAGTTCGCGGTCGTTGTCCAGCTTGGTGAATTCGCCTTCGATCAGTTCGCGCTCGCGTTCGTCCACATGGCCGTCGGCCTTGGCGGCGGCGACCAGTGCCTTGAGGATGCCTTGGCTGTGTTGCTCGACCTGGGCCGGTGGCAGGCGGTCGATGGTCTGCGGCTCGCCTTGGGGTGCATTGGCCTGGTTGGCCTGCCAGTTGCCGTAGGCTTTGTAGGCAATCACGCCCAATGCCGCCAAACCGCCGTAGGTCAGGGCCTTGCCGCCGAATTTGCGGGCTTTTTTGTTGCCTAGCAGCAGGCCCATGGCGCCGGCCGCCAAGGCACCGCCGCCCGCGCCACCGAGCAGGCTGCCCAGGCCGCCACCGCCGAGCAAACCGCCCAATGCACCTTTGTCGTCCTGTTTACGCTGGCCGCCAGCCTTGTTTTGCAACATGTCCTGGCCAGACTTGAGCAACTGATCGAGCAATCCACGGGTATTCATTCGTAGCCTCCAGACACTAGGGTTCATAGGACCAATAGGCCCCCAGCGTAAAACTAAGTGCCAAAAAGCCTCGATCTAGAGTGCTTCCAGATGTAACGCGGCCGCCCTTCGCTTAAATCGATATACACTCGAACAAATCTATAAAAACACCCCACTGGTAATTCCAGCATGATGACCTTGCGTCAAATCCGGCATTTTATCGCCGTGGCCGAGACCGGCTCGATCTCCGCCGCCGCGCAGACCGCGTTCATTTCCCAGTCCACGTTGACCCTGGCGATCCAGCAATTGGAGCAGGAAATCGGCGTCAACCTGTTCAACCGGCATGCCAAGGGCATGACCCTGACCCACCAGGGCCATCAATTCCTGCGCCAGGCGCACCTGATCCTTGCCACTGTCGACAACGCCAAGCGCAGCCTGCAACAGAGCACCGACCAGGTCGCCGGGCAACTGATCATCGGCGTGACCAGCCTGGTGGCCGGTTATTACCTCGCTGACCTGCTGACGCGATTCCAGCGCGCCTACCCCAATGTGGAAATCCGCGTGATGGAGGATGAGCGCCCGTATATCGAGCATTTGCTGGTCAGCGGCGAAATCGATGTGGGCGTGCTGATCCTCTCCAACCTCGAAGACCGCCATGCCTTGCAGACCGAAGTCCTCACCCACTCCCCGCACCGCTTGTGGCTACCGGCGCAGCATCCACTGCTGGAACACGACAGCATCAACCTGGCCGATGTGGCGCGTGAACCGCTGATCCAGCTGAACGTCGATGAAATGGGCCACAACGCCCAGCGCATGTGGACCGGCGCGGGCCTGCAACCGCGCGTGACGTTGCGCACCGCGTCCACCGAAGCCGTGCGAAGCCTGGTGGCGGCGGGCCTCGGCGTGTCAATCCAGCCGGACATGACCTACCGGCCTTGGTCGCTTGAAGGCGACATCATTGAAGCCCGGCCGATTGCCGACCTCAGCCAGACCCTCGACGTCGGCCTGGCCTGGCGCCGTGGCACCGCACGTCCGGCGCTGGTGGACCCGTTCCTGACGGTGGCCCGCGAACAGCCGCACCCACGCAAGCCATCTATTTAATCGAATGCTGCATTCAGTATTTAGTATTTGTTGACCTCGCGCCTGACCTCTAGTCTCTGTTCATCCCATAAGAGAAGGTCAGGCGCCTTGTAAGAGAACGCCCATGGCCACACAAGAAAAGAGATCGCGAAAAATGTCCGGCGCTCCCACCCCGCTGCTCACTGCGTTGCTGATCGACGGCGAACTGGTCCAGGGCCAGGGTTTTGCCGAGCCGATCCTCAACCCGGCCACCGGTGAAGTGCTCACCCAGATCGCCGAAGCCAGCACCGAGCAGGTCGAAACCGCGATCCTTGCCGCCCACCGCGCCTTTGCCGGCTGGTCGCGTACCACGCCGCAGCAGCGCTCGAACATCCTGCTCGGCATCGCCGACGCCATCGAAAAACAAGCGGATTTCCTGGCCCGCCTGGAATCCCTGAACTGCGGCAAGCCATTGCACTTGGCCCGCCAGGATGACTTGAGCGCCACCGTCGATGTATTCCGCTTCTTCGCCGGGGCTGTGCGTTGCCAGACCGGGCAGTTGAGCGGTGAATACTTGCCGGGCTACACCAGCATGGTGCGTCGCGATCCGATTGGCGTGGTGGCCTCGATTGCGCCGTGGAACTACCCGTTGATGATGGCCGCGTGGAAGATCGCCCCAGCCCTGGCCGCCGGTAATACCCTGGTGTTCAAGCCGTCGGAACACACGCCACTGTCGATCCTGGCCCTGGCCCCCGTGCTTAAAGAGCTGCTGCCACGTGGCGTGATCAACATTCTGTGTGGCGGCGGCGAAGGCGTCGGCAGTCACTTGGTCAGCCATCCCAAGGTGCGCATGGTCTCGCTGACCGGCGATATCGTCACCGGGCAGAAAATCCTGCAAGCCGCCTCCAAAACCCTCAAACGCACACACCTGGAATTGGGCGGCAAGGCGCCGGTGATCGTGTGCAACGACGCCGACCTGCAAGCCGTGGTCGAAGGCGTGCGCGCCTATGGCTATTACAACGCCGGTCAGGACTGCACCGCCGCGTGCCGCATCTACGCCCAGGCCGGGATCCACGACAAACTGGTGGCTGAGCTGGGCGCAGCGGTCAGCAGCCTGCGTTTTGCCGGCAAGCGCGATGCCGACAATGAGCTCGGCCCGCTGATCAGCACGCGTCAGCGCGACCGCGTCGCCAGTTTTGTCGAACGCGCCCTCGGCCAGCCGCATATCGAACGCATCACCGGCGCCGCCGTGCATTCCGGTGCGGGCTTCTATTACCAGCCGACCTTGCTCGCCGGCTGTAAACAAAACGATGAAATCGTGCAGCGCGAAGTGTTCGGCCCGGTGGTCACCGTGACCCGCTTCGACGAGCTGGAACAGGCGGTGGACTGGGCCAACGATTCTGAATACGGCCTGGCCTCCTCGGTGTGGACCCAGAACCTGGACAAGGCCATGCAGGTGGCGGCGCGCCTGCAATACGGCTGCACCTGGATCAACAGCCATTTCATGCTGGTCAGCGAAATGCCCCACGGCGGCTTGAAGCGCTCGGGGTATGGGAAGGATCTGTCCAGCGATTCGCTGCAGGACTACAGCGTGGTGCGCCACATCATGGCGCGCCACGGCCAGCATCTTTAAAACAACAACTAAGCTGTTGCGTTACCGGCTTCAAACACTGCCCCGACCATAATTAAAGAAGAGGGAACCCCCATGTCTGCGCACAAGACCGCACTGCTCAGTGCCCTGACCACTGCACTGCTGGCCAGCGCCAGCCTCCAGGCCGCCGAACCGCTCAAAGCGGTGGGCGCCGGTGAAGGCCAGTTGGATATCGTCGCCTGGCCCGGTTACATCGAACGTGGCGAAAGCGACAAGGCCTACGACTGGGTCAGCGGTTTCGAGAAGGAAACCGGCTGCAAGGTCAACGTGAAAACCGCCGCCACCTCTGACGAAATGGTCAGCCTGATGGCCAAGGGCGGGTATGACCTGGTCACCGCATCGGGCGATGCGTCGCTGCGGTTGATCGTCGGCAAGCGTGTGCAGCCGATCAACACCTCACTGATCCCCAATTGGAAGAACATCGACCCGCGCCTGAAAGATGCGCCATGGTATGTGGTCGGCCAGCAAACCTACGGCACCCCGTACCAGTGGGGCCCGAACGTGTTGATGTACAACACCAACGTGTTCAAGACCGCGCCCACCAGCTGGAATGTGCTGTTCGAAGCGCAGAACCTGCCGGACGGCAAGCCGAACAAAGGTCGCGTGCAGGCGTATGACGGCCCGATCTACATCGCGGACGCGGCGCTGTACCTCAAGTCGACCCAGCCGGAACTGGGCATCCAGAACCCCTATGAACTGACTGAAACCCAATACAAGGCCGTGCTCGAATTGCTGCGCGCGCAACAACCGCTGATCCACCGTTACTGGCACGACACCACCGTGCAAATGAGTGACTTCAAGAATGAAGGCGTAGTGGCCTCCAGCGCCTGGCCGTATCAGGTCAACGGCCTGCAGAACGAGAAACAGCCGATTGCCTCGACCATTCCAAAGGAAGGCGCCACCGGCTGGGCCGACACCACCATGTTGCACAGCGAGGCCAAGCACCCGAACTGCGCCTACAAGTGGATGGACTGGTCGCTGCAGCCGAAGGTCCAGGGCGACGTTGCCGCCTGGTTCGGTTCGCTGCCGGCAGTGCCTGCGGCGTGCAAGGAAAGCGAGTTGCTCGGCGCCGAAGGCTGCAAGACCAACGGTTTCGACCAGTTCGACAAGATCGCCTTCTGGAAAACTCCGCAGGCTGAAGGCGGCAAGTTCGTGCCGTACAGCCGCTGGACCCAGGATTACATTGCGATCATGGGCGGCCGCTAAAGGTCCCTGCAGAGACTGCTTCTTGTGGTGAGCAGGCTTGCCCTGCGCGGGGCAAGCCCGCTCACCACAAAAGCCCGATTTTCACCGTTTCAGCGCAGCACCCATGCATCCTCGTTTTTTCAGAAGTCCAGGCCGGGCCGCTGCGACGACCCGCGCCTTTTTGGAGCACCGCACCATGACGCTTGCAGTCCAATTCACCCACGTTTCCCGTCAGTTCGGCGAAGTGAAAGCCGTTGACCGGGTTTCCATCGACATCCAGGACGGCGAGTTCTTTTCCATGCTCGGCCCTTCCGGCTCGGGCAAGACCACCTGCCTGCGCCTGATCGCCGGGTTCGAGCAGCCGAGCGCAGGCTCGATCCGCATCCATGGCGAGGAAGCCGCCGGCTTGCCGCCGTATCAGCGTGATGTAAACACTGTGTTCCAGGATTACGCGCTGTTCCCCCATATGAATGTGCGCGACAACGTGGCCTACGGCCTCAAGGTCAAGGGCGTGGGCAAGGCCGAACGCCTGAACCGTGCAGAAGAGGCGCTGGCGATGGTCGCCCTCGGCGGCTACGGCGACCGCAAACCGGTGCAACTGTCCGGCGGCCAACGTCAACGGGTCGCCCTGGCCCGCGCCTTGGTCAATCGTCCACGGGTATTGCTGCTGGATGAACCCTTGGGCGCCCTCGACCTCAAGCTGCGCGAGCAGATGCAAAGCGAGCTGAAAAAGCTGCAACGCCAGTTGGGCATCACCTTTATCTTCGTGACCCACGACCAGACCGAAGCGCTGTCGATGTCCGACCGCGTCGCCGTGTTCAACAAAGGCCGCATCGAGCAGGTCGACACCCCGCGCAACCTCTATATGAAACCGGCCACGTCGTTCGTCGCTGAGTTCGTCGGCACCTCCAACGTGATTCGTGGCGAGCTGGCCCAGCGTCTAAGCGGCAACCCACAGCCCTTCTCGATCCGCCCGGAACATGTGCGATTTGCCGAAGGCCCGCTGGGCGCTGGCGAAGTGGAAATCAGCGGCTTGCTCCACGACATCCAGTACCAGGGCAGCGCCACCCGCTATGAACTGAAGCTGGAAAACGGCCAGGCCCTGAATATCAGCCAGGCCAACAACCAGTGGCTGGATATCAGCAGCGGCCATCAAGTCGGCCAGCCGATCACCGCGCGCTGGGCCCGTGAAGCCATGGTGCCGCTGACCGATATCGCAGGCGAGGTGTGACATGAGCCTGGCCCTTTCCCAACCGCCGATGCGCAGGTTTTCCAACCTGCTGTACCGCAAGCCCAACCTCTACCTGGCGATGCTGCTGGTGCCGCCGCTGATCTGGTTCGGCGCGATCTACCTCGGTTCACTGCTGACCCTGCTGTGGCAAGGTTTCTATACGTTTGACGACTTCACCATGGCGGTCACTCCGGACCTGACCCTGGCCAACTTCGCCGCGCTGTTCCAGCCGTCGAACTTCGACATCATCGTGCGCACCCTGAGCATGGCGGTCGTGGTGTCGATCGCCAGTGCCGTCGTCGCCTTCCCCATCGCCTACTACATGGCGCGCTACACCACGGGCAAGACCAAGGCGTTCTTCTACATTGCGGTGATGATGCCGATGTGGGCCAGCTACATCGTCAAGGCCTACGCCTGGACCTTGCTGCTGGCCAAGGGCGGTGTGGCGCAGTGGTTTGTGCAGCACCTGGGTTTGGAGCCGGTGTTGCAGTTCGTGCTGGGCATTCCCGGCGTGGGCGGCAGCACCTGGAGCACCTCGCACCTGGGGCGCTTCATGGTGTTTGTCTACATCTGGCTGCCGTTCATGATCCTGCCGATCCAGGCGTCCCTGGAACGTTTGCCGCCCTCATTGCTGCAAGCGTCGGCGGATTTGGGCGCCAAGCCGCGCCAGACGTTCATGCAGGTGATCCTGCCGCTGTCGATTCCGGGGATTGCCGCCGGCTCCATCTTCACCTTCTCGCTGACCCTGGGCGACTTCATCGTGCCGCAACTGGTGGGCCCGCCGGGCTACTTCGTCGGCGGCATGGTCTACGCGCAGCAAGGCGCCATCGGCAACATGCCCATGGCGGCGGCGTTCACCCTGGTGCCCATCGTGCTGATCGCGGTTTACCTGTCCATCGTCAAACGCCTGGGGGCCTTCGATGCACTCTGAAAAATCTTCCATGGGTCTGAAGATCGCAGCTTGGGGTGGACTGGTGTTTCTCCACTTCCCGATCCTGATCATCTTCCTCTACGCCTTCAACACAGAAGAAGCGGCGTTCAGCTTCCCGCCACAGGGCTTCACGTTGAAGTGGTTCAGCGTGGCCTTCGCCCGGCCGGATGTGCTGGAAGCGATCAAGCTGTCGTTGCAGATTGCGGCCATCGCTACCCTGATCGCCATGGTGCTCGGCACCCTGGCCTCGGCGGCGCTGTATCGCCGTGAGTTCTTTGGCAAGCAAGGTGTGTCGTTGATGCTGATCCTGCCGATTGCGCTGCCGGGGATCATCACCGGTATCGCGTTGCTGGCGACGTTCAAGACGCTGGGCATCGAGCCGGGGATGTTCACCATCATCGTCGGCCACGCGACCTTCTGCGTGGTGATCGTCTACAACAACGTCATCGCCCGCCTGCGCCGTACCTCCCACAGCCTGATCGAAGCCTCGATGGACCTGGGCGCCGACGGCTGGCAGACCTTCCGCTACATCATCATGCCCAACCTGGGCTCGGCGCTGCTGGCCGGCGGCATGCTCGCCTTTGCGCTGTCGTTCGACGAAATCATCGTCACCACCTTCACCGCCGGTCACGAACGCACCTTGCCGTTGTGGCTGCTCAACCAACTGAGCCGCCCACGGGATGTGCCGGTGACCAACGTGGTCGCGATGCTGGTGATGCTGGTAACGATGTTCCCGATTCTCGGTGCCTATTACCTGACGCGCGGCGGTGAAAGCGTGGCCGGTAGTGGCGGTAAATAATTGTTTGAAGAGGACATGGCGATGCAAACCAAACTGCTGATCAATGGCCAACTGGTCGAGGGCGAAGGCCCGGCCCAGGCGGTATTCAACCCGGCGCTCGGCCGCGTGCTGGTGGAAATCAACGAAGCCAGCGAAGCCCAGGTAGACGCCGCCGTGCGCGCAGCCGATGCGGCTTTCGAAAGCTGGTCGCAGACCGCGCCCAAGGACCGTTCGCTGCTGCTGCTGAAACTGGCAGAC
The DNA here is from genome assembly GCF_013386445.1 of Pseudomonas sp. P7759. Taxonomy (NCBI): domain Bacteria; kingdom Pseudomonadati; phylum Pseudomonadota; class Gammaproteobacteria; order Pseudomonadales; family Pseudomonadaceae; genus Pseudomonas; species Pseudomonas sp. P7759. The sequence goes on from NZ_JACART010000026.1 coordinate 129,620, forward strand.
GTGATCGAAGCCCACGGCGAAGAGCTGGCCAAGCTGGAATCGGACAACTGCGGCAAACCCTACAGCGCCGCCTTGAACGATGAGATCCCGGCAATTGCCGACGTATTCCGCTTCTTTGCCGGCGCCAGCCGTTGCATGAGCGGCTCGGCCGGCGGTGAATACCTGCCTGGCCATACCTCGATGATCCGCCGCGACCCGGTGGGGGTGATTGCGTCCATCGCACCATGGAACTACCCGCTGATGATGGTCGCCTGGAAAATCGCCCCGGCCCTCGCCGCCGGTAATACCGTGGTGCTCAAGCCGTCGGAACAAACCCCGTTGACCGCCCTGCGCATGGTCGAACTGGCCGCTGAAATCTTCCCGGCCGGTGTGCTCAACCTGGTATTCGGCCGTGGGCCAACCGTCGGTAGCCCGCTGGTGAACCACCCGAAAGTGCGCATGGTGTCGTTGACCGGTTCCATCGCCACCGGCGCAAACATTATCTCCAGCACCGCCGACAGCGTGAAGCGCATGCACATGGAGTTGGGTGGCAAGGCGCCCGTGATCATCTTCAACGACGCGGACATCGACGCCGCCGTGGAAGGTATTCGTACTTTTGGCTTCTACAACGCCGGCCAGGATTGCACGGCGGCCTGCCGGATTTATGCGCAGGCGGATATCTACGATGCGTTTGTCGAGAAACTCGGTGCGGCGGTCGCCAGCATCCAGTACGGCTTGCAGGATGATCCGGCTACCGAATTGGGCCCATTGATTACCGCGCAGCATCGCGACCGTGTCGCCGGGTTTGTCGAACGCGCCGTGGCGCAGTCGCACATTCGCCTGGTCACCGGGGGCAAGGCCGTGGAAGGCAATGGTTTCTTCTTCGAACCGACGGTATTGGCCGACGCACAGCAGGACGACGAAATCGTGCGCCGAGAGGTGTTCGGGCCGGTGGTCTCGGTAACCAAGTTCACCGATGAAGCACAGGTACTGGGCTGGGCCAATGATTCGGACTACGGCCTGGCGTCATCCGTGTGGACCGCCGATGTAGGACGCGCCCACCGCTTGGCCGCACGCCTGCAGTACGGCTGCACCTGGGTGAACACCCACTTCATGCTCGTCAGCGAAATGCCCCACGGCGGTCAGAAACTGTCCGGGTATGGCAAGGACATGTCCATGTACGGGCTGGAGGACTACACCACCGTGCGCCATGTGATGTTCAAGCACTGACGATTTAACCCGGCATCCTCCCTGGATGCCGGGAACCTATAACAATAATTTTCAGGATCCCCCATGGATATCACCCGCCGCGACTTCCTTAACGGCGTCGCTGTCACCATTGCCGCCGGCATGACCCCGCTGCAAATCCTGCAAGCCGCTCCCGATGGCCGTTACTACCCACCCGCCCTCACCGGCCTGCGCGGCAGCCATGCCGGCTCGTTCGAAGTGGCGCACCAGATGGGCTGGGAAAAGAAGGTGTTCAACACCGACGCACTGCCGATCACCGAGGACTATGACCTGGTGGTCGTGGGCGGCGGCTTGAGTGGTTTGTCGGCGGCGTGGTTTTACCGCGAGAAGCACCCCAAGGCGAAGATCCTGATCCTGGAAAACCACGACGACTTCGGCGGTCACGCCAAGCGCAACGAATTCCAGGCCGGTGGCCGCATGATCATCGGCTACGGCGGCAGCGAGGCGTTCCAGTCGCCCAACCACCTGTACAGCAAGGAAGTGAACGGGTTGTTGAAAAAGCTCGGGGTGAACATCAAGCGCTTCGAAACCGCCTTCGACCGCCAGTTCTACCCAGGCCTTGGGCTTTCGCGCGGGGTGTTCTTCGACAAGGAAAACTTCGGCGAAGACATACTGGTCACCGGCGACCCGACGCCGATGGTGGCCGACGATATTGCACCGGACCAGTTGAATGCCCGCGCCATCCGCGACTTCATCAATGACTTCCCCTTGCCAGCGGCCGACCGCCAGGCCTTGATCGAACTGCACACCGCGCCCAAGGATTACCTGCCGGGCAAGACCGCCGAAGAAAAGGCCGACACCCTGGCTACCACCAGCTACCGCGATTTCCTGCTCAAGAACGTAGGATTGTCGGAAGGCGCAGTGAAGTACTTCCAGAGTCGCACCAATGATTTCATGGCGTTGAGCATCGATGCCGTCGCTGCTGCTGACGCTTATAGCGTGGGTTTCCCAGGCTTTACCGGGATGAACCTGGCGCCGATCAGCGAAGAAGCGGCAGCGGAAATGGAAGAGCCCTACATCTACCACTTCCCGGATGGCAATGCCTCGGTGGCGCGGTTGCTGGTGCGCAGTCTGATTCCGGGCGTGGCGCCAGGGCACACCATGGACGATATCGTGCTGGCGGCGTTTGACTACGCCAAGCTCGACCAGCCCAAGGCGGCCGTGCGCTTGCGCTTGAACAGCACGGCAGTCAGCGTGCGTAACGTCGGCAGCAGCGTGCATATCGGCTACAGCCGGGGCGGACAACTCGCACAGGTGCGCGGCAAACGTTGCATCCTGGCCTGCTACAACATGATGATTCCGTATCTGCTGAAAGACCTGCCCGCAACCCAAGCCCAAGCCCTGAGCCAGAACGTGAAGTACCCGCTGGTGTACACCAAGGTGGTGATCCGCAATTGGCAGTCGTTCCAGAAGTTGGGCGTGCATGAAATCTACGCGGCGACCCAGCCTTACAGCCGCATCAAGCTGGACTATCCGGTGAGCATGGGCGGTTACGACCACCCGCGCGACCCGACGCAGCCGATCGGCTTGCACATGGTCTACGTACCCACCAGCCCCAACAGCGGCATGAACGCCCGCGACCAGGCCCGCGCCGGACGCGGCAAGCTGTATGGGCAAACGTTCGAGCAATTGGAAGCGCAGTTGCGTGACCAGTTGCAACGTATGCTCGGGCCAGGTGGGTTCAACCATGAGACCGACATTCTGGCGATCACCGTCAACCGCTGGTCACACGGTTATGCGAGCTTCTCCAACAGCTTGTTCGACGATGCGGACCAGAGCGAAGCATGGATGAACCTGGCAAAAAAGCCGGTGGGGCATGTGAGCATCGCCAACTCGGACGCGGCGTGGAGTGCGTATGCGCATGCGGCGATTGATGAGGCTTACCGGGCAGTCGGTGAAGTGAGCTGAAATACAGTCTAAATGTGGGAGCGGGCTTGCTCGCGAATACGGTGGATCAGTGAAAGATGTATCAGCTGACACACCGCATTCGCGAGCAAGCCCGCTCCCACATTTGATCGTCATAAGGTTCAAGGAAAGTGTTCGGCCACAGCGCTGGAAATGTCTTGTCGCACTTGCTACGCCATCACCCCGCTATCAATCAATTTTCCTGCGTCATCGAACCGCTTAAGCTATCCGGCGTCTGTTTATTGTCCGTTGCGTTTGGTCGAAGGCATGTCCGAACCGTAATTTCTGATCCGCTACGTGCCAGGAACGGCGCGGGATTTGCTCACGACAGGTTGTCTCTATGCACCGCAGGAATTTGCTTAAAGCGTCCATGGCCATTGCGGCTTACACCGGTTTGTCGGCCAGCGGCCTGCTCGCCGCCCAGGCCTGGGCCGGGAACCGTGCCGCCGATGGCAAGGCCGTGGCGTTCGATTTCGAATCGCTCAAGGCCCAGGCCAAACAACTCGCCGGGAGCGCTTACAAGGACACCAAACAGGTGCTGCCGCCGACGCTGGCGACCATGACCCCGCAGAATTTCAACGCCATCGGCTACGACGGCAATCATTCGTTGTGGAAGGAGTTGAACGGCCAACTGGACGTGCAGTTCTTCCATGTCGGCATGGGTTTCAAGACGCCGGTGCGCATGCACAGTGTCGACCCCAAGACCCGCGAAGCGCGTGAAGTGCATTTCCGCCCGTCGCTGTTCAACTATGAGAAAACCACAGTCGATACCAAGCAGTTGACCGGCGACTTGGGTTTCTCGGGCTTCAAGCTGTTCAAGGCGCCGGAGCTGGACCGCCATGATGTGCTGTCGTTTCTCGGCGCCAGCTACTTCCGCGCGGTGGACAGCACCGGGCAGTACGGTCTTTCGGCCCGCGGCCTGGCCATCGACACCTACGCGAAAAAGCGCGAGGAGTTCCCCGACTTCACGCAGTTCTGGTTTGAAACCCCGGACAAGAACGCCACCCGCTTTGTGGTCTACGCCCTGCTCGACTCCCCGAGCGCCACGGGTGCCTACCGTTTCGATATCGACTGCCAGGCCAACCAGGTCGTGATGGCGATCGACGCACACATCAATGCACGTACCACCATCGAACAACTGGGCATCGCACCGATGACCAGCATGTTCAGCTGCGGCACCCACGAGCGGCGCATGTGCGACACCATCCACCCGCAGATCCACGATTCGGACCGCCTGGCCATGTGGCGTGGCAACGGCGAGTGGATCTGCCGCCCGCTGAACAACCCGGCCAAGCTGCAATTCAACGCCTTTGCCGACAAAGACCCGAAAGGCTTCGGCCTGGTGCAGACCGACCATGAGTTCGCCAGTTACCAGGATACGGTGGACTGGTACAGCAAGCGCCCAAGCCTGTGGGTCGAACCGACCACTGCGTGGGGCGAAGGCTCCATCGACCTGCTGGAAATTCCTACCACCGGTGAGACCCTGGATAACATCGTGGCCTTCTGGACCCCGAAAAAACCCGTGGCAGCCGGCGACTCGCTCAACTATGGCTACAAGCTGTATTGGAGCGCCCTGCCACCGGTGAGCACGCCGCTGGCGCAAGTCGACGCGACCCGTTCAGGCATGGGTGGCTTTACCGAGGGTTGGGCACCGGGCGAGCACTATCCACCCGTGTGGGCGCGCCGTTTTGCCGTGGACTTCAAGGGCGGCGGCCTGGATCGCCTGCCACCGGGCACCGGGATCGAGCCGGTGGTGACCTGCTCCCATGGCGAAGTGAAAGACTTCAGCGTGCTGGTGCTGGATAACATCAAGGGCTACCGCATCCTGTTTGACTGGTACCCGACCAGCGACAGCGTGGAGCCGGTGGAACTGCGCCTGTTCATTCGCACCCAGGACCGCACCTTGAGTGAAACCTGGTTGTACCAGTACTTCCCGCCGGCTCCGGATCAGCGTAAGTACACCTGATCGTCCCTTGCAGGAGCTGGCAAGCCAGCTCCTGCAAGTGCTCAGAACCGCGACACACTCTTCATCGCCCCAATCAAATAGCGCATCGCCACCTGATCGTTTTCGGTCAGGGCGCGATATTGCGCCAGCAGTTCAGCTTCATCCGAACTCAGCCTTCGACCACGCAAAGACACCCTGCGGGTCAGAAAAGACGCCACCACCCCCGCTACACCATAGGACTTGGCCATGGACTGCTTCTCCTGATATCCATCAAATACTCCCGTTGCCCATAACCACCTCCCATGAAGCGCAATGCCTCAGTGAGCAAACCGACTGACTTCCTGGGCCAGAAATCAGACTTACCCTAAGCGTAGAAACCTTCTTGCCGAGCGTGCGACTTTTTTAGAGTAATCACTTAAATATTTTCTTCGGTAACAAATACCTACAGTCATTTCCCACTGGGCAGTCGTAAAAAAACCCACCGGATCAGGGTGGGTTCTGGTGCGGCGTGCAACGGTCTAATCCCTCAAGTCAGACTCATGGATCGGCTGGTCGCGGTGCGTGGCACGCTGGTACTGCGCCGGCCAAATAGCCTTGCGCCCGCCCAGGTCATCGTCGGCATGCAGCGGCCAGTAGGGGTCACGCAACAGCTCACGGGCCAGGAAGATGATATCGGCCTGGCAGGTACGCAGGATGTGCTCGGCCTGGGCCGGCTCGGTGATCATGCCAACGGTGCCGGTGGCCATGCCCGACTCTTTGCGCACGCGCTCGGCGAAACGGGTCTGATAACCGGGGCCGGTGGGGATCTCGGCGTTGGCGGCGGTGCCACCGGAGGAGACGTCGATCAGGTCCACCCCCAAGTCCTTCAGGCGACGCGCCAGCTCCACGGTTTCATCGGGGTTCCAGCCGTCTTCCACCCAATCGGTGGCAGACACCCGCACAAACAACGGCAGCTCCTGGGGCCAGACTTCACGCACGGCCTGGGTCACTTGCAGCACCAGGCGAATGCGGTTTTCGAACGAGCCGCCGTACTGGTCCTGACGCTGGTTGCTGATGGGTGAGAGAAATTGATGCAACAGGTAACCATGGGCTGCGTGGATTTCCACCACTTCGAAGCCTGCGGTCAACGCGCGCTTGGCGGCGGCGACAAAATCGGCGATCACTTGCTGGATCTGGCCTTCGTCCAATGGCTTGGGCTGGGTGTGCTGAGGGTCGAAGGCAATCGGCGATGGCCCTACCGGCGTCCAGCCGCCATCCTCCGGTTTGACGCTGCCGTGCTTGCCGATCCAAGGCCGGTGAGTGCTGGCCTTGCGCCCGGCATGGGCCAATTGGATGCCGGCCACCGCCCCCTGGGCCGCAATGAAACGTGTGATGCGTTGCAGCGGTTCGATTTGTGCGTCATGCCACAAGCCCAGATCCTGGGCGGTGATGCGGCCATCGGCAGTCACGGCGGTGGCTTCGGTGAAAATCAGCCCGGCGCCGCCGACGGCACGGCTGCCGAGGTGTACCAGGTGCCAGTCATTAGCCAGGCCATCGACGCTTGAGTATTGGCACATGGGCGACACGGCGATGCGGTTGAGCAGGGTCAATTGACGGAGGGTATAAGGTTCGAGCAGCTGACTCATGGCGCACCTCTTCTGGGTTCTGTGGGCACTATTCAAACAGTGCTTAGAGCCTAGTCGACAACGCTGGATTGCACAGGGTTCAGAACGAAAAGCGGGAGCCGATTGCCGGCCCCCGTGTTGCAACAGCTTACATTTCGACCTGGGTGCCCAGCTCGATCACCCGGTTTACCGGGAGTTTGAAGAAGCGCAGGTTGCCGTTGGCGTTCTTCAACATAAAGGCGAACAAGGCTTCGCGCCAACGGGCCATGCCCTTGATCCGCGAAGCGATGACCGTTTCGCGGCTGAGGAAGTAGGTGGTGCGCATCGGGCTGAAGTCCAGGTCATCCAGGTGACACAACCTCAACGCCTCTGGCACGTCCGGCTCATCGGTGAAACCGAAGTGCAGGATCACGCGGAAGAAACCTTCGCCGTAGGCATCCACCTCGAACCGCCGTGCGGCCGGTACGCGGGGAATATCCTCGTAGACCACCGTCAGCAGCACCACTTGCTCATGCAACACCTGGTTGTGCAGCAGGTTGTGCAACAGCGCGTGGGGCACGGCGTCCGGGCGCGCGGTGAGGAACACGGCGGTGCCCTGCACGCGATGAGGCGGCTGCACGCGGATGCTGCTGATGAAGATCGGCAGCGGCAGGCCGCCTTCGTCGAGACGCTCCACCAGCAACTGCTTGCCGCGCTTCCAGGTGGTCATCAGCACAAACAGCACGATGCCCGCCAGTACCGGGAAGGCGCCGCCCTGGATGATCTTCGGCACGTTGGCCGCGAAATACAGACCGTCCACCAACAGGCAGCAGACCAGGACCGGAACGGCCAGGATCGGCGGCCATTTCCACAGCAACAGCATCACTGCCGACACCAGAATGGTAGTCATCAGCATGGTGCCGGTCACTGCCACGCCGTAGGCCGATGCCAAGGCGTTGGACGACTCAAAACCCAGCACCAGTAGGATCACACCCACCATCAGCGACCAGTTCACCGCGCCGATGTAGATCTGGCCCTGTTCGGCGCTGGAGGTGTGCTGAATGTGCATGCGCGGGATGTAGCCCAGCTGGATCGCCTGGCGCGTCAACGAGAACGCACCGGAAATCACCGCCTGGGAGGCAATCACCGTGGCCAGTGTGGACAACACCACCAGCGGGATTAGCGCCCAGCTCGGCGCCAGCAGGTAGAACGGGTTGCGCGCGGCTTCCGGGTCACCGAGCAGCATGGCGCCCTGGCCAAAATAATTGAGCACCAGCGCCGGCAGCACCAGGATGAACCAGGCGCGGGCGATGGGTTTGCGGCCGAAGTGGCCCATGTCGGCATACAGCGCTTCGGCGCCGGTCAGTGCCAGCACCACCGCGCCCAGGATGGCCACGCCAATGCCAGGATGCGCCTCGAAGAAGCGCACCGCCCACATCGGGTTCATCGCACTGAGCACTTCAGGATGCAGGGTGATGCCATACACGCCGAGGCCGCCCAGCACCAGGAACCAGGTCACCATCACTGGCCCGAAGAGCTTGCCGATGTGGTCAGTGCCATGTTTCTGGATCAGGAACAGCGCCACCAGCACCACCAGAGCGATGGGCACGACCCATTTCTCCAGGCCGTCGAAGGCCAGTTCCAGGCCCTCAACTGCAGACAATACGGAAATCGCCGGGGTGATCATGCTGTCGCCGTAGAACAGCGCCGCGCCGCACAGGCCACACACCACCAGGAAACTGCGCAACTTCTTGCGCTCCCCCGCCGCCCGTCGTGCCAGTGCCGTGAGCGCCATGATGCCGCCCTCGCCCTGGTTATCGGCGCGCAGCACGAACAGCATGTACTTGATCGACACCACCCAGATCAGCGACCAGAAGATCAGCGCCAGGATCCCCAGCACGCCGTCATGATTGACCTGAACCCCATAACCGCCGTTGAACACCTCTTTAAGGGTGTAGAGCGGGCTGGTCCCGATATCGCCGTAAACCACCCCGACCGCTGCCACCAGCATGCCAATCGGCTTGGCGTTTGACTGCTCGGCACCTGCTGCCTGATTACTCGCGTGACCCATCAACCACTCCTGCCCTTTGACCTGCGGTCTTTTATTAACAACGCGTCTAAGCTGACCCTAGCATGCGCTGTTTTACTTCTCGTAACAGACGTTTTGTTGACCTTAGGACATTACCTACGCGCAACGGCGCGAAGCATAGCGCAGCACTCGTCGCATTTCCCTGCATAAAGCTGGTCAAGTGCGTTGCCCGTCGCTAGAATTGCGCACTTTTTGATCAGAGGCGCACCAAGCGCCCGTCCGCAGCCTTGTCGTGCCCGACTGGCGGCGTCATTCAATACCGAGGTTAGACATGTCCACCACCATCGCAAAAGCCAACCCCAAGGTTGGCTTTGTTTCCCTGGGTTGCCCGAAGGCGCTTGTCGACTCCGAGCGCATCCTTACGCAACTGCGTATGGAAGGCTACGACGTTGTGTCCACTTACCAGGACGCTGACGTGGTGGTGGTCAACACCTGCGGCTTCATCGATTCGGCCAAGGCGGAATCCCTGGAAGTGATCGGCGAAGCGATCAAGGAAAACGGCAAGGTCATCGTGACCGGCTGCATGGGCGTGGAAGAAGGCAATATCCGCAACGTGCACCCGAGCGTGCTGGCGGTGACCGGTCCGCAGCAATACGAGCAGGTGGTCAACGCCGTGCACGAAGTGGTACCGCCGCGCCAGGACCACAACCCGCTGATCGACCTGGTGCCACCGCAAGGTATCAAGCTGACCCCGCGCCACTACGCGTACCTGAAGATTTCCGAAGGCTGCAACCACAGCTGCAGCTTCTGCATCATCCCGTCGATGCGCGGCAAGCTGGTCAGCCGCCCGGTCGGTGACGTACTCGATGAGGCCCAGCGCCTGGTCAAGTCCGGCGTCAAAGAGCTGCTGGTGATCTCCCAGGACACCAGCGCCTACGGCGTCGATGTGAAGTACCGCACCGGCTTCTGGAACGGCGCGCCGGTGAAAACCCGCATGACCGAACTGTGCGAAGCCCTCAGCAGCCTGGGCGTGTGGGTACGCCTGCACTACGTTTATCCGTACCCGCACGTGGACGAGCTGATCCCGCTGATGGCCGCCGGCAAGATCCTGCCGTACCTGGACATCCCGTTCCAGCACGCCAGCCCGAAAGTGCTCAAGGCGATGAAACGCCCGGCGTTCGAAGACAAGACCCTGGCGCGCATCAAGAACTGGCGTGAGATCTGCCCGGAGCTGATCATCCGTTCGACCTTCATCGTCGGCTTCCCCGGCGAAACCGAAGAAGACTTCCAGTACCTGCTGGACTGGCTGACCGAAGCCCAACTGGACCGCGTCGGCTGCTTCCAGTATTCGCCGGTGGAAGGCGCTCCGGCCAACCTGCTGGACCTGGCCGTGGTGCCGGACGACGTCAAGCAGGACCGTTGGGAGCGTTTCATGGCGCACCAGCAGGCCATCAGCTCGGCGCGCCTGCAACTGCGCATCGGCAAGGAAATCGAAGTGCTGATCGACGAAGTCGACGAGCAAGGCGCAGTCGGCCGTTGCTTCTTCGATGCGCCGGAAATCGACGGTAACGTGTTTATCGACGATGCCAGCGGTCTGAAGCCGGGCGACAAGGTCTGGTGCACCGTGACCGATGCCGACGAATACGACCTGTGGGCTGAAAAGCGCGACTGATCGGCAACACACCAAAAAGCCCTGCATTTGATCAAGATGTGGGGCTTTTTTAGGTCTATCGTTTGCTCATCGCCAATCATCGGCAGGGGCAGCGGGCATGCGTCGGCATTCGGTTATCCACACACCTAAAACCAGCGATTATCAAAAACTGACTGAAATCTGGGAGTCCTCGGTGCGGGCTACCCACGATTTTTTGCCGGACAGTTACATCGAACGGCTGCGCAATCTGGTGCTGACTCATTACCTGGACACGGTGATGCTGATTTGCACCAAAGACCCGCACCAAAGCATCACCGGGTTTGCCGGTGTCGCCGCGGGCAAGGTCGAGATGCTGTTTATCGACCCGCAGCACCGGGGCCAGGGCCTTGGCCGGCAACTGCTGCGTTATGCGGTCGAGCGTTTGAACGCCGACGAGCTGGAAGTGAACGAGCAGAACCCCCAGGCACTCGGCTTTTACCTCAAGCAAGGCTTCGAGGTGATCGGACGCACGGAGCACGATGGGCTGGGCCAACCGTATCCGTTGTTGCACATGCGTTTGCGCTCTTCTGGGGGAGCTGGCTTGTCGGATCCCACAAAAAGCCACAGCACTGAAATGGGGCCGGGATTAACCGCGCCCACACAGGTACAATAGCCGCCCCCTTTTGCTACGGCCCTTGTCATGACTGACCCCATACGCCTCTCCAAACGCCTTATCGAACTGGTCGGTTGCTCCCGTCGGGAGGCTGAGCTGTTCATCGAAGGCGGCTGGGTCTCGGTGGACGGTGAAGTGATCGACGAACCGCAGTTCAAGGTCACCACCCAGAAGGTCGAACTCGACCCGGACGCCAAGGCCACCGCGCCCGAGCCCGTGACCATCCTGCTGCACGCCCCGGCTGGGGTAGATGCCGAAACGGCCATGGCGTCGATCAGCGCCGACACCCTCTCGGAAGAACACCGCTTCGGCAAGCGCCCGCTCAAGGGGCACTTCCTGCGCCTGACCGCCAGCGCCGACCTGCAAGCCAAGGCCAGCGGCCTGCTGGTGTTTACCCAGGACTGGAAGATCCTGCGCAAGTTGACCGCCGATGCCGCCAAGATCGAGCAGGAATACGTGGTGGAAGTCGAAGGCGACATGGTTGCCCACGGCCTCAATCGCCTGAACCACGGCCTGACCTACAAAGGCAAAGAGCTGCCGGCGGTCAAAGCCAGCTGGCAGAACGAAAACCGCCTGCGTTTTGCGCTGAAAAACCCGCAGCCAGGCGTGATCGCGCTGTTCTGTGAAGCGGTTGGCCTCAAAGTCGTCGCCATTCGTCGTATCCGCATCGGCGGCGTGTCCATCGGCAAGGTGCCGGTTGGCCAATGGCGTTACTTGTCCGGCAAAGAGAAGTTCTAAGCCGCTACCCTTTTCCTCGACACCGCCTCTATTTGCGCGGTGTCCTCAGTTGAATACCAGGATTGCCCACCATGATTCACAATGACGTACTGCGCAGCGTGCGCTACATGCTCGACATCAGCGACAACAAGATGGTCGAGATCATCAAGCTCGGCGGCATGGACGTGACCAAGGACGACCTGCTGACCTACCTCAAGAAAGACGAGGAAGAAGGCTTCGTGTTCTGCCCGGATGAAGTCATGGCGCACTTCCTCGACGGCTTGGTGATCTTCAAGCGCGGCAAGGACGAAAGCCGTCCGCCGCAGCCGATCGAGACCCCGGTGACCAACAACATCATCCTCAAGAAGCTGCGCGTGGCCTTCGAGCTGAAAGAAGACGACATGCACGCCATCCTCAAGGCCGCCGAGTTCCCGGTGTCCAAGCCTGAACTGAGCGCGCTGTTCCGCAAGTTCGGCCACACCAACTACCGCACCTGTGGCGACCAGTTGCTGCGCAACTTCCTCAAGGGCCTGACCCTGCGGGTGCGTGCTTAAGCCATGAGCTACAACGTCTCGCCCGTCGGCTTCGTGCGCTCCTGTTTCAAGGAGAAGTTCGCCATCCCACGCCAACCGCAACTGGCGCCTGCCGCCCGTGGTGTGCTGGAGCTGGTGGCGCCGTTCGACGGCGGCGAGGCCGTACAGGGCCTGGAGCAGGTCAGCCATGTGTGGCTGTTGTTCCTGTTCCATCAGGCGCTGGAAGACAAGCCACGCCTGAAAGTGCGCCCGCCGCGCCTGGGTGGCAACACGTCCATGGGCGTGTTTGCCACCCGCGCCACCCACCGACCCAACGGCATCGGCCAGTCAGTGGTCAAGCTGGAAAAAGTGGAGCCAGGACGGCTGTGGATTTCCGGGATTGATCTGCTCGATGGCACGCCGGTGCTGGATATCAAGCCGTATGTGCCGTATGCCGACGTAGTCGACACGGCGACCAACGACATCGCCAGCGCCGCGCCACAGCTGATTCCGGTGCAATGGCTCAAGACAGCGCTGCTGCAGGCACAAGGCCACGCTCAGCGCCTGGGCGAGCCACTGGTGGAACTGATTGATCAGTGCCTGGCACAGGATCCACGGCCGGCTTATCAGACGCCGGGGCCGGAGCGGGAATATGGCGCGCAGTTCTGGGATGTGGATGTGCGTTGGCACTATCCCGAGCCTGGGGTGATTTGTGTACTGGAAGTACTCCCAGCCCACTGAAGAAACCGGAAACAAAATGTGGGAGCGGGCTTGCTCGCGAAAGCGGTGTATCAGTCAATAACTCTGTCGACTGACACTCCGCTTTCGCGAGCAAGCCCGCTCCCACATTTTTTTGATCAGTGTTGTTACTGACCCAGCATTACTTCTCGACGAACGCACGCTCGATCAAGTAATCACCCGGCTCACGCATCCGTGGCGAAACTTTCAGGCCGAAGCTGTTCAACACTTCGCTGGTTTCGTCCAGCATGCTTGGGCTACCGCACAGCATGGCGCGGTCGTCCTCGGGGTTGATCGGTGGCAGGCCGATGTCGCTGAACAGCTTGCCGCTGCGCATCAGGTCGGTCAGGCGGCCTTCGTTTTCGAACGGCTCGCGGGTCACGGTCGGGTAGTAGATCAACTTGTCACGCAGGGCCTCGCCGAAGAATTCGTTCTGCGGCAGGTGCTCGGTGATGAATTCGCGGTAGGCGACTTCGTTGACGTAACGCACGCCGTGGCACAGGATCACCTTTTCAAAGCGCTCGTAGGTTTCCGGGTCCTGGATTACGCTCATGAACGGCGCCAGGCCAGTACCGGTGCTGAGCAGGTACAGGTGTTTGCCCGGTTTCAAATCGTCAAGCACCAGGGTGCCCGTCGGTTTTTTGCTGATGATGATCTCGTCGCCTTCCTTCAAGTGCTGCAATTGGGAAGTCAGCGGGCCATCCGGCACCTTGATGCTGAAGAACTCCAGATGCTCTTCCCAGTTCGGGCTGGCAATGGAGTAAGCGCGCATGAGCGGGCGGCCGTTGGGCTGTTGCAGGCCGATCATCACGAACTGACCGTTCTCGAAGCGCAGGCCCGGATCGCGGGTGCACTTGAAGCTGAACAGAGTGTCGTTCCAGTGATGAACACTGAGGACACGCTCGTGGTTCATGTTGCTCATGTACGGGGGACTCCTGGAAATGGGTCTGCGCCAAATGTAGTTGCGCAATTGCACAGCATTCTAATGGCGGCGACAATATCTGTTAACTGGATTATTAAGATAAGGGTTATCGGTTATATCGATATGCGATTTACTCTCCGTCAACTGCAAGTCTTCGTCGCCGTCGCCCAGCAGGAAAGCGTCTCGCGCGCTGCTGGCCTTCTGGCCTTATCTCAATCCGCCGCCAGCACCTCGATCACCGAGCTGGAGCGCCAATCCAGCTGCCAATTATTCGACCGCGCGGGCAAACGCCTGAGCCTCAACGCCCTCGGTCATCAGCTATTGCCCCAGGCAGTGGCGCTGTTGGACCAGGCCAAGGAGATCGAGGACCTGCTTAACGGCAAGAGCGGGTTCGGTTCCCTGGCGGTCGGCGCCACCCTCACCATCGGCAATTACCTGGCCACGTTGCTGATCGGCAGCTTCATGCAGCAACACCCCGAGAGCCAGGTGAAACTGCATGTGCAGAACACTGCCCATATCGTGCACCAGGTGGCGCACTACGAAATTGACCTGGGTCTAATCGAAGGCGACTGCAGCCACCCGGATATCGAGGTGAAAACCTGGGTGGAGGATGAACTGGTGGTGTTTTGCGCACCGCAACATCATTTAGCCAAGCGCGGGGTGGCAACCATGGACGAGTTGACCCATGAGGCGTGGATCCTGCGGGAACAAGGCTCAGGCACACGTCTGACCTTTGACCAAGCCATGCGCCATCACCGCAGTGCGCTGAATATTCGCCTGGAGTTGGAGCACACCGAAGCAATCAAGCGTGCAGTGGAGTCAGGATTGGGGATTGGCTGTATTTCGCGGCTGGCACTGCGCGACGCGTTCCGGCGTGGCAGCCTGGTACCGGTGGAAACTCCGGACCTGGACCTGGCCCGGCAGTTCTACTTCATCTGGCATAAGCAGAAGTACCAGACCTCGGCGATGCGCGAGTTCCTGGAACTGTGCCGCGCCTTCACCGCCGGGGTTCAGCGCAGCGACGAGATCGTGCTGCCGAGTATTGCCTGAGGGTTAGATCAGGATCACGGCCCAGACCAGGGTGATCATGGTCAGCGCAACGAATTGCGCGGCGCTGCCCATGTCCTTGGCGTTTTTCGACAGCGGGTGGCGGTCAAGGGAGATGCGGTCGATTGCCGCTTCGACTGCCGAGTTGAGCAACTCGACGATCAACGCCAGCAGGCACACGGCGATGAGCAAAGCACGCTCGACCCGGCTCACATTCAGGAAAAAGCTCAATGGGATCAGGATCACGTTGAGCAACACCAACTGGCGGAACGCCGCCTCGCCGGTGAAAGCCGCACGCAGGCCATCCAGGGAATAGCCCCCAGCATTGAAGATACGTTTGATACCGGTTTGACCCTTGAAAGGCGACATAGACGTAGGCAACTGAACCAAAGAAGTGGGGAAACTAGATCACGCCAAGTCAAAAAAGCGTGAATCGATGACAGCTTAATGCTGCGAAATTGACTCAAGTTGTTGCAAGAGCAACGCCGCCTGGGTGCGGGTACGCACGCCGAGTTTGCGGAAGATCGCCGTGACGTGGGCCTTGATGGTGGCTTCCGATACGCTCAACTCGTAGGCAATCTGCTTGTTCAACAAGCCTTCGCAGACCATGGTCAGCACCCGGAACTGCTGCGGTGTCAGGCTGGCAAGGCCATCGCGGGCGGCCTTGGCTTCGTCGGACACGTTGATTTCTTCAAACGCTTGCGGCGGCCAGGACACATCGCCATCCAGCACGGTGCGTACGGCTTTCTGGATATCTTCCATCGCACTGGACTTGGGAATGAAACCGCTGGCGCCAAACTCCTTGGAGCGCACCACCACGTCGGCTTCTTCCTGGGCCGAGACCATCACCACGGGGATCTGCGGGTACTGGCCGCGCAACAGCACCAAACCGGAGAAACCGTAGGCACCGGGCATGTTCAGGTCGAGCAGCACCAGGTCCCAGTCGGATTTCTCGGTAAGGCGGGCTTCCAGCTCGGCAATGCTGGCCACTTCAACCAGGCGGACGTCCGGGCCAAGGCCCAAGGTCACGGCCTGGTGCAACGCACTGCGAAACAGCGGGTGGTCATCGGCTATCAGGATTTCGTATGTGGCCATTGATTAAATGATCCTGTTTTTTAGGGGTGCCCTGATCGGCGCCCAGCATGCCCAGCGCAGCCTGGGGGGTCAAGCGCTACGCCCGTGGGCATTTTAGCGGGTTGCGGGTTTGGGGTGCCATCATGCAAACGTCGTCTGGTTATACCGTCGCAATATAGGGAGCAAGGCGCGTATGAACAGTATCCGTCGGATCCAGCGGCATCTGGAACTTGGCGGCCAGGTAATGGGTGCTGAACACATCCAGGTAGGCGTCCAGGACTTCACTGGCCACCAGGTCATCGGCCAGCTCAAGGCATAGAGCAGCGACTTCGGCGGTGCAGAAGTGGTCGTCGCGTTTGGAACGGCGCAGTTTGTAGCGCGATAGCTGCTCGGGCGCCAGACTGAGCACCGGCAAATGCTCCAGGTAGGGGCTTTTGCGGAACATTTTGCGCGCTTCGCTCCAAGTGCCATCCAGCAGGATGAACAGCGGACGCTTGCCCTCCTCTACCTTCACCTCGCTGACGACGCGCTCCGGTGCGACGAATTCGCCGGGGAACACGATATAGGGCTGCCACTGCGGGTCGGCCAGCAACGTGAGCAGGTCTGGATCGACCTCGGTACGTGACCAGGCGAACGCGGTGGTGTCGTCGATCACATCGGCGATCAGCCAGCCTGTATTGCTGGGTTTCATGGGTTCCACGTCATGCATCAGCAGGCACATCGCTGAAGTGGCGGCGACGTTGGGCCGCCAGGCACACAGGCAGTACTCAGGAATGACCCGGCAGCCGGGGCAGCGCTCGGCACGCGAACCACGGTTGAGGAACGGCCGGACGGCACGGGCCAGACGCTGGGTGCGCAGACGGGAAACGGCGTGGCTCATCGGATGCGCCGGTGGGACGGGTAGATCGACACGGTGAAAACTCGTGGACGGCTGAAGTGGCGGCAGTTTACCAGCGATACGCCTGGCTGTAGTGGCAAGGGCTCACCTATAATTGCGCGCCACTGAACGCACAGCGCAGTGGCTGGTCTATGCACCAGTAACCGAATCAGGAGAGTTTCATGCTGCGTTCCATGCTGCGCCTTGTCGCCCCATCCGTCGCCCTCGCGCTGGTATTGCCCGTGTGCGCCCAGGCGGCCTCGCTGCTGGAGGCCCAAATGAACCGCAAGCTGCAAAGCGTCGCGGCTGAGAGCAACAAGGACCTGCCCCGGGAAATCGACGAAAAGACCCTGGAAGTGGCCTACACCGTTGAAGGCATGCAACTGATCGACCACCTGAGCGTCTTGCCCGACCGCGCCGAACAGATGCGCGCGAACCCCAAGGCGGTGTACTTCCAGCTCGGTCAGAGCGTGTGCCTGAACAAGGGCTACCGCGAGCTGATGGCCAAGGGTGCGGTGATGCGTTACGAAATCACTGAGAACAAGACCAACCGTCCTGTGGCCTCGGTGAAGTTCGTGGAAGCGGATTGCCCGGCACCGGCTGCGGCAAAAAAGAAAAAGTAACGGCTTGACCTTCGCGTGCTGCCGTTCGGTGGCGCGCACTCCCCCCCGCTTCAAGTGCTTCCAGACAGCTAGACTCCGTATTGAGCGACCAATAAGTGGTTGCCAGCCAACGGTTTTCCGGCCCATGATCAAGTCATCCCAACCGTTCATCCACAGCGCTTTTCATGCTGTTCTGTAACATTTTCAGGGCAAAAGAAGGTTGCCCCTACGGCGAACAGCGACACAAGCAGTGTCGTCGCCTGCGGCGAAGGTGCCCTGCAAGAAGGAGAAGTTGAATGCCTTACGAACCGAATGACCGCCTGCTCCGACACTTCGAAGAACACGGCACCGACCTCACCCAGCAGGTCGACGCACAACTCCAACTGATCGCCCCAAACAGTCCGAATATCCCCCTTTATCGCGACATGATCCTCACCGTGCTGCGCATGGCCCAGGACGACCGCAACCGCTGGAACGCCAAGATCACCCTGCAAGCCATCCGCGAGCTGGACAATGCCTTTCGCGTGCTCGAACAGTTCAAGGGCCGCCGCAAGGTCACGGTGTTCGGCTCGGCTCGCACACCGATAGAAAGCCCATTGTATGCACTGGCCCGCGAAGTCGGCGCGGCACTGGCACGTTCGGACCTGATGGTGATCACCGGCGGCGGTGGCGGCATCATGGCCGCCGCCCACGAAGGCGCGGGCCTGGAACACAGCCTGGGTTTCAACATCACCCTGCCGTTTGAACAGCATGCCAACCCGACCATCGATGGCACTGAGAACCTGCTGTCCTTCCACTTCTTCTTTACCCGCAAGCTGTTCTTCGTCAAGGAGGCCGATGCCTTGGTGCTGTGCCCGGGCGGTTTCGGCACCCTGGATGAAGCATTGGAAGTGCTGACCCTGATCCAGACCGGCAAGAGCCCACTGGTCCCGGTGGTGCTGCTGGACGCGCCGGGTGGTGGGTTCTGGCAAGGCGCCCTGGACTTTATCCGCAGCCAGTTGGAAGCCAACCGCTACATCCTGCCCACCGACCTCAAGCTGGTACGCCTGGTGTACAGCGCCGAAGAGGCTGTGGAAGAGATCAACCAGTTTTATGCCAACTTCCACTCCACCCGTTGGCTGAAACGCGAGTTTGTGGTGCGCATGAATCACCCGCTCAGTGAACGCGCATTGGCCCATTTGCAAGGCGAGTTCGCCAGCCTGCGACTGAGTGGAGAGTTCCAGCAGCTCTCGTATACCGGCGAGGAACATGATGAACCGAGGTTCAGCCATTTGACGCGGCTGGTGTTCAACTTCAACGGGCGCGATCAGGGCCGGCTGCGGGAGTTGGTGGACTACATCAATTTACCGGAGAACTGGGCACAGGCTCAGGGCAAGGCGCAGCAGCGAGTGGCGCCGGAGCCGGCGTGATTTTTTGAGGGCAAAAAAAAAGACCCACTATTTTCATAGTGGGTCTTTTTTGGTGGTGTATCAGGTGAAGCAATTGGGGCTGCTGCGCAGCCCAGCGGGAGCAAGCTCCCTCGCCACAACAGCTCGCTCACCTCTACAGCAGTGTTCAGTCGTCCATGTCTCGGCCGCTCAACAAGCGGCTGATCATTTCCATCGAAAACCCGCGATAGCTGAGGAATCGTCCCTGCTTCGCCCGTTCCTTGGCATCAATCGGCAGATGGCCAGAGAACTTGCGCCGCCAGGTGTCTTCCAACTGCGCCTGCCAACTGATCCCGCACTCGCGCAGGGCAAGGTCGATATCCGCTCGTTGCAGGCCTCGCTGGCTCAGCTCTTCGCGAATACGCGCCGGGCCATAACCCGAACGGGCTCGGTACGAGACAAAACTTTCTAGATAACGGGCTTCGGAAAGCAGCCCCTCTTCCGTCAAGCGGTCGAGGGCGCTTTCGATCATCTCGGGCTCTGCGCCGCGCTGACGCAATTTACGCGTCAGCTCGACTCGACCGTGCTCGCGGCGAGCGAGCAGGTCCATCGCAGTGCGCCGAACGGCGACGAGTGTATCCAGCACAACTGTCATCGTTAGATGTCAGTGTCTACTTCTTCCACTTCTTCAACCGGCTCGCGGTTGGCGGCAGCTTTCACGTCTGGAGCAGCAGTCAGCAGCTTGTCGCGAATCTGCTTTTCAAGCGTGGCGGCGATGTCCGGGTTGTCCGCCAGGAACTTGGCCGAGTTGGCCTTGCCTTGACCGATCTTGCTGCCGTTGTAGGCATACCAGGCACCGGATTTTTCGACAAAACCATGCAGCACGCCCAGGTCGATCATCTCGCCGTTCAGGTAGATACCCTTGCCGTAGAGAATCTGGAACTCGGCCTGACGGAAAGGCGGGGCCACTTTGTTCTTCACGACTTTAACGCGGGTTTCGCTACCGACAACCTCGTCACCTTCTTTCACCGCGCCGGTACGACGGATGTCCAGACGGACCGAAGCGTAGAACTTCAGCGCGTTACCACCGGTGGTGGTTTCCGGGCTGCCGAACATCACGCCGATCTTCATACGGATCTGGTTGATGAAGATCACCAGGCAGTTGGCGTTCTTGATGTTACCGGTGATTTTACGCAGCGCCTGGGACATCAGACGGGCCTGCAGGCCCACGTGCATGTCACCCATTTCGCCTTCGATTTCAGCCTTGGGTACCAGGGCCGCCACGGAGTCGACCACGATCACGTCGATGGCGTTGGAGCGCACCAGCATGTCGGTGATTTCCAGGGCTTGCTCACCGGTGTCCGGCTGGGAAACCAGCAGGTCGTCAACGTTGACGCCCAGTTTGCCGGCGTATTCAGGGTCCAGGGCGTGCTCGGCGTCGACGAACGCACAGGTGGCGCCCATTTTCTGCGCCTGGGCAATCACCGACAAAGTCAGGGTAGTTTTACCGGAAGATTCAGGACCGTAGATTTCAACGATACGGCCTTTTGGCAGGCCGCCAATGCCGAGCGCGATGTCCAGACCCAGAGAGCCCGTGGAAATAGCCGGGATCGCCTGACGGTCGTGATCGCCCATACGCATTACGGCACCCTTGCCGAATTGACGTTCGATCTGACCCAGGGCCGCAG
Source organism: Pseudomonas sp. P7759 (assembly GCF_013386445.1). Lineage (NCBI taxonomy): Bacteria > Pseudomonadati > Pseudomonadota > Gammaproteobacteria > Pseudomonadales > Pseudomonadaceae > Pseudomonas > Pseudomonas sp. P7759. Next base: position 150,156 of record NZ_JACART010000026.1, read on the forward strand.
CCAAGGCTTTCTTCTTGTTGTCGTCCATTAAAGTCCTCACGTAATCAATAAGGCCGGGGCGGCCAACACCTGTATAAGTAGACAGTATTGTTCCACAAAGATCGGAGATCGCCTACCCCTGATTTTCTATTTCTGCTGCAGCTCGTCGCAACAAGCCCTCTAGCGCGGCCTTTACCGTTTGTCGGCGGACCTCGTCGCGGTTACCGGTGAAGTGCTCAAGCTCGGCCGTAACCTCATCGCCGACGCCGAAAGCCAGCCATACCGTGCCCACGGGTTTGTCCGGCGAACCGCCATCCGGTCCCGCTACACCACTGACCGCCACGGCAAAGCGCGCCAGGCTTTTTTCCTGTGCACCACGCACCATTGCCTCCACCACTTCCTGGCTGACGGCGCCGACTTTTGGAAACAACGTTTCCGGCACATTCAACTGGCGGGTCTTCTGGCGATTGGAATAGGTGACATACCCCGCCTCGAACCAGGCCGAACTTCCCGGAATCCGCGTAATGGCTTCCGCGATTCCGCCGCCGGTGCAGGACTCGGCGGTGGTGACGTGGGCGTTGAGCACCTGCAAACGGCGCCCCAGTTCAGCAGCCAGTTGAGTGATTTCCTTCACGGTCGTCTCCAGTCGTGGGCGGGGGTTCGCCTACCCTACAGGAGACAATCTCACACGCAAGTGACGGACTGTCTCAAGACACTAACGGGCGACGGCTCGCACATACGCCTGGCAGGCACGCAAGGCAATCAGGGCGCTGTCGCCGTCGTCGGTGATGCGGATAATTCGCTGAGCATGCGCTGGGTCAAGTCGGGCTCGCGGGGCTGCATGAACCACGCTGCCGGCGGCGGTGGCGGCTGGCATTGGGCAGCCACTGGAGGCGTCGAGAAGGACTGACAGCCGCACATCAGCAGTGGCAATGCGGTCACGCAAAGCTGCTTGAGTACGTTGGGCATCGCTCAACTCCCGGGCATGTTGTTGGTCGATGGCACTGAGCTGTTGCTCAAGGGCCAGCCGTCTGTCTTGCTCGGCCTGCTGTAGATGCAGGGCTTTCTGGGTCTGTGCGGCCGACAAGCGTTCAATCTGTGCCCCGTACCGCCACGCCTGCACCTGCCAGACAACGACCACCAGCACGCATACGCCAATCGCAACTAAGAAACGCATAACACCACCTTCGCCCGCGCCCACAACTGCAAACGGTCCTCCAGGCCATTGAGCCCGCCGTTGATACGCCGGGTGATGGTGGTGAACTGGTCCTTGTCGGCGAGTTCATTCAAGCCATTGCTTTGCCAGAACCAGGCGGCGGATTCACAGGCCCATTGTGGTTGCTCCAGTAATTCGGGTTGTTGCAGCAAGCGATCATCGCCGAACAGCGCTTGGCTGCATGCCAGGTAGTTGCGGCGACCGGTGACCTGGATCAGCCCCCTGCCCCGGTACTTTTGGCCGTCGCCGTCCGCTTCAGGCGTATTGCCCAGGCGCGCGGCCAACGTACCGGTGTCGTACTTGCTCAAATAAGTATCGCTGCCGAGTTCGCGCACGTAGTGCAGTTCGCCGGATTCGTGGCCGATCTGCGCGAGAAAAGCGGCGGCGCGCAGCACGCTGTTGATTTCGTACCGAACAAAAGACGCATTCAACGCGGTTGAAAAAACTCCCGCCATACGGCTAGCGCCTGGAATGATTTGAATCAATTGAGGCTGCGTTATCACCACCACGGTCACCTTGAAAGCCCCCTAGGTAGACAAACCAACGTCCGTGTTAGAACTGCGATAGGCACTGACCATTCCAGCCAGGTGCAACGAACTCGCGCCCCCAGTGATTAAGAAGATCACCCAGGTACGCCAATTCGCCAGGTCGTCCTTGTGCCAACAACTGGCGATCACCGCCCCGACGAGGCCCGCAATCAACAATTCGAACCGGTCGATCTTGTCGAGCAGGCGCTGTAAATACTCCATGCGCTCGACTCCGTGGGGCATGACTTGAATTGGAACGGCCCCAGCAGCACTCCCAGCTCGGAGCAATGGGTGTGGTGGAGCCGAAAACGAAAAGGCCCCGATCATGTCGAGGCCCTGAATAGGTGCGCGGTCTTTCCCGCAGTCAGCCAAAGACCAGCCCAGCGTCGACGCCCCAATGCATCGATCTCGCCAATCCAGTCTCGCGCCACTCTGGAAGTCTGGTGTGAACAGAGCGCACGGGCGGCCGATTTTTTTTCCGTAGCGCTGCACTACCGGCTTATCAGCGTCCAGGCATCCCCCGAAGGGCCACCCTGGCTGTGGCGAGCCTGAATCAGAAATGAAAAAGCCCAGCGCGACGGCTGGGCTCTATTACGCAAGGAGACAGAAGATCATGGAATCCAGTAAGCAATCTTGCCGTCTGCACCAACAGCTATAAACTTGCCGTTGCCATAGGCGACGCTCCGGATATCGATTCCTGCGAAAGTGTTGGCTTGCTGAACCCAACCGATCCCATCCTCGGAAACGGCTGTCTTGCCGCCGTCGCCGACAGCTACATACTTGCCATTACCGTAAGCAATGTCGCGGATGATGGTTCCACCGAAACTGGTATCTTCAACAGCAGTCCAGCTAAGCCCATCGGATGAATATGCCATCTTGCCATCCGCACCAACGATAAACATTTTCCCGTTGCAAAGCTTCATGGAAAGGATAGTGCTAGTGCCAAAGGTGCTGGTTCTGGGCGTGAATGTTTGCGGATTTTCCGTCGCCATCTTCACTGCGCTAAGCAGCTTCCCATTCGATCCCGCAACCAACACAAAACTGCCAATGACGTTGACGCAGTACACAGTCTCGCTAGAAGTGAAGGTCGTAGTGCGCTCCACCAGGCCTGACCAATCGCTATAACGGGAAAAGACTTTACCGTTAGACCCAACCAGTATCCAGGTGTAGCTGTTACCGGAAATTGGTTGATAAAACACAATGCCTTGCAAGTCTCCGGACGCGCGAACAGTTGCCGTAAGGTCTGTCCAAACCCTTTCAGGGCGTGCTGCGTCGCCGAAGATCAGATTGCCGGATTGAGAAAGGGCTTGAAGCGATACCCCAATACCGTTCCAGTACAGCTCGTTGAGGACCTTTGCGCTATCAGAGGTGACGGCGCCCTTAAGCTTGGTCCACGCTGTACCAGTTACGCCTCCGCTGACAACCTGAGTGGTTGTGTTAAGACCGTTACCACCAACCGCATAAAACTTGCCTTGCGCAAAAACCACGCGCCTAAGCATGCCAGTGTTATCCACCGGTTGTACTTGAGTCCAAAGATCTTGCAAGGTTTGAGACGCCGAGTTTGCATTTTCCATTTTAAACTCCATTACTGAGCTGATTTAAGTTCAGGCCTCTGAATTGGGCGTATGGCGCTCATGGGCGATTGCTCGAGGCTCGCGGCCTTCACATGATTCAGCGTCCCACATCGGGAACATTTGATCTGGAGCTCTGTAAATCCACCCGTGCGGGCGAGAAGTCGGTTGCAGTTACCGCATCTGAACTCTTTCAACATCTGCAAATTCCTTTTACTGAACCACCTTTTCCGTGTGATTGATTAGGAAGCGGCGTTACATTCGCCGCCCTCTCACACCCACCTACATACAGGTCCGTAGACGGCGGCATGCCTGCGGGATCTTTGAGCAGAGACAGTCCGAGGTAGAAGTTCTGGGTGAAGGATACAATCCAAGTGTCATAGTCCGTTTCCGCGCCGGTGAGCACGGAAGGTGCCGCGACAATCGCGGTGGGCAGGTCACATTGATCAGGCGGCAGGCCCCAACGGTTATCCAGGGCCAGATCCATCAGTCGGCTGGCCAGGTCGCAGGCGTCAAAGGGCGCCGAGCCACTGACGACCGTAGCCCTGAGTGAAACCGACAAGGCATGCGCCTTGCGCCCGGCAAGGGAGCGAACGCCCGGGCCATTGCGCTCCACGCTGATCAAAATGCCGGTTTTGTCGCCCGTGTCGGAGAGGTCATGGTGATTACCGACCCGTAGTTGTGGGAACGCGCGCTTCAGCACTTCGCCAATCGCCACAGGCAGCTGGGAAGGTTTTTCGAGAAGTGTCATCTGCTTGCATCCTTGCAGCGGTTACTGCTGATCCGGGCGAGAGGTTGGGGTCTCGTTGACCCCGATGCGCTTGGCCGCCCAGCGTTCATAAAGGCCGATGGCCACGTCCGCACCGGCCATGGCCGTCAGGCAGCCAATGGCACCGGCGGTCCAGATCGACATGCCGGCGGCGTAGCACAGCATTAATGCCGATACCCCGCAGACCATGCATGCCCCAGACCTCAGCGCCAGGCGCCGGATCAGCGACCAACCGCGGGCGCCCTCCTTGTCGGCGCGCCACATTTCGCCGGATACACCGCCAATCAGCGCCAGTACGATCACCAGCCAGATAGGCATTTCCGCTAACGCTTGCTGCTCGTTTGTCATGTCACGCCTCCTGGCTGAGCACTCCCGGCCAAAGACCGGCTCTTGGGTAAATCCATGGGTAGGTAGGCATTCCAAAAAGCCCGGTTGCCCGGGCTTTTCAGTAATGCGGTCCACGTTCGATCTTTCGGCGCTACTGGCGCGGTACGGATCTCTCCTCGATGTTTTTCCGACCACGATCCCTGTCTGCCGGATAACTGCTTCTGGTGCTTTACGCTGCACACCCGGGTCAGTTGCCAACCCTCTGAACCGTTAAGGCCGGTCCATCGCTGCCTGTTTGTTAAGCGGTGAAACTAAAGAGCGTCGGCTTCCTTGCCGGTGTTGCTGGCGTCCTTGCCATCGCTCGGATGGCGTCCTTGCCGGTGCTGCGTGACTTCCTTGTATTGATTGGCAGCATCCTTGCCGCCTCCACCAGGCCTTGTTGGCTGGCTTGAGATGGAGAATATGCATGTATGCATATACAGTCAATGCACAAATGCATTTATTTTCACAAGGTAATGCACGAATGCATTTTCGGGCTTGTAGGCTGCGGGTTGAGTGGTTTTTTACAGACGTAAAAAAACCCGCTCTTTGGCGGGCTTTGTCTTACAGAAGGAGGTTAACGGGCGTACATACCCCACCAAAACACATGACCCAGGATACTGATCTGCTCATCCTGGATATCCTGGAAGCTGTAGTCCTCATCCGGGTGCTCATCACGATTGAAACTGCGCAGGCGAATCCCGGAAGGCAGGCGGTAGAGCTGTTTAACCCGCAATTGGCCGTTGTGGTTGATGGCATACAAGTCACCATCGACGATATCACCAATGCCGCTTTTGCCCGCGTTCACCCCGACCGTCGCGCCATCACGCAGCACCGGCAACATGCTGTTGCCACGCACCGTCACACACTTGGCCTGGTCGAACTGCACACCGTTATGCCGCAGGCTGCGCTTGCCGAACCGCAGGCTGGCCTTCTCGCTTTCCTCGATGACGAATCTTCCTGATCCAGCAGCCAATTCAACCTCGCGCAGAAAGGGGATCGACACCTCGTCGTCATTCACGGGCGTGTCGTCGTCCCACAGGCTTATGTCCTTGAGTTCCGAATGCATCGGGTCGCGTCCATCTTCCCGCGAAACGCCCACCGCCACGCGCCCGCGCAGTTGGTCGGTGCTCACACGGAAATACTCGGCGATGCGGGAAATGTGCTTGTCCGACGGATCAACGATCTTGCCGCTGAGGATCCGGGACAGCGTGGATTGAGGCACGCCGGTACGCCGGTGAAGCTCCGTGGGGGAGATCCGGTCGCGGTCCAGCAGTTCACGTAAGACGATAGAAACGTTGCGTTTTTGCATAACGAGGATAGTGACGGGAGATTTTGGGGTTGGCAAATGCTAATTTGCATATCTTATGCGGGCGCTAATATGTGTTAGGTGAGGTTTCGGCCAGCTCTGAGGTTTTATCCGAGTGATAATCTTTGATACACCACTGAAACAAATGGGGATGTTTTGATGGAGCAGGCCGCATTTCACGACACTGACAAAATGACAGTCGCAGAGATCGAAATCTCAGAAGAAGCACTGCGATTTGCTCGCTCAAATAAAAAGTCAATTGCCAGACGCCTGACAGACAAAGCGATCTATCCGTCGGAAGAGTCGCCAGTGTCTGTATTCATGGCAGGATCACCGGGCGCAGGAAAAACTGAGGCCTCAGTCGCTCTTATAAACCTGTTCGCTGACACCCCTATTTTACGAATCGATCCCGATGAACTTCGCAACGAGTTTGCCACTTATAACGGAGCAAATTCCTGGCTTTTCCAACGAGGAGTGTCGATTCTGGTCGAAAAAATGATCGACCATGCTCTCGACCAACGACAGTCCTTTCTTCTCGATGGCACGTTTTCGAATCTTACGGTCGCCAAAAGAAATGTCGAACGCTCGTTGAAAAAGGGAAGATTCGTACAGATATTGTATGTGTATCAAAACCCCATGCTTGCATGGGAGTTCGTGAAGGCCCGTGAGGAGGCCGAGGGCAGAAGAATTCGTAAAGAGCATTTCATCGAGCAATACTTTGCCGCGCGTGACGTAGTGAATGCCCTTAAGCTAGAGTACGGGAGCAGCGTTCACGTGGATTTGCTCATCAAACACATCGACAACTCTGGACGTCTCTACAAAGCGGGTGTCGATAAGATTGACTACCATATCCCTGAGCAGCATACGTGGGCCGATCTCGAGGCCAAGCTCAGGCCACCATCAGGAGCACATTGATGATTTCGATCAAGCTTGGCTTGTCCAAAGGTGTGAAAAGCTCCTTTGCCGACTTTATTCGTGACGCAAAATCCGATCAGAAAAAGCGCGTTTACAGTGAAGTTCTCACCGAAGCGACCAAGCAACAAAACCTTGTAATAATGAAGGCCCAGGCAAAGCGCGCCTGATTGCATCAAAACCGCGTTCTGAAGCCCGGCCTGGCGCCGGGCTTTTTATTGGGCAAATTTAACCTGCGAGTACGGGAGCGGTGCCTTGAACTGAGATGTCGCCACGTTTACGTTTTACCTTCTCCATTTGCGACCTGCGCCCCCCGAACTCGCGTGTTAACCTTGCCGCCATTGCAATAAATGCTGGGCCAAGCGCGCCCTTTGCCCCATCACTTTCAACGAATTTGCCTACGACCCAATGAGTAAAAACACGTCCGATCTGTCCTCCCACACTCCAATGATGCAGCAGTACTGGCGACTCAAGAACCAGCACCCTGATCAGTTGATGTTCTACCGCATGGGCGACTTCTACGAGATCTTCTACGAAGACGCGAAGAAAGCCGCCAAGCTGCTGGACATCACCCTGACCGCGCGCGGGCAGTCGGCGGGGCAGTCGATTCCAATGTGTGGGATTCCTTACCATTCGTTGGAAGGTTACCTGGTCAAGCTGGTGAAGCTCGGCGAGTCGGTGGTGATCTGTGAGCAGATCGGTGACCCAGCCACCAGCAAGGGGCCGGTGGAACGTCAGGTGGTGCGCATTATTACGCCGGGGACGGTGAGTGATGAGGCGCTGCTGGATGAGCGTCGCGACAACCTGATTGCAGCAGTGTTGGGCGATGAGCGTCTGTTTGGCCTGTCGGTGCTGGACATCACCAGTGGCAACTTCAGCGTGCTGGAGATCAAAGGCTGGGAGAACCTGCTGGCCGAGCTGGAGCGCATCAACCCGGTTGAGCTGTTGATCCCGGACGATTGGCCGAAGGATCTGCCGGCGGAAAAACGCCGTGGGGCCAAGCGTCGCGCACCGTGGGATTTTGAGCGTGACTCGGCGTTGAAAAGTCTGTGCCAACAGTTCTCGGTGCAAGACCTTAAAGGCTTCGGCTGCGAAACCCTGACCCTGGCCATCGGCGCCGCCGGTTGCTTGCTGGGCTATGCCAAGGAAACCCAGCGCACCGCCCTGCCGCATTTGCGCAGCCTACGCCATGAGCGTCTGGACGATACCGTGGTGCTCGATGGCGCGAGCCGTCGCAATCTGGAATTGGACACCAACCTGGCCGGCGGGCGTGATAACACCCTGCAATCGGTGGTCGACCGTTGCCAGACCGCCATGGGCAGCCGTTTGCTGACCCGCTGGCTGAACCGCCCGTTGCGCGACTTGAGCGTGCTGCAGGCGCGTCAGACTTCTATTACGTGCCTGCTGGACGGTTATCGCTTTGAAAAGCTGCAGCCACAGCTGAAGGAAATCGGCGATATCGAGCGCATCCTGGCGCGGATCGGCCTGCGTAATGCGCGGCCGCGTGACTTGGCGCGCCTGCGTGACGCCCTCGGTGCCTTGCCACAATTGCAAGCGGCGATGACCGAACTGGACACGCCGCACCTGCAACAGCTCGCGGTCACCGCCGGTACTTACCCGGAGCTGGCGGCGTTGCTGGAAAAAGCCATCATCGACAACCCGCCCGCGATCATCCGCGACGGCGGCGTCTTGAAGACCGGTTACGACAGCGAGTTGGACGAACTCCAAGCCCTGAGCGAAAACGCCGGGCAGTTCCTGATTGACCTGGAAGCCCGCGAAAAAGCCCGTACCGGCCTGGCCAACCTGAAAGTCGGCTACAACCGTGTGCACGGCTACTTCATCGAATTGCCGAGCAAGCAGGCCGAGTCGGCCCCCATCGACTATCAACGTCGCCAGACACTGAAAGGCGCCGAACGGTTTATCACCCCAGAGCTGAAAGAATTCGAAGACAAGGCACTGTCGGCCAAGAGCCGTGCCCTGGCTCGGGAAAAGATGCTCTATGAAAACCTGCTGGAAGACCTGATCAGCCAGTTGGCACCGCTGCAGGACACCGCCGCCGCCCTGGCCGAGCTGGATGTGCTGAGCAACCTGGCCGAGCGCGCGCTAAACCTTGACCTGAACTGCCCGCGTTTTGTCAGCGAGCCGTGCATGCGCATCGTGCAAGGTCGCCACCCGGTCGTAGAACAGGTGTTGACCACGCCGTTCGTCGCCAACGACCTGTCGCTGGACGACGATACCCGCATGCTGGTGATCACCGGACCGAACATGGGCGGTAAATCCACCTACATGCGTCAGACCGCTTTGATTGTGCTGTTGGCGCACATCGGCAGCTTTGTGCCGGCGGCCAGTTGCGAGCTGTCCCTGGTGGATCGCATTTTCACCCGGATCGGCTCCAGCGATGACCTGGCCGGTGGCCGTTCGACCTTTATGGTGGAAATGAGCGAGACCGCCAACATCTTGCACAATGCCACTGAACGCAGCCTGGTGCTGATGGACGAAGTGGGTCGCGGCACCAGCACTTTCGACGGGCTATCCCTGGCCTGGGCGGCGGCCGAGCGCCTGGCGCATCTGCGTGCCTATACGCTGTTTGCCACCCACTATTTCGAGCTGACCGTACTGCCGGAAAGTGAACCGCTGGTGGCGAACGTGCACCTGAACGCCACTGAGCACAACGAGCGTATCGTGTTCCTGCACCACGTGCTGCCGGGGCCGGCCAGCCAGAGTTACGGCCTGGCCGTGGCCCAACTGGCCGGTGTGCCGAATGCCGTGATCACCCGCGCCCGCGAACACCTCAGCCGCCTGGAAACCACGGCCCTGCCCCATGAAACCGTGGTCGCCAGCCCTGCCAAAGCCTCCAGCAAACCGGCTGCGCCACATCAGAGCGACATGTTCGCCAGCCTGCCCCACCCGGTGCTGGATGAGTTGGCAAAGCTTGACCTGGATGACTTGACGCCGCGAAAAGCGCTCGAAATGTTATATGCACTGAAGACTCGGATATAACGCTGAGGCTTGCAAGCTGGTAGACTCTCGCGCGGTTTGGGATGCTGCAGGCTATTAGCCTGGCCTGCAGACTATCGCTCCCGAACCTCGCGAGCCCTGCCACAAAGGGTTTCGCTGCCGCCGCCTGAGGAGAAAATTAGAAATGACCTTCGTCGTCACCGACAACTGCATCAAGTGCAAGTACACCGACTGCGTGGAAGTATGTCCGGTGGACTGCTTCTACGAAGGCCCGAACTTCCTGGTCATCCACCCGGACGAGTGCATTGATTGCGCCCTGTGTGAACCTGAATGCCCGGCCGTCGCTATTTTCTCCGAGGATGAAGTCCCGGCAGGTATGGAGCAGTTCATTCAGCTGAACGTCGAGCTGGCTGAAATCTGGCCGAATATCACTGAGCGCAAAGATCCGATGCCGGATGCTGCGGAATGGGATGGCAAGACGGGTAAAATTGCTGACCTCGAACGCTGATAGCGTCGCGTCCAAAAAGGCCCCTTGCGGGCCTTTTTGCGTTTCTGGAAGGTGGGTGTCACTTTCCTACAGGCAAAAAAAAGGGGCGGTATGACCCGCCCACATTTTTTCCCTAGTCCCTGTATTCCTTTTCATCATCCTGATGAATCGCATCCTGCGATATTCCCTTAACCATCGTTCCTTGATGGTTGTGTCAATCCGTGGACACAGGGCTGATGTTAGAGAGTTCCAAAGGAAGTTCAACGGGATCCGTTTCTGCGGCTGACAGGCTGTGATGCTCAACAGACAATAATTAATTGTTATTTTTCAATAAGATGGAAAACTCTTTCGACCAACCGGGATGGACTTGGCGGGTAAAAAACCCAAACGCTTACGAAAAAGTAAGCGAATGCTTACACGACCAATTGCGTAAATGAGAAATAAACCCGCTTTGACCACTGCCCAGAGATGAAAAAGCCCCGACACTGTCGAGGCTTTTTCCCTTCAATGCCCTCAGTCGTCGCTGACGGTGATGGTCGGCATCGCTGGCGCAGCGGCTTCCTGCAGCACAATACGTGCACCGACATGGCGGGCAAGCTCCTGATAGACCATGGCGATCTGGCCATCAGGGTCCGCCGCGACCGTCGGCTTGCCGCCGTCAGCCTGTTCACGAATAACCATCGACAGTGGTAATGAGGCCAGCAGTTCCACCCCATATTGGGTGGCCAGTTTCTCGCCACCGCCTTCGCCGAACAGGTGCTCCGCGTGGCCGCAATTGGAGCAGATGTGCACCGCCATGTTCTCCACCACGCCCAGCACCGGGATATTGACCTTGCGGAACATTTCCACGCCTTTTCTCGCGTCGAGCAGCGCCAGGTCCTGGGGCGTGGTGACGATCACCGAGCCAGCCACCGGGACTTTCTGCGCCAGGGTCAGCTGGATATCGCCCGTGCCTGGTGGCATGTCGATCACCAGGTAGTCCAAATCGCCCCAGGCGGTCTGGGTGACCAGTTGCAGCAAGGCGCCGGAGACCATTGGCCCGCGCCAGACCATCGGTGTGTTGTCATCGGTAAGGAAGGCCATGGACATCACTTCCACGCCCAAGGACTCAATTGGCACGAACCACTTCTGGTCCTTGACCTTCGGCCGTGTGCCCTCGGCGATGCCGAACATCACGCCTTGGCTCGGGCCGTAGATGTCCGCATCAAGGATGCCCACGCGCGCACCTTCGCGGGCCAGGGCCAAGGCCAGGTTGGCCGCCGTGGTGGATTTGCCCACGCCGCCCTTGCCGGAGGCCACGGCCACCACGTTCTTGACGTTGGACAGGCCCGGGATCTGCGCCTGGGCCTTGTGCGCGGCGATCACACACTGGATGTCGACCTTGGCCGAACGCACCCCGTCGAGGCCCTCGATGGCCATTTGCAGCATCTGCGCCCAACCGCTTTTGAACAGGCCGGCGGCGTAGCCGAGTTCCAACTGGACCGACACCTGGTCGCCCTGGACGTCGATGGAACGTACACAGCCGGCACTGACCGGGTCCTGGTTCAAATAGGGGTCGGTGTACTGGCGAAGCACGGCTTCCACCGCTGCGCGATTGACGGCGCTCATGGGCTACTCCCGAAAAAAGACTGACTGAAACAGGCGGCTATCCTAACCGTTCCAGCGGCGTAACGGCATGCTTTCGCAGGTTCGGAAGATTCTGAAACAGCGCCACGGGGTGAAATATATTTCCCGGCGCTTTATAGTGGCCGACCTCCGTTTCATCAAGTAGCCGAGCCCCATGTCCGAGCCACGCAAGATCCTCGTCACCAGCGCCCTGCCCTATGCCAATGGTTCCATCCATCTTGGCCATATGCTTGAGTACATCCAGACCGATATGTGGGTGCGCTTCCAGAAGCATCGCGGCAACCAATGCATTTATGTCTGCGCGGACGACGCCCATGGTTCGGCCATCATGTTGCGCGCCGAAAAGGAAGGGATCACCCCGGAACAACTGATCGCCAACGTGCAGGCTGAACACAGCGCCGACTTTGCCGAGTTCCTGGTGGACTTCGATAACTTCCACTCGACCCACTCCGAAGAAAACCGTGAGCTGTCGAGCCAGATCTACCTGCGCTTGAAAGAAGCCGGGCATATCGACCAGCGTTCGGTGACCCAGTATTTCGACCCGGAAAAGAAAATGTTCCTGGCCGACCGCTTCATCAAGGGCACCTGCCCGAAATGCGGCACCGAAGACCAGTACGGCGACAACTGCGAAAAATGCGGTGCGACCTATGCACCCACCGAGCTGAAGAACCCTAAGTCGGCAATCTCTGGCGCCACCCCGGTGCTCAAGGATTCCCAGCACTTCTTCTTCAAGCTCCCGGATTTCCAGCAGATGCTGCAAACCTGGACCCGCAGCGGCACCCTGCAGGACGCCGTGGCCAACAAACTCTCCGAATGGCTCGACAGCGGCCTGCAGCAGTGGGACATCTCCCGCGATGCGCCGTACTTCGGCTTCGAGATCCCAGGCGAGCCGGGCAAATATTTCTACGTGTGGCTGGATGCTCCAATCGGCTACATGGCCAGCTTCAAGAACCTGTGCGACCGCACGCCGGAGCTGGACTTCGACACGTTCTGGAACAAGGACTCCACCGCCGAGCTGTACCACTTCATCGGCAAGGACATCGTCAACTTCCACGCGCTGTTCTGGCCGGCCATGCTTGAGGGGTCGGGCTACCGCAAGCCCACCGCCATTGCCGTGCACGGCTACCTGACGGTCAATGGCCAGAAGATGTCCAAGTCCCGTGGCACCTTCATCAAGGCACGCACCTACCTGGATCACTTGTCGCCGGAATACCTGCGCTACTACTACGCCTCCAAGCTGGGCCGTGGCGTCGATGACCTGGACCTGAACCTGGAAGACTTCGTACAGAAGGTCAACTCGGACCTGGTCGGCAAGGTTGTCAACATTGCCAGCCGTTGTGCCGGGTTTATCCAAAAGGGCAATGCGGGCCTGCTGGTGGCCGAGAACGCTGCGCCGGATCTGACTGAAGCGTTCCTGGCCGCTGCGCCCAGCATCGCCGATGCCTACGAAGCGCGCGATTTTGCCCGCGCCATGCGCGAGATCATGGGCCTGGCCGACCGTGCCAACGCCTGGATCGCCGACAAGGCACCGTGGTCGCTGAACAAACAGGAAGGCAAGCAGGCGGAAGTGCAGGCGATCTGCGCCACGGGCGTCAACCTGTTCCGCCAACTGGTGATCTTCCTCAAGCCGGTGCTGCCTCTGCTGGCCGCCGACGCCGAGGCGTTCCTCAATGTGGCGCCGCTGACCTGGAACGATCACACCACCTTGCTCAGCAACCATCAGTTGAACGAGTTCAAGCCGCTGATGACCCGTATCGACCCGGTGAAAGTTCAGGCCATGACCGACGCTTCGAAAGAAGACCTGGTTGCCAGCCAGACCGATACCGGTTCGGCTGCGCCCGCGGGCAACGGTGAGTTGGCCAAAGATCCGATCTCTGCGGAAATCGACTTTGATGCTTTCGCCGCTGTGGACCTGCGTGTCGCGCTGATCGTCAAGGCCGAAGCCGTGGAGGGTGCCGACAAGCTGCTGCGCCTGACCCTGGACCTCGGCGGCGAGCAACGCAACGTGTTCTCCGGCATCAAGAGCGCTTATCCGGACCCGTCCAAGCTTGATGGTCGCCTGACCATGATGATCGCCAACCTCAAGCCTCGGAAAATGAAGTTCGGCATCTCCGAGGGCATGGTGATGGCAGCCGGCCCTGGCGGGGAAGAGATCTACCTGCTCAGCCCTGACAGCGGTGCCAAGCCGGGCCAACGTATCAAGTAAGCCTGTAAGACAGCCCTGTCGTTTCGGCGGCAGGGCTTTTCAGCTAGTCCCCTCTTTTCGCTTGCCGGATAATCAGCTTCTGTTTGTTAACCGGCATCCCCATGATCACCCCATGAACCTCATTCAACGTATCGACGCGCTGCTGCCGCAGACCCAATGCGGCAAATGCGGGCACCCTGGTTGCAAGCCTTACGCCGAGGGTATTGCTCAGGGCGAAGCGATCAACAAGTGCCCGCCTGGTGGACAAGAAACCATTGCTGGCCTTGCGCAATTGTTGCGCGTGCCGGCGCTGGAACTGGATATCAGCCGAGGGGAAGCCCCGGCCCAGATTGCCTATATCCGCGAAGCCGAGTGCATCGGTTGCACCAAGTGCATCCAGGCCTGCCCGGTGGACGCCATTGTCGGCGCAGCCAAGCTGATGCACACGGTCATTGTCGATGAGTGCACCGGTTGCGACCTCTGCGTCGCGCCCTGCCCCGTTGATTGCATAGAAATGCGCCCGACAGCCACGGAATTGCCGATTGTGGGTGGCCTGGCCACCAATGATCAGCAACGCCATGAACGCCACCTCAAGCGCGACCGGGCAAGGCGGCGTTATGAGCAACGCAACGCGCGGCTGCAACGAGAGGAAGCGCAAAAAGTCGCCGAACGCCAGGCTCGGGCCAAACGCTCAGTGCCGGTTTTACCCGTGCAAGCCGATGCAGCACAGGATGGCGCGATCAAGAAAGCCAAAATCACGGTCGCCATGAGCCGAGCCCAACTGCATAAATCCTTGAAGGCCTTCGGTCACCCGCCAACCTTTGAACAACAATCGCAGTTGATCGTCTTGCAGCAGCAGTTCGAAGCGGCAGAACAAGCGCTGGCTGCCCTGGAACGGGACACCACACCAAAGGCAGTCCCTATGGCCTTGAATACTGCCGACCTGAAACGCGCCAAAATCCAGCTGGCGATGCGCCGCGCAGAATTGAAGAAAGCCCAGGACTTGAACGCCAACCCGCAGCAACTGGCCGAGGCGCAGCACAACCTCGACGAGGCGCAGCGCCAAGTCGATGCCCACGGCAACGCCTGACCCGCAAAGCCTGTATTGCTACAATCCCGCCGATCGACTGCCAGGAAAACCCCACCCCATGAACGCCGCAAAACGCCTGGAAATTTTCCGCAGGCTCCACGAAGACAATCCAGAACCCAAGACCGAACTGGCCTACACCACGCCGTTCGAGTTGCTGATTGCGGTGATCCTGTCGGCCCAATCCACGGACGTCGGCGTGAACAAGGCCACGGCCAAGCTGTACCCCGTGGCGAATACGCCAGAGGCGATCTATGCCCTGGGTGTGGAGGGGTTGTCGGAATACATCAAGACCATCGGCCTGTACAACAGCAAGGCCAAGAACGTCATCGAAACCTGCCGCCTGCTGGTGGAACTGCACGGCAGTGAAGTGCCGCAGACCCGCGAAGCCCTGGAGGCCTTGCCAGGCGTTGGCCGCAAAACCGCCAACGTGGTACTCAACACCGCGTTCCGGCAACTGACCATGGCCGTGGACACCCACATCTTCCGGGTCAGCAATCGAACCGGCATCGCCCGTGGCAAGAACGTGGTGGAAGTGGAAAAGCAACTGATGAAGTTCGTGCCCAAGCCGTATCTGCTGGATTCGCACCACTGGCTCATCCTTCATGGCCGCTACGTTTGCCAGGCCCGCAAGCCGCGCTGCGGCAGCTGTCGCATCGAAGACCTGTGCGAATACAAGGACAAGACCTCCGACGATTAAGGGATCATTGGTTTTCTCGATCAGTCGATTGAAAAAATCTTTTTTACCGGATCATGGATTATCGTTATAAGGAGCGCCAACGGCAGTCTTAGCCCGGAGTGAACCTTATGAGCACTGGCAAAGAGCAACTGGAAGTGGAAGACGACCTCGTTGAGTCGGATGACGAGGGCGCGCAGACACCTGTGGCAGAGGTCGCCAAGACCAATTTGAGCAAACGCCGCACTATCGACAATCTACTGGAAGAACGACGCTTGCAAAAACAGCTGGCCGATTACGACTTCGATCTCTGATCGAGCGATCGACAGCCGGAAGCCTCCTTCAGGGAGGCTTTTTTCTGCCGGTGACCCAGGCAATACGCTGTGCTATGCCCTCCTCTAAACCAAGCCGTTACGCTGGGCCAGTTCGATCAGGTCCACCAGCGAACGCGCATTGAGCTTGAGCAGCAAACGCGTCTTATAGGTGCTGACGGTCTTGTTACTGAGGAACATGCCGTCGGCGATCTCCTTGTTGGTCCTGCCCCGTGCCAACTGCTGCAATACCATCATTTCCCGCCCGGACAGGCGCTCGACCATATCGGCTTCGCTGGCATTGCCCATGGTGGAGCGTACCGAGTTGAGCGCCTGGTTGGGGAAATAGCTGTAGCCGGACAAGACCGCCTTGATAGCACTCAACAGCTCGGTGAGGTCCTGTTGCTTGCACACGTAGCCGGCAGCCCCCGCTTGCATGCAACGCATGGAAAAATGACCCGGGGCCTGGGACGTCAGCACCAGCACCTTAAAGGGCGCAGGTTGCTTGGTAGAAGACAACCGGCAAATAACTTCAAGGCCATCAAGTTTGGGTATCCCGATATCCAGTATCACAATGTCCGGCATATGCTCCCGTGCAAGTTGCAATGCATCGACACCGTTATCGGTCTCGGCAACGACCTCATAACCATGACGTTCCATTAGCATACGCACAGCAAGACGAATGACGGGATG
The DNA here is from genome assembly GCF_013386445.1 of Pseudomonas sp. P7759. Taxonomy (NCBI): domain Bacteria; kingdom Pseudomonadati; phylum Pseudomonadota; class Gammaproteobacteria; order Pseudomonadales; family Pseudomonadaceae; genus Pseudomonas; species Pseudomonas sp. P7759. Next base: position 166,828 of record NZ_JACART010000026.1, read on the forward strand.
ATCATCCACGATCAGCACTTTATTCATAAGAAAGTCCAATTTCGCTGTTCGAATTATTTAGAGCAAGCACAATAGCCTAGTCGTTTCCTAGTTGGCATAGCGTTACCCCCCAAGCAACAGCAAGCAGAGACCCACCCCACAGCGATAAAGGAATTGCCCTACAAAAAAACGCCCTCTCGGAGGGATCTGATTTTGTGGATGCTTTCAGACCTTTCCTGGGACTTACATACTTTGAGTGAAATATCCGTGGCTTATAGGGGTTTGGGTAAACGTGCCGCACATGACTCTCAGGAAATGCCCCTTGCCTCTCGCCTGCCGCTGGGGAAAACGGCCAGAACGATCCGTCTGCTTTAGTTCCATTTAACATATTCACTTACATCCTTAATTCCTACAGACGATTCGGTGATTCGTATCTTCTCCGCACTTACATGAGTGAATTATCTGTAAGACCAGTTCCTACATAGATGTAAAAAATTCATTCCCCCTACAAACTTTCAACAACAATTCATTCAAACCCCATTTCTGATAAAGATTTTGAGGAAAAACATCCACAGCCGTTTAATCGTTATAAACATCTAAAGTCTCTACACAATCACAGGACAAAAAAAATGGCCCCTTGAACAAGGGGCCATTCTTCACAACAGGCTGAGACTTAGAACAGCGAGCGACCTTTGTTGGCGGCAATGCGCATGCGCAATGCGTTCAACTTGATAAAGCCTGCCGCGTCTGCCTGGTTGTACGCACCGCCGTCTTCTTCGAAGGTGGCGATGTTGGCGTCGAACAGCGACTCATCGGACTTGCGACCGGTCACGATCACGTCGCCCTTGTACAGCTTCAGGCGCACAACGCCGTTCACGTGGGCCTGGGAAGCGTCGATCATCTGCTGCAGCATCAGACGCTCAGGGCTCCACCAGTAGCCGGTGTAGATCAGGCTGGCGTACTTGGGCATCAGCTCGTCTTTGAGGTGAGCCACTTCGCGGTCCAGGGTGATCGATTCGATCGCGCGGTGGGCGCGCAGCATGATGGTGCCACCAGGGGTTTCGTAGCAGCCACGGGACTTCATGCCCACGTAACGGTTCTCGACGATGTCGAGACGGCCGATCCCGTGTTCGCCACCGATACGGTTCAGGGTCGCCAGCACGGTGGCCGGGGTCATCTCGACGCCGTCCAGCGCGACGATGTCGCCGTTGCGGTAGGTCAGTTCCAGGTATTGCGGCTTGTCGGGAGCGTTCTCCGGGGAGACGGTCCACTTCCACATGTCTTCTTCGTGCTCGGTCCAGGTATCTTCCAGCACGCCGCCTTCATAGGAGATGTGCAGCAAGTTGGCGTCCATCGAATACGGGGACTTTTTCTTGCCGTGGCGCTCGATCGGGATTGCGTGCTTTTCAGCGTAATCCATCAGCTTTTCACGGGACAGCAGGTCCCATTCACGCCAAGGGGCAATCACTTTCACGCCTGGCTTGAGGGCGTAGGCACCCAGTTCGAAACGCACCTGGTCGTTGCCTTTGCCGGTGGCGCCATGGGAAATGGCGTCGGCGCCGGTTTCGTTGGCGATTTCGATCAGGCGCTTGGCGATCAGCGGACGTGCGATGGAGGTACCCAGCAGGTACTCGCCTTCGTAGACGGTGTTGGCGCGAAACATCGGGAAAACGAAATCGCGGACGAACTCTTCGCGCAGGTCGTCAATGTAGATCTCTTTCACGCCCATGGCTTGCGCCTTGGCGCGTGCAGGTTCGACCTCTTCGCCCTGACCCAGGTCAGCGGTGAAGGTCACCACTTCACAGTTATAAGTATCCTGCAGCCACTTGAGGATCACCGAAGTGTCCAGGCCGCCGGAATACGCGAGAACGACCTTGTTTACGTCGGCCATGCCATCACTCCACGGGGTTGTACGGAAAGGCGTCGATTCTACCGACCAAAACCGCGAATTTACAGGGGCGCGACAGCAAATGAAGATAAAGCGACAGATTATGTCGAACGGGCGACCGATGGTCGCACCTCAGGACGTGTGCGCGGCGTTGCTTGGGCCAGTGGCCTGAGGCGCCGGTTTCTCGGGGGCTGCGACGCGTTCGAGCTGGATATTCACGCGACGGTTGCGCGCCCGGTTGGCCGCATTGGTGTTGGGCGCCAGTGGGTAGCTTTCGCCGTGGAAACGCAGTGTGATCTGCGATTCCGGGATCCCGTTGGCTTTGAAGTAGTCCATGACCGCCAAGCCGCGACGACGCGAGACGTCGCGATTGGTCAGGCGGTTGCCGCTGTTGTCCGAATGGCCATTCAACTCGATATGGTTGACGGTGGGGTCGGCTTTCATGAACGCGAGAATCACGTCGAGTTTCTTCTTGGCGGCCGCGTCCAGCTCGATTCCGCCGCCGGGGAAGCCAACTTCAGTCTGTTTGACCTGGTCATAATTCATCGGCAACAGCTTGGCGGTGCACAGCTGGTAATCGTTGTAGGCCTTGTTGAATTTAACCGGCAGCAGCCGGATCTCCGAATAGCCGCCTTCGCGCCCATAGTGCCGCACGGTGGGGCTACGCCCTTCCAGCAAGCCATTGAACAGACGCCCGGCCTGGCCCTGGGAGCTGTTGAACAACACATCGCCACTGCCGGCACGCACGGCGCCGAGGTTGATATCCCCTCGCCCCGGCTGCCACGGTGCAGCGGCGGCCAGCAAGGTGGCCGAACCGGCGCCCAGCGAGCCGTTGTAGGCCTTCAGACGAAACGTCGCCTGCTCGCCGGCCCGACGCACGAACTCACCCGAACCGAAATCGGTGATCGGCTGGGTCAGGCGGCACTCGAATTGGTCGCCTTCCACCTTCCACTCAATATTCTCCAGACGTGTCTGGAACGTGAGGGCCATCGCAGGCAGGCTGGCGAACACACTGAGCAGGGCTAGATATTGCTGGCGCACGGGAGGCTCCACTGGTTTCTACAACACTTCAAAGCGTCATACATCGATAAGGCATACCCAAGGCTATCGGTTGCATCCTGCAAAACTTGATAGCGAGTGCCTGATAGAGTCTTTTCCGGTAGCATTCCCACCAGATTGACCCGCCTGGAATCCCCAATGTCCGACCGCCTGACCCTGCTGCGTCCCGACGACTGGCATATTCATCTTCGCGATGGTGCTGCGTTACCCCACACCGTGGCCGATGTCGCGCGCACGTTTGGCCGCGCCATCATCATGCCTAACCTGGTACCTCCGGTGCGTAATGCCGAGCAAGCCGATGCCTATCGCCAGCGTATCCTCGCTGCACGACCGGCCGGCAGCCGCTTCGAACCGTTGATGGTGCTCTACCTCACCGACCGCACCCAGCCCGAAGAGATTCGTGAGGCCAAGGCCAGCGGTTTCGTGCACGCTGCCAAGCTGTACCCGGCTGGCGCGACCACCAACTCCGATTCCGGCGTGACCAGTATCGACAAGATCCTGCCGGCCATCGAAGCCATGGCCGAAGTCGGCATGCCACTGTTGATCCACGGCGAAGTCACCCGTGGCGACGTGGACGTGTTCGATCGCGAGAAAATCTTCATCGACGAGCATATGCGCCGCGTGGTCGAGCTGTTCCCGACCCTCAAGGTGGTATTCGAGCACATCACCACCGCCGATGCCGTGCAGTTCGTCAGCGAGGCCTCGGCCAACGTTGGCGCGACGATCACCGCGCATCACTTGCTGTACAACCGCAACCACATGCTGGTGGGCGGGATTCGGCCACACTTCTATTGCCTGCCGATCCTCAAGCGCAACACCCACCAGGTGGCCTTGCTGGATGCGGCGACCAGCGGCAATCCGAAGTTCTTCCTCGGCACCGACTCGGCGCCCCACGCCCAGCATGCCAAAGAAGCGGCGTGCGGCTGTGCCGGTTGCTACACCGCCTATGCGGCGATTGAGCTGTACGCCGAAGCGTTCGAACAGCGCAACGCCCTGGACAAGCTTGAAGGTTTTGCCAGCCTCAACGGCCCGCGGTTCTACGGCCTGCCGGCGAATACCGACCGCATCACCCTGGTCCGTGAAGACTGGACCGCCCCTGCCAGCCTGCCGTTTGGCGAGCTGACTGTTATCCCGCTGCGCGCCGGTGAAACACTGCGCTGGCGCCTGCTGGAGGAAAGCAAGTGAGTGAAGACCATTACGACGACGAACACGAGCACAGTGGTGGCGGCTCCCGTCACCCGATGGCCGAGCGGTTCCGCGGCTATCTGCCGGTTGTCATCGACGTAGAAACCGGCGGTTTCAATTGCGCCACCGACGCGTTGCTGGAAATCGCCGCAACGACGATTGGCATGGATGAGCAGGGTTTTGTGTTCCCGGAACACACCCACTTCTTCCGCGTCGAGCCGTTTGAAGGCGCCAACATCGAAGCGGCGGCCTTGGAATTTACCGGCATCAAGCTCGATCACCCACTGCGCATGGCGGTCAGTGAAGAAGCGGCATTGACCGATATCTTCCGTGGTGTGCGCAAGGCGTTGAAGGCCAATGGCTGCAAACGCGCGATCCTGGTCGGCCACAACAGCAGCTTCGACCTGGGCTTTCTCAACGCCGCCGTGGCGCGGTTGGACATGAAGCGCAACCCGTTCCACCCTTTCTCCAGCTTCGACACGGCCACCCTCGCAGGCCTGGCGTATGGCCAGACCGTGTTGGCGAAAGCCTGCCAGGCCGCCGGTATCGATTTTGACGGCCGTGAGGCTCACTCGGCTCGCTACGACACCGAGAAGACTGCCGAGCTGTTCTGCGGCATCGTCAACCGATGGAAAGACATGGGCGGCTGGGAAGACTTCAATGATTGAGGTCATATCCCGCGCATAAAAAAACCGGCCTTCTCAGGCCGGTTTTTTTGTACCTCAAACCTGGCTTACAGCTTGCCAGCGTTCTCGGTCAGGTAAGCCGCAACGCCTTCTGGCGAAGCGTTCATGCCTTTGTCGCCTTTTTTCCAGTTGGCTGGGCAGACTTCGCCGTGCTCTTCGTGGAATTGCAGGGCGTCGACCAGGCGGATCAGCTCTTCCATGTTACGACCCAGTGGCAGGTCGTTGATGATCTGGGAGCGGACAACGCCCTTGTCGTCGATCAGGAACGCGCCACGGAACGCCACGCCGCCTTCGGACTCAACGTCGTAGGCCTTGGCGATGTCGTGCTTCATGTCGGCAGCCATGGTGTATTTGACTTTGCCGATGCCGCCATCATTGATGGCAGTGTTGCGCCAGGCGTTGTGGGTGAAATGGGAGTCGATGGAAACAGCTACCACTTCAACGTTGCGCGCCTTGAAATCGTCCATGCGGTGGTCCAGAGCGATCAGCTCCGAAGGGCAGACGAAGGTGAAGTCCAGCGGGTAGAAGAACACCAGGCCGTATTTGCCTTTGATGGCTTCAGACAGTTTGAAGCTGTCTACGATTTCGCCATTGCCGAGGACGGCTGGGACGTCGAAATCCGGGGCTTGTTTGCCGACGAGTACGCTCATTGGGTATCTCCTGATGTAGGGGTGACGATTGAAGTAAAAGGACCGGCCCGAGTCTGCCGCATTCAAGCGACAGCCCTGTGACGCAGTCACGCTTCGTGAAGACCGACCATCATACACTGAAAAAACCGTTCGTCAGTGCGGGCGCGGTGCCAGCAAATACCCTACGAATCTACTTTGACAATCATTCTCGTTAACATTAAGATCCATCGCACTTAAGCCTTAAACCCGCGACGGTTCTCCCTTATGTATGTGTGCCTCTGTACTGGCGTCACCGACGGACAAATCCGCGAAGCAATCTATGAAGGTTGCTGCAGCTACAAGGAAGTGCGTGAAACCACCGGCGTTGCCAGCCAGTGCGGTAAATGTGCTTGCCTCGCCAAGCAAGTGGTTCGGGAAACCCTGACGCAGCTGCAGACAGCCCAGGCCGCGCTCCCCTATTCAGCAGAATTTACACACGCCTGATTGGCGTGTTTTAAAGAACCGGACTTAGTGTCCGGTTTTTTTATGCCCGTAATTCAATAAGTTAGCGCTAAGACGCGGAACACAAACATTCTTATTCCGATTAATTTTCATTTATTATTCAATAACTTAGGTTTGACACTAGGGATTTCGCCGCTCAAACTCCGCCTTATACACAGCTATTACAGGGCAGGACCCCAGTCATGAAAGGCGACATCTCAGTCATCCAGCAACTCAACAAAATCCTTGCCAATGAACTGGTCGCGATCAATCAGTACTTTCTGCATGCGCGCATGTATGACGATTGGGGCCTGGAAAAGCTGGGCAAGCGTGAATACAAAGAATCCATCAAGGCCATGAAAGATGCGGACAAGCTGATCAAACGCATCCTGTTCCTGGAAGGCCTGCCGAACGTGCAGGACCTGGGCAAGCTGAACATCGGCGAGCACACCCAGGAAATGATCAGCAGCGACCTGAAGTTCGAACACAAGAGCCACAGCGACCTCAAGGCCGCCATCGCTCATTGCGAAACCAAGGGCGACTTCGGCAGCCGTGAGCTGCTGGAAGACATCCTGGAAGACCAGGAAGAACACATCGACTGGCTGGAAACCCAACTGGGCCTGATCGACAAAGTCAGCCTGGAAAACTACCTGCAATCGCAGATGGGCGAAGAATAAGCCCCCCCAGCAAAGCAGGTACAAAAAAGCCCCGCTCTCTCACGAGAAGCGGGGCTTTTTATTGCAAGCGCATCAAGCGTCGGTCTTGGCCGCCGCGTTGGCTGCTGCTTCTTTGACCAGCGTTTGCAGCGAACCATCAGCCGCCATCTCAACGATGATGTCGCTACCGCCGACCAGCTCACCGGCCACCCACAGTTGTGGGAAAGTCGGCCAGTTGGCGTATTTCGGCAGGTTGGCGCGGATTTCAGGGTTTTGCAGGATATCCACGTAAGCGAATTTCTCGCCGCACGCCATGATGGCCTGGGACGCCTTCGCGGAGAAACCGCACTGAGGAGCGTTTGGCGCGCCCTTCATGTAAAGCAGAATGGTGTTATTGGCAATCTGCTCTTTGATCGTTTCGATGATATCCATGGAACACCTCGGCTGGAACTTTGCGACTCACAGGTCGGCACGGTGGCGCATTGTAACGCAAAATTCCGGCGCAGTGCTCAAGCGGCTGCTACCTGCACAGGGACCCCGTTCAAGGCCGCATTGCCCGATAGCTCGTCCAGTTGCCGTTCGTCGGTCAAATCGTTGGCGCTCGCCCCTGGCTGCCCACTGGCGATCGTCATCTGTACCCCAGGACGCCCGTGGCCCCAACCGTGGGGCAGGCTGACCACGCCGGGCATCATGTCCAGGCTGGCCACGACTTCCACTTCGATCATGCCGATGCGCGAACTGACCCTGACCCGCTGGCCATCGCTCAATTGCCGACTGGCCAGATCATCCGGATGCATCAGCAATTGATGGCGCGGCTTGCCCTTCACCAGCCGGTGATAGTTATGCATCCAGGAATTATTGCTGCGCACGTGGCGGCGGCCGATCAGCAGCAGTTCGTCGGCCACTGGCGCCGGTTGCACGGCAAAGCGCGCCAGGTCGGCGAGGATCACTGGCGGCGCTGCCTGCACCTTGCCATCAGCGGTTTTCAAACGCGCTGCAAGGTTGGGTTGCAGCGGACCAAGGTCGACGCCGTGGGGATGATCCGCCAGCATGGCCACGGACAACTTGTGGCTGGATGCATCACCGTAGACGCCCGCACGCAGACCGAAATCAATCATGTGTGCCGGGGGCATCGTCGGCTTGAGCGCGACACCGTTCTGGGCTGCAAAGGCTTTGGCCAGGCCGACGAAAATCTCCCAGTCATGCAACGCGCCTTCCGGCTTGGGCAAGATCGCCCGATTGAAGCGGGTGACATTACGCACCGCAAACATATTGAAGGTGGTGTCGTAATGATCGTTTTCCAGCGCCGACGTAGACGGCAGGATCAGGTCGGCATAGCGCGTGGTTTCGTTGATGTAGAGGTCGATGCTGACCATGAACTCCAGCCCATCGAGGGCCTGTTCCAACTGCCGGCCGTTGGGCGTCGACAACACCGGATTGCCCGCCACCGTGACCAACGCGCGGATTTGTCCTTCGCCCTCGGTCAGCATTTCCTCAGCCAACGCCGACACAGGCAACTCACCACCGTACTCCGGACGCCCGGACACCCGACTCTGCCAGCGATTGAAATGCCCGCCACCGGTCGATGCCACCAGGTCCACCGCCGGCGTGGTGCACAGTGCACCGCCAACACGGTCCAGGTTGCCGGTCACCAGGTTGATCAACTGCACCAGCCAATGACAGAGCGTGCCGAAAGCCTGGGTCGACACGCCCATGCGCCCGTAGCACACGGCCTTGTCCGCAGCGGCAAAGTCCCGTGCCAACTGCCGGATCTGCTCGGCAGGCACCGCACATTGGCGGCTCATGGACTCGGCGGTAAACCCGGCGATGGCACGACGCACCTCCTCAAGGCCTTCAATCGGTAGATGGCTGTCGCGCGTCAGGTTCTCGCTGAACAAGGTGTTGAGCACGCCGAACAACAACGCCGCATCCCCACCGGGGCGCACGAACAGATGCTGGTCGGCCATTGCTGCCGTTTCACTGCGCCGTGGGTCGACCACCACCACTTTACCGCCCCGCGCCTGGATCGCCTTGAGGCGTTTCTCCACGTCGGGCACGGTCATGATGCTGCCATTGGACGCGAGCGGATTGCCTCCCAGGATCAACATGAAGTCGGTGTGATCGATGTCCGGGATCGGCAACAACAGGCCATGGCCGTACATGAGATAGCTGGTGAGGTGATGGGGCAACTGGTCTACCGAAGTCGCAGAAAACCGATTGCGCGTCTTCAACTGGCCGAGGAAGTAGTTGCTGTGGGTCATCAGCCCATAATTGTGCACGCTGGGGTTGCCCTGGTACACCGCCACCGCATTCTGCCCGTGCCGCGCCTGAATGCCTGACAGACGCTCAGCGACAAGCGCGAAGGCGTCTTCCCACGCAATCGGCTGCCAATCGCTGCCGACCCGCAACATGGGTTGGTGCAAGCGGTCGGGATCGTTCTGGATATCCTGCAACGCGACGGCCTTGGGGCAGATATGCCCACGGCTGAACGTATCCAGCGCATCGCCCTTGATCGAGGTGATCGCCAGGCTGCCATCGTCGGCTTGGGTGGTTTCCAGGGTCAGGCCACAAATGGCTTCACACAGATGGCAGGCACGGTGGTGGAGAGTCTTGGTCATGGCCAGTCTCTTTTATAGGGGCTTTGATCCCACTATGGGCCGCGACCGAGACGGGCGCCACCAACGTTCGTCCCGTGAATCGACCTGCATCAGGCCAGGCCATGGCCAAGCGTGAGCAAATGTTTCAAAACCCGGCGTACCGCCTCTGAAACCGACGCAGCCTGGCCTGCGCCCGCCCCCGCACGTTGCAAAAGGCCTCGGCGCCAGTGTACAAATGGCTCGCTGCTGTCTGGAAATAGTCTTCAAAAGCGCCTTGGCGCCCTTCTTGAACACCCTTAAAAACCGTAGCCCTATTGGTAAGACGCGACATTTAATTATAAGATCGCGCCTTCCCCTATTTCGTCGCCCCGTGCGGCTTTCGCCGCAGGTCTCGCCCGTTGTCACAATAAACAAGGCTTTGAGTATCTGCGGTCTGTTGCAAAAAGGTAGTTAATGATGAGCGCAAGGCACTTTCTCTCCCTGATGGATTGCACGCCCGAAGAGCTGGTCAGCGTGATCCGTCGAGGCATTGAGCTTAAAGACCTGCGTAACCGCGGCGTACTGTTCGAGCCTTTGAAAAACCGCGTACTCGGCATGATCTTCGAGAAGTCTTCGACCCGCACCCGCGTGTCATTTGAAGCCGGCATGATCCAACTGGGTGGCCAAGCCATCTTCTTGTCCTCGCGCGACACCCAACTGGGCCGTGGCGAGCCGATCGCCGACAGCGCGAAGGTGATGTCGAGCATGCTCGACGCCGTGATGATCCGTACCTTTGCCCACAGCACCGTGACCGAATTTGCCGCCCACTCCCGCGTACCGGTGATCAACGGCCTGACCGACGACCTGCATCCGTGCCAGCTGCTGGCCGACATGCAGACCTTCCTTGAACACCGCGGCTCGATCCAGGGCAAGACCGTGGCTTGGATCGGCGACGGCAACAACATGTGCAACAGCTATATAGAAGCGGCGATCCAGTTCGACTTCCAACTGCGCGTTGCCTGCCCGGAAGGCTACGAGCCTGACGCGCGCTTCCTGGCCCAGGCCGGCGACCGCGTGACCCTGGTGCGCGACCCGCGTGACGCGGTGATCGGCGCACACCTGGTGAGTACCGACGTCTGGACCTCCATGGGCCAGGAAGAGGAAACCGCCAAACGCCTGGCCCTGTTCGCCCCGTACCAGGTGACCCGTGCCCTGCTCGACCTGGCTGCGCCAGACGTGCTGTTCATGCATTGCCTGCCGGCCCACCGTGGCGAAGAGATCAGCACCGACCTGCTCGACGACCCACGCTCGGTCGCCTGGGACCAGGCTGAAAACCGCCTGCATGCGCAAAAAGCCCTGCTCGAATTCCTCGTTCCGCCGTCGTACCACCACGCATGAGCCAGCCATTACTGCTGAACCTGCGCAATCTGGCATGCGGCTATCAAGATCAACGGGTGGTACAGAACCTCAACCTGCACCTCAACGCCGGCGACATCGGTTGCCTGCTGGGCTCTTCGGGGTGCGGCAAGACCACCACGTTGCGTGCGATTGCCGGGTTTGAGCCGGTGCATGATGGCGAGATCAGCCTGGCGGGCGAAGTGATCTCCAGTGCCGGTTTCACACTGGCACCGGAGAAACGTCGTATCGGCATGGTGTTCCAGGACTACGCACTGTTTCCGCACCTCAGCGTGGCCGACAACATTGCCTTCGGCATTCGCAAGCATCCGCAAAAAGATCGTGTGGTGGCTGAGTTGCTGGAGCTGGTCAACCTGAAGAACCTCGGCAAACGCTTTCCCCACGAACTTTCCGGCGGCCAGCAACAACGCGTCGCCCTCGCCCGCGCTTTGGCGCCGGAGCCGGCCCTGTTGCTGCTGGATGAACCCTTCTCCAACCTGGACGGCGAGTTGCGCCGCAAGCTCAGCCACGAGGTGCGCGACATCCTCAAGGCACGCGGCACCAGCGCGATCCTGGTGACCCATGACCAGGAAGAAGCCTTTGCCGTCAGCGACCAGGTCGGGGTTTTCAAGGAGGGTCGTCTGGAGCAGTGGGACACGCCCTACAACCTCTATCACGAACCGCAGACGCCCTATGTCGCCAGCTTTATCGGCCAGGGTTACTTCATCCGTGGCCAATTGAGTTCGCCAGAGTCGGTCAGCACCGAACTGGGTGAGTTGCGCGGCAACCGCGCCTACACCTGGCCGACCGGCGGCGCGGTGGATGTGCTGCTGCGCCCGGATGACATCGTCTACGCCCCGGACAGCGCGTTGAAAGCGCGGATCGTCGGCAAGACCTTCCTCGGCGCGTCGACCTTATATCGCCTGCAACTGCCGACCGGCGCGCAATTGGAGTCGATTTTCCCGAGCCATGCCGACCATCAGGTCGGCGCGGATGTGGGGATCCGTGTGGCGGCCGAACACCTGGTGTTGTTCCAGGCCTCAGGCAGCACCGCCGCGCAGATTCCTCAAGCCGAATCCGGCGTCCGCCGCTACAGCCCGGTATAACGCCCGGTCATACCCGGCCAATTTCTGCGAATTTGGCCTGGGTATGTTCAGCCAGCACCGCCGCTGGCAGTTCAACCTCCAAGCCCCTCCTGCCCGCACTCACAAAAATCGTCACAAACGGTTGTGCTGTTGCATCGATAAACGTGCGCAGGCGTTTCTTTTGCCCCAACGGGCTGATGCCACCCAACAGGTAACCGGTTGAACGCTGCGCGGCCGCCGGGTCGGCCATTTCGACTTTCTTGACGCCTGCCGCTTGAGCCAGAGCCTTGAGGTCCAGACTTCCGACGACCGGCACCACCGCCACCAACAATTCGCCCTTCTCGCTGCTCGCCAACAAGGTCTTGAACACCTGTGCCGGGTCGAGGCCCAATTTTTCCGCGGCCTCCAGCCCATAGGACGCCGCCTTGGGGTCGTGTTCATAACTGTGGATACGATGTTCGGCGCGAACTTTTTTCAACAGGTCCAATGCGGGGGTCATGACGTCTCCGGGCGTGGCAAACAGATGGCCAATTCTAGGCCAAGCCCACACAAAACGCTCTAGTCCGCCCACTCTTAAGGTGCACACACAATGTGACAAGCGTGATCATTCACCAGACCAATAGTTTGAAAGTGACTAGCTGTTCACTTTCGACCTTTGACAGCCGTCATTCTTGTCTATATTTTTTCGTTTCCGAATACTGTAGGAATAGCCCCACAGTATTGAAGCAGTAAGCCGTGACCGGGATGGGGATCCTTGCCACGGTGAAAATCGCGCAACAATCCGTTGAGATTGTGCGCCAGACAAGAACAACAACTGAGGTTTTCCATGGCAACTGCTCTTCAACAGCCTTCACTTTCGAGCCAATGCATGGCCGAGTTCCTGGGGACTGCGCTTCTGATCTTCTTCGGTACAGGATGCGTCGCTGCGCTCAAGGTCGCGGGTGCCAGCTTTGGCTTGTGGGAGATCAGTATCATCTGGGGGGTCGGCGTCAGCATGGCGATCTACCTGAGCGCCGGGATTTCCGGGGCCCACCTCAACCCCGCCGTCAGTATTGCCCTGTGTATTTTCGCTGACTTCGAAAAGCGCAAACTGCCCTTCTATATCCTCGCCCAGATCGCCGGTGCCTTTTGCTCGGCGGCCTTGGTGTACACGCTCTACAGCAACCTGTTTTTCGATTACGAACAAACCCACCACATGGTGCGCGGTTCCCAGGCCAGCCTGGAATTGGCATCGGTGTTCTCCACCTACCCCCATGCGCTGCTGAGCACCGCCCAGGCGTTCCTGGTGGAAATGGTCATCACCGCGATCCTGATGGGCGTGATCATGGCCCTCACCGATGACAACAACGGCTTGCCACGCGGCCCGCTGGCCCCGCTGCTGATCGGCCTGCTGATCGCGGTGATTGGCAGCGCCATGGGCCCGCTGACCGGCTTTGCGATGAACCCGGCGCGGGATTTCGGGCCCAAGCTGATGACCTTTTTCGCGGGCTGGGGTGAAATGGCTTTCACTGGCGGCCGAGATATCCCTTACTTCCTGGTACCGATTTTCGCGCCGATCGTCGGCGCATGCCTCGGTGCTGCGGCCTATCGCGGGCTGATTGCCCGCCATCTGCCGAGCGCCGCACCTGCTATAGATGAAGAAACACCTGACACGGCTGTCAACGGCAAGACCCGTATTTCCTGATAGCGCCAGCCTGGGCACCTGCCCTTTTGTAGCCCAGGCTGATTACCGATTTTCTTATTTTCCAAGGCATTCGACATGACCGATATTCAGAATAAGAACTACATCATTGCCCTTGACCAAGGCACCACCAGTTCCCGGGCGATCATCTTCGATCGTGACGCCAACGTCGTCTGCACCGCCCAGCGTGAATTCGCACAGCATTACCCACAGGCTGGCTGGGTTGAACATGACCCGATGGAAATCTTCGCCACCCAGAGCGCGGTGATGGTCGAAGCCCTGGCCCAGGCCGGCCTGCACCATGACCAGGTAGCCGCCATTGGTATCACCAACCAGCGTGAAACCACCGTGGTGTGGGACAAGGTCACTGGCCGCCCGATCTACAACGCCATCGTCTGGCAGTGCCGCCGCAGCACCGAGATCTGCCAGCAACTCAAGCGCGACGGCCACGAGCAGTACATCAGCGACACCACCGGCCTGGTCACCGACCCTTACTTCTCCGGCACCAAGCTCAAGTGGATCCTCGACAACGTCGAAGGCAGCCGCGAGCGTGCGCGCAATGGCGAACTGCTGTTCGGCACCGTCGACAGCTGGCTGATCTGGAAATTTACCGGTGGCAAGACCCACGTCACCGACTACACCAACGCCTCGCGTACCATGCTCTTCAACATCCACACCCTGGAGTGGGATGCGAAGATGCTGGAGATCCTCGACATTCCGCGCGAGATGTTGCCGGAAGTTAAGTCGTCGTCCGAAATCTACGGCCGCACCAAGAGCGGCATTGCCATCGGCGGTATCGCCGGCGACCAGCAAGCCGCCCTGTTCGGCCAGATGTGCGTCGAAGCCGGCCAAGCCAAGAACACCTACGGCACCGGTTGCTTCCTGCTGATGAACACCGGCGACAAAGCCGTGAAATCCAAGCACGGCATGCTCACCACCATCGCTTGCGGCCCACGTGGCGAAGTAGCCTACGCCCTGGAAGGTGCGGTGTTCAACGGCGGCTCCACCGTGCAATGGCTGCGTGACGAGCTGAAAATCATCAACGACGCCCACGACACCGAATACTTCGCTGGCAAGGTCAAAGACAGCAACGGCGTGTACCTGGTGCCGGCCTTCACCGGCCTGGGCGCTCCGTACTGGGACCCCTACGCCCGTGGCGCGCTGTTCGGCCTGACCCGTGGCGTACGCGTGGACCACATTATTCGTGCCGCCCTGGAGTCGATTGCCTACCAGACCCGCGACGTACTCGACGCCATGCAACAGGACTCGGGCGAACGCCTCAAGGCCCTGCGCGTGGACGGCGGCGCGGTGGCCAACAACTTCCTGATGCAATTCCAGGCCGACATCCTTGGCACCCAGGTCGAGCGCCCGCAAATGCGCGAAACCACCGCATTGGGCGCCGCCTACCTGGCCGGCCTGGCGTGCGGCTTCTGGGGCAGCCTGGAAGAGTTGCGCGGCAAGGCAGTGATCGAGCGCGAATTCGAACCGCAACTGGACGAAGCAGCCAAAGAGAAGCTCTACGCCGGCTGGCAAAAAGCGGTCAGCCGCACGCGCGACTGGGAGCCCCACGAAGGCGCTGAATAAGCCAACGTCCGGTTGTAACTGGCAGGGAGCGGATTCCTGCGTCATCATGGGCCACTTTTGTATGGCAGCCCAAAGGACGCCCCATGAATCTGCCTCCCCGCCAACAACAAATCCTCGAGCTGGTCCGCGAACGCGGCTACGTCAGCATCGAGGAAATGGCGCAGCTGTTCGTTGTCACCCCGCAAACCATCCGCCGCGATATCAACCAGCTGGCGGACGCCAACCTGCTGCGCCGCTACCACGGCGGCGCGGCCTATGACTCCAGTGTCGAAAACACCGCCTACGCCATGCGCGCCGACCAGATGCGCGACGAGAAACAGCGTATCGGCGAAGCCATCGCTGCGCAGATCCCCGATCACGCCTCGCTGTTCATCAATATCGGCACCACCACCGAATCAATCGCCCGTGCGTTGCTCAACCACAATCACCTGAAAGTCATCACTAACAACCTCAACGTCGCCACCATGCTCAGTGCCAAGGACGACTTCGACGTGTTGTTGACCGGCGGTAACGTGCGGCGTGACGGTGGCGTGGTGGGTCAGGCGAGTGTCGACTTCATCAACCAGTTCAAGGTCGACTTTGCCCTTGTGGGCATCAGCGGTATCGATGAAGACGGTAGCCTGTTGGACTTTGACTATCAGGAAGTACGGGTTTCCCAGGCGATCATCGCCAATGCACGCCAGGTGATCCTGGCAGCGGACTCCAGCAAATTCGGGCGCAATGCCATGATTCGCCTGGGGCCGATCAGCCTGGTGGACTGCCTGGTGACTGATCAGCAACCGGTGCCGGCGTTGGTGCAGTTGTTGAGTGACCATAAGGTGCGGCTGGAAGTCGTCTGAGGCTCTCCACTTTTCACTGTGGCGAGCGGGCTTGCCACAGATGTGCCTTTAAGCCGACCATAATGTTCACAAATCTTCCTTTCCCAGCCCTTCGATGAGTTTTTTCAATCGAAGTCGACTGGCTGCGCGCGTGTTTATCAGCTACCATTTTCGAAAATGAACATTAATGTTCGAATTCCAAGACGAAAATTCGCGAGGCCAGCCGATGAACCCTTCCACCTTGCCTGCTCCACCGCTTGCCGAAGTCTATGACGTTGCCGTTATCGGTGGCGGGATCAATGGCGTCGGCATTGCAGCAGACGCAGCCGGTCGCGGTTTATCGGTATTCCTTTGCGAAAAGGACGACCTGGCCAGCCACACCTCGTCCGCCAGCAGCAAGCTGATCCACGGCGGCCTGCGCTACCTCGAACATTACGAATTCCGCCTGGTGCGCGAGGCCCTGGCCGAGCGTGAAGTATTGCTGGCCAAGGCCCCGCATATCGTCAAGCAAATGCGCTTCGTGTTGCCGCACCGCCCGCACCTGCGCCCGGCGTGGATGATCCGTGCCGGTCTGTTCCTGTATGACAACCTGGGCAAGCGCGAAAAACTCGCCGGTTCGAAAAGCCTCAAGTTCGGCCCAGACAGCCCGCTGAAAAGCGAAATCACCAAAGGCTTCGAATACTCCGACTGCTGGGTCGATGACGCCCGCCTCGTCGTGCTGAACGCTATGGCCGCCCGTGAAAAAGGCGCGCACATCCACACCCAGACCCGTTGCATCAGCGCCCATCGCAGCAACGGCATGTGGGAAATGAACATGGAACGTGCCGATGGCAGCCTGTTCTCGATCCGTGCCCGCGCACTGGTGAACGCCGCCGGTCCATGGGTCGCCAAGTTCATCAGGGACGACCTGAAGCTGGATTCGCCTTACGGCATCCGCCTGATCCAGGGCAGCCACCTGATCGTACCGAAACTCTATGAAGGCGCCCACGCGCACATCCTGCAGAACGAAGACCAGCGCATTGTCTTCACCATTCCGTACCTGAACCACCTGACCATCATCGGCACCACCGACCGCGAATATACCGGTGACCCGGCTGCCGTTGCGATCACCGAAGGTGAAACGGACTACATGCTGAAAGTGGTCAACGCGCACTTCAAGAAACAACTGAGCCGCGACGACATCGTCCACACCTACTCCGGCGTGCGCCCACTGTGCAACGACGAATCGGACAACCCGTCGGCCATCACCCGCGACTACACCCTGGCGTTGTCCGGCGGCAAGGGCGAAGCGCCGATCCTCTCGGTGTTTGGCGGCAAGCTGACCACGTATCGCAAGCTCGCCGAGTCGGCGATGGCGCAACTGGCGCCGTATTTCACCCAGATGCGCCCAAGCTGGACCGCCAAGGCCAGCCTGCCGGGCGGCGAAGACATGACCACGCCGCAAGCCCTGGCCGAGGCCATTCGCAACAAATTCGACTGGGTGCCGAGCGAGATCGCACGCCGCTGGTCCACCACCTACGGCAGCCGCACCTGGCGCCTGCTGGAAGGCGTGCAGTCGCTGGCGGACCTGGGTGAGCACCTGGGGGGTGGCCTGTATACCCGCGAGGTTGATTACCTGTGTGCCGAGGAATGGGCGACCCAACCTCAGGACGTGCTGTGGCGCCGTACCAAGCTGGGTCTGTTCACCACCCCGGAAGAACAGGCCAACGTGCAGCGCTACCTGTCCACCGTTGAGCAGAACCGCAGCAAGATCGAAGCGGCCTGACAGACCGATACTACAAAAGCCCCTGCGCCGAAAGGCTCAGGGGCTTTTTTTCGCATTCGGTTTTCCGAACACCACACTGCCGTCCATTCGGTTTGCCGGACCCACACCCCGAAAAAACGCCGTCATATAAAGTTAATTAGCATATAAATCATGGAGTTAACCTTTTATATCGGGCCTGGCACGACTCATGCTCTACACTCTTGGACGATTGCTTGGGACGCCTCAGGAGCCGTCACGGGCATTCGCTGTACAAGAGAGCCGTTTAGCCGGCTTCATAAAAAAAACAAATGTCGAGGAAGTATTGATGCGCATCGTTCCCCATATTCTGGGCGCAGCTATCGCTGCTGCTCTGATCAGCACTCCAGTTTTCGCCGCCGAACTCACCGGCACGCTGAAGAAGATCAACGACTCCGGCACCATCACTCTCGCTCACCGCGACAGCTCCATTCCGTTTTCCTACATCGCGGATGGTTCGGGCAAACCTGTGGGCTACTCCCACGACATTCAGTTGGCCGTCGTCGAGCAACTGAAAAAAGACCTGAACAAACCCGACCTGAAGGCCAAGTACAACCTGGTCACGTCGCAAACCCGTATTCCGCTGATCCAGAACGGCACCGCGGACCTCGAGTGCGGCTCCACCACCAACAATGCCGAACGCGCCCAGCAAGTTGATTTCACCGTCAACATCTTCGAAATCGGCACCCGTCTGCTGGTCAAGAAAGACAAGGATGGCAAGCCGTCCTACGCTGACTTCGCTGACCTGAAAGGCAAGAACGTCGTGACCACTGCGGGCACCACGTCCGAGCGCATCATCAAAGCGATGAACGCCGACAAGCAAATGGGCATGAACGTCATCTCCGCCAAAGACCACGGCGAGTCCTTCCAAATGCTGGAAAGCGGCCGTGCCGTTGCCTTCATGATGGACGACGCCCTGCTGGCCGGTGAAGAAGCCAAGGCCAAGAAGCCGGACGACTGGGTCATCACCGGTACGCCGCAATCCTTTGAAGCCTACGCGTGCATGGTGCGTAAAGACGACCCAGCCTTCAAGAAAGCCGTCGATGACGCCATCGTTGCCCTGTACAAATCCGGCGAAATCAACAAGATCTACAGCAAGTGGTTCGAGAGCCCGATTCCACCAAAAGGCCTGAACCTGAACTTCCCGATGAGTGAAAAGGTTAAGGAGCTGATCGCTAACCCAAGCGACAAGCCAGCGCCTGACGTAAAAATCTGATACCTGACTAAGCTTATCTCCTGAGGGAGCCAACCCTCCCTCAGGCGTCTGTTACTACCTGCTGGCTTTAATGTGGAACACTCGACCTGGCGGTTTTCGAGCCGATCGCGTGTGCCTGACGTTCACCGTCAGGCGGGAAAGGATCTTCCCCAAGCGGGTGCTTGTACATCGATCGATTTCGAGGGGAGACCCTAATGAATTACAACTGGGACTGGGGCGTGTTCTTCAAGTCCACTGGCGTGGGCAGCGAGACTTATCTCGACTGGTACATCGCCGGCTTGGGCTGGACCATCGCCATCGCTGTCGTGGCATGGATTATCGCCTTGCTGCTGGGGTCCATTCTGGGCGTCATGCGCACCGTGCCAAACCGCATCGTATCGGGCATCGCGACCTGCTACGTGGAACTGTTTCGTAACGTGCCGCTGCTGGTTCAGCTGTTCATCTGGTACTTCCTGGTACCCGACATGCTGCCGCAGAACCTGCAGGACTGGTACAAACAAGACCTCAACCCGACCACCTCGGCCTACCTGAGCGTTGTCGTGTGCCTGGGCCTGTTCACCGCCGCCCGTGTGTGTGAGCAAGTGCGTACCGGCATCCAGGCGCTGCCACGTGGCCAGGAATCCGCCGCGCGTGCCATGGGCTTCAAGCTGCCGCAGATCTACTGGAACGTGCTGCTGCCACAGGCCTACCGGATCATCATTCCGCCGCTCACCTCGGAATTCCTCAACGTCTTCAAGAACTCCTCCGTGGCGTCCTTGATCGGCCTGATGGAACTGCTGGCGCAAACCAAACAGACCGCCGAGTTCTCGGCCAATCTGTTTGAAGCCTTCACCCTGGCCACGCTGATCTACTTCACCCTGAACATGAGCCTGATGCTGCTCATGCGCCTGGTCGAGAAGAAAGTCGCAGTGCCCGGCCTGATCTCCGTGGGGGGTAAATAATGGACTTCGATTTCAGCGGCATCATCCCCGCTATTCCAGGCCTGTGGAACGGCATGGTCATGACCTTGCAGTTGATGGTCATGGGCGTGGTTGGCGGCATTGCGCTGGGTACGGTCCTGGCGCTGATGCGCCTGTCGTCCAGCAAACTGCTGTCGCGCGTTGCCGGCGCTTATGTGAACTACTTCCGCTCGATCCCGCTGCTGCTGGTGATCACCTGGTTCTACCTGGCGGTGCCGTTCGTGTTGCGCTGGATCACCGGCGAAGACACGCCGATCGGTGCGTTCACCTCGTGCGTCGTGGCTTTCATGATGTTCGAAGCCGCGTACTTCTGCGAAATCGTACGGGCCGGCGTGCAGTCGATCCCCAAAGGCCAGATGGCGGCGGCACAGGCGATGGGCATGACCTATGGCCAGACCATGCGCCTGATCATCCTGCCCCAGGCGTTCCGCAAGATGACCCCGTTGCTGCTGCAACAGTCGATCATCCTGTTCCAGGACACCTCGCTGGTCTACACCGTGGGCCTGGTGGACTTCCTCAACTCCGCCCGCTCCAACGGCGACATCATCGGCCGCTCCAACGAGTTCCTGATCTTTGCCGGTGTCGTCTACTTCATCATCAGCTTTTCCGCCTCGCTGCTGGTCAAGCGTCTGCAAAAAAGGTTTGCCGTATGATCTCTATCAAGAACATCAACAAGTGGTATGGCGACTTCCAGGTGCTGACCGATTGCAGCACCGAGGTTAAAAAAGGCGAAGTGATCGTGGTGTGCGGGCCGTCCGGTTCGGGCAAATCCACCCTGATCAAGTGCGTCAACGCGCTGGAACCGTTCCAGAAGGGCGATGTTGTAGTGGACGGCACCTCGATTGCCGACCCGAAGACCAACCTGCCGCAGCTGCGTTCGCGCGTGGGCATGGTGTTCCAGCACTTCGAACTGTTCCCGCACCTGACCATCACCGAGAACCTGACCATCGCGCAGATCAAGGTGCTCGGCCGCAGCAAGGAAGAAGCCACCAAGAAAGGCTTGCAACTGCTCGACCGCGTCGGCCTGTCGGCACACGCCCACAAGCACCCTGGCCAACTCTCCGGTGGTCAGCAACAACGTGTCGCGATTGCCCGCGCCCTGGCTATGGACCCGATCGTCATGCTGTTCGACGAACCGACCTCGGCGCTGGACCCGGAAATGGTCAACGAAGTGCTCGACGTGATGGTGCAACTGGCCCACGAAGGCATGACCATGATGTGCGTGACCCACGAAATGGGCTTCGCCCGCAAAGTGGCCGACCGCGTGATCTTCATGGACGCCGGCAAGATCATCGAAGACTGCCCGAAAGAAGAGTTCTTCGGCGACATCAGCGCTCGCTCCGAACGCGCGCAGCACTTCCTTGAGAAAATCCTGCAGCACTAAGCACTGCCCAGTTGTGGTGAAGGGCCCAATCCCTTTCACCACAACTGGTTGACCCAAGGCATCTGTGATGAAATGCGACCCCAACCAATTTCGCGCCGCACCGCCATCACTTGCCGTGAAACCACGCCTGATCCGCCAACTGTTCCTGCCACCGTTGATCATCGCCCTGATGATCGGCCTGGGTTATATCGGCTTCTGGGTCAGCGAGTACTACGGCATCCGCACCCTCAGCGACACCGGCGAACGCCAGCTGGAGCTGCATGCCCGCACTGTCGAAAGTGAACTGAGCAAATACACCTACCTGCCGAGCCTTCTGGAACTGGAATCCAGCGTCTCCACGCTGCTGGCTGATCCGAACCAGGAAACCCGCAAGACCGTCAACGATTACCTCGAAGGCCTGAACCGACGCAGTCGCAGTCGGGCCATCTACGTGATGGACACCACCGGCCGCGTACTGGCCACCAGTAACTGGCGCGATGCCGACAGTTACCAGGGTGAAGACCTGTCCTTCCGCGCCTATTTCCAGAACGCCGTACGCGGCCAGCCGGGCCGTTTCTACGGCATTGGAAGCACCAACGGTGAACCCGGCTACTACCTGGCCCACGGCCTGGAAGAGCACGGCAAGATCATCGGCGTCGCCGTGGTCAAGGTGCGCCTCGAAGCCTTGGAAGAACGCTGGCAACGCGCGCGCCTCGAAGCCTTTGTGAGCGATGAGAACGGCATCATCATCCTCTCCAGCGACCCGGCCCGCCGCCTCAAGGCCGTGCGCCCGCTGAGCGATGACACCAAGGATCGCCTGGCCCACAGCCTGCAATATTACTGGGCGACCTTAAACGAGCTGGAACCCCTGGCCCGCGAGCGTATCAACGAAGGCACCGAAAAGCTGACCTTCCCGGCCAACAGCGAAGTGGTCAATGACGCGCACGAAGTCAGCTACCTCGCGCAAACGCGTCCTTTGAATGACACGCCGTGGAATTTCACCCTGCTCACTCCGCTCAATGACCTGCGCCGCGCCGCGATCAACCAGGGCATCCTGGTGGCCGTTGCGTTTGGCCTGGTCGCGTTTTTGCTGATCGCCTGGAACGAGCGGCGTAAGGTCATCGCCACCCGCCTCGCCGCCCGTGAAGCCCTTCAGGAAGCCAACAGCCAGTTGGAACGGCGGATCGCCGAGCGCACCGCCGACCTGCGCGCCAGCAACGAACGGCTCAAAGGCCAGATCCGCGAACGACGCCAGGCCGAAGAAACGCTGCGCCGCGCCCAGGATGAGCTGGTGCAGGCCGGCAAACTGGCGGCCATCGGCCAGATGTCCACCAGCATCGCCCACGAATTGAACCAGCCACTGGCGGCGCTGCGCACCTTGTCCGGCAATACTGTGCGCTTCCTGGAGCGCGGTGCCCTGGACACCGCCAGCGCCAATCTCAAGACCATCAACGAACTGATCGACCGCATGGGCCGCATCACCGCCAGCCTGCGTTCCTTCGCCCGGCGCGGCGATGACCAGGGCGAGGCCAGCCTGGCCAAAGCGGTCGACGCGGCTTTCCAAGTACTCGGCGCACGCCTGGACAGCCTGCCGCTGACCCTGCACCGCGACTTTTCCCCCGCCCAGTTGCAAATCGACCAGACGCGCCTGGAGCAGATCCTGGTCAACCTGATCGGCAATGCCCTTGACGCCATGCAGGCCCAGCCTGCGCCCGAGCTGTGGCTGGAAGGCAGCAGCAGCGAGGGCAAATACCGCCTGCACGTGCGCGATAATGGCCACGGTATCGACGCCGAGGCGCGCAAGCATTTGTTTGAACCGTTCTTCACCACCAAGCCCGGCGAGCAAGGCCTGGGCCTGGGCCTGACGCTGTCCGCGAGCCTTGCGGCGGCCACCGGCGGCAACCTTGCCGTGGAGCACCCGGCCAGTGGTGGAACGGCCTTTGTCTTGTGCCTGCCGTTGGCGGGCGCTCAAAAAGCTGAGTCGACATGAATACAGACGCTAAAGCCATCAAAGACGAGCTCACCGTGCTGATCGTCGAAGACGATCCCCATGTGCTGCTCGGCTGCCAGCAGGCGCTGGCCCTGGAAGACATTCCCAGCGTCGGCGTGGGCAGCGCTGAAGAAGCGTTGAAGCGCATCGGCGAGAACTTCGCCGGCATCGTGATCAGCGACATCCGCTTGCCAGGCATTGACGGCCTGGAGCTGCTCACCCGCCTCAAGGCCTTGGATAAAAGCCTGCCGGTGGTGCTGATCACCGGGCATGGCGATATCTCCATGGCCGTCGGCGCCATGCGCAACGGCGCCTATGACTTCATGGAAAAACCCTTCTCCCCCGAACGCCTGGTCGACGTGGCCCGTCGCGCCCTGGAGCAGCGCGGGCTGGCGCGGGAAGTCTGGTCGCTGCGCCGCCAACTGGCCGAGCGCGATTCACTGGAAGGCCGCATCATCGGCCGCTCGCCGGCCATGCAGAACCTGCGCGAACTGATCGCCAATGTGGCCGACACCTCGGCCAACGTGCTGATCGAAGGCGAGACCGGCACCGGCAAGGAACTGGTCGCGCGCTGCCTGCATGATTTCAGCCGGCGCCACGCCCACCAGTTCGTCGCCCTGAACTGCGGCGGCCTGCCGGAGAACCTGTTCGAAAGCGAAATTTTCGGCCACGAAGCAAACGCCTTTACCGGTGCCGGCAAACGCCGCATCGGCAAGATCGAACACGCCCACGAAGGCACGTTGTTCCTCGATGAAGTGGAAAGCATGCCGATCAACCTGCAGATCAAACTGCTGCGGGTGTTGCAGGAGCGCACCCTGGAACGCCTGGGTTCGAACCAGAGCGTGGCGGTGGATTGCCGGGTGATCGCCGCCACCAAGTCCGACCTCGACGAACTGAGCCGCGCCAACCAATTCCGCAGCGACCTGTACTACCGCCTCAACGTAGTGACCCTGGAACTGCCACCGTTGCGCGAGCGCCGTGAAGACATCCTGCAACTGTTCGAACACTTCCTGCAGCAGTCGTCGCTGCGTTTCGACCGCAGTGTGCCGGAGCTGGACAACCAGACCCTGTCGAGCCTGATGAGCCACGACTGGCCGGGCAACGTGCGTGAGCTGCGCAACGTCGCCGAACGCTTTGCCCTGGGCCTGCCGGCCTTCAAGAAAAGCGGCGCCAGCAGCGGCAGCCAGGGCCTGGCCTTCACCGAAGCGGTGGAAGCCTTCGAACGCAACCTGCTCAACGATGCCTTGCAGCGCAGCGGCGGCAACCTGACCCAGGCCAGCCAGGAACTGGGGATGGCCAAGACCACACTGTTCGATAAAGTCAAAAAATACGGGTTGAGCCACTGATGGATCTGCTATTAAAAGCCGCCCTGGGCGCCGCCGTGGTATTGATTCTGGCCGCGCTGGCCAAGACCAGGAATTACTACATCGCAGGCTTGGTGCCGCTGTTTCCGACCTTTGCCTTGATCGCCCACTACATCGTCGGCAAAGGCCGTTCGGTGGACGACTTGAAGACCACGATCCTGTTCGGGATGTGGTCGATCATTCCGTACTTTGTGTATTTGGCGACGTTGTATGTGATGGTCGATCGGATGCGGTTGGAAGCGTCACTCGCCGTGGCGGCAGTAGCATGGTTGATGGCCGCGACGGTGCTGGTCAGCGTGTGGGTCCGCGTTCACGCCTGATCAGCGCACGATCTTGTCGACCTGGATGCCCAACTTCTTCAGCCGGTACCAGAAGCTGCGCTCCGAAATTCCG
This sequence comes from Pseudomonas sp. P7759, assembly GCF_013386445.1. Taxonomy (NCBI): domain Bacteria; kingdom Pseudomonadati; phylum Pseudomonadota; class Gammaproteobacteria; order Pseudomonadales; family Pseudomonadaceae; genus Pseudomonas; species Pseudomonas sp. P7759. The sequence continues at coordinate 191,594 of NZ_JACART010000026.1, forward strand.
ATCTTCGCTGCCGCCGCCGCCTGCACGCCGTTGCTCTCCTGCAACGCCGCGAGTATGTAGGCCTTCTCCACCTCCGCCAGCGCCGCATCCAGGTCATGGGGAATGCCCGGTCCATCGCTGAGGATCGCCGTCACACCGTCCTCGCTTGGCTTGGAAGCAAACAGGTAACCCGGCAAGTCGATATCTTCGATCACCGGCGACGCCGCCACGATGGTCGCGCGCTCCACGCAGTTTTGCAGTTCTCGGATATTGCCAGGCCAGTGATACGCCGCCATGGCCTGCAACGCCTCAGGGCTGAAGCCCGTGATACGTTTGCCGGCCGTGGCGCTGAGGGTCTGGGCAAAATGACGGGCCAGCGGCGCGATGTCCTCCACCCGTTCGCGCAAGGACGGCAGGGGAATCGGGAACACGTTGAGGCGGTAGTACAGGTCTTCGCGAAATTCCTTGTTGGCCACCGCTTCCAGCAGGTTTTTGTTGGTCGCGGCGATCACGCGCACATCGACCTTGCGTTCGCGGGGATCGCCCACCGGCTCAATCACCCGCTCCTGCAACGCGCGCAGGATCTTGGCCTGCAACGCCAGGGGCATGTCGCCCACTTCATCGAGAAACAGCGTGCCCTTGTCGGCCTGTTGGAAGCGCCCTACCCGGTCCGCCACGGCGCCGGTAAACGCGCCCTTGCGATGGCCAAACATTTCGCTTTCCAGCAACCCTTCCGGAATGGCTGCGCAATTGACCGCCACGAAGGGTTTGTCGGCGCGACTACCATGCTTGTGGATGGCACGGGCAACCATTTCCTTGCCGGTACCGCTTTCGCCGGTCAGCAGGATGGTAGCGCTGCTGTCGCGCACCGAGTCCACCGCTTGCAGCACTTTGCGAAACGCCGGGCTGTCGCCCACCAGGCTGTCGAACTGGGCGTGTTCGTCCAGCTCGGCGCGCATGCGTGCGTTGTCGCGCATGATGTCGCGAAATTGCAGGGCCTTGGCCACGGTGATGTCCAGCTCGTCGATATCAAACGGCTTGGCGATGTAGTCGTAGGCGCCGTTGCGCATCGACTGCACGGCGTTTTTCACCGTGCTGTAGGCGGTCATCACGATCACCGGCACATGGGGGTAGCGCACCTTGATCTCGGCCAGCAGCGCCGGCCCGTCCATGCCGGGCATGCGCCAGTCGCTGATCACCAGGTCAATGTCTTCCTGCTCCAGCACCTTGAGCGCGTGCAGGCCGTTGCCGGCGACAAACACCTGCACGTCGTTCTGGCCCAGGGCCGAGGCCAGCAGGTCGCAGAGTTTGGGTTCGTCGTCGACTACCAGAATGTTATGCGTCATGACTGTCCTCGTCGTCTTCGCCACTCGCCGGAATGTACAGGCTGAAGGTGGCGCCGGCATCTTTCTCACTGGCACATTCGATGCTGCCGTCGTGACTTTCCATGATCGAATAGACTTTGGCCAGGCCCAAACCGGTGCCCGACGCCTTGGTGGTGACAAATGGCGTAAAGATGCGCTCGATCATGTCCGCCGGAATGCCTTGGCCGGTGTCGGTGATACTGATCAGCGTGTTCTCGCCTTCCGCGCGAATGCCCAGGGTCAGGCGCCCGCCTTCGGGCATCGCGTCGATGGCGTTGAGAATCAGGTTGAGGCACGCCTGCTTGAGCTGCTTGGCATCCGCGTAGATCGTCGCTCCGGGGGCCTGGTCGTCGATGTGCGCGTCGATGTTATGGGTGGCCAGTTCCGGTGCGCAGAAGCCGAGGATTTCCTCCACCAGCGGGCGCGCCGGCAACAAGACGCGCAACGGCGGGTTGGGCTTGGCAAAGTCGAGGAATTCGGTGATCAGGTCGTTGATGCGGCTGACCTCGCTGACCACGTATTCCAAATGGCGCTTGTCGGTTTCCGCCAGGTCGGCGCGGCGGTGCAGCAGCTGCGTCGCCGTCTTGATGATGCCCAGCGGGTTGCGGATTTCGTGGGCCAGGCCCATGGCGACTTCACCCAGGGCATGCAGGCGATCACGTCGACGCAGCTGGGCTTCAAGGTGATGCAACTCGCCCAGCCGCTCGGTCATGTGGTTGAAGGTACTGCTCAACTGCGCCAGTTCGTCGCCACCGCTGACCACCACGCGGTGCGCGTAGTCGCCGGAAATCACCGCGCTCACGCCTTGGGACAAGTCCCGCAGCGGCTTGGTCAGGCGCCGCGACACCAACACCCCCGCCGCCAGCGACAGCGCCGAACTGAGCAGGAAAATCAGCACGAACAGATTGCTCTGGTTTACCAGCCCCACCAGGCTGGTATGGCGCAACAAGCCACTGAAGATCACACCTTGCAGCTCACCGGCGTCGTTGAAGATCGGCCAGTACAAGCCGCTGTAGTTGTTGGTGAACTGTTCGCTCGGCTGCTTGGTGCTGCGCATGGCGATTTCGACGTTCTTGGGGATGCGCGACGGGTGATCTTCAAAGCGTTGGGTCGAGAAAATCTCTGAGAAGCCATTGGGGTTGGCCAGGTACAGGCGCAGGTCGAGGGAATGCACGTCGGCCACGCTGGTGAGAAAACTGCTGTCCAGGTAAGTGGCGACCAACAGCAGGTAATCGACACCGTCCTGGGTGGTTTCAAAAGTCGACACCACAACGCCCGTGCTCACCCCGGCCACCTGCACGGTCTGCAACACCGCGTTGCTGGTCAGGCTGATCTGCTTGACGATGTCGTCAGAGGCGGTGCTGAACACCAGCTTGTGGTCGCTCATACGGATCAGCGCCACCACATCGATGTCGGTGGCGTCGGCAATGTCGGCGGTCAGGCGGTCGTGCTTGGCGGCTTGCCGGCTCGACGGCGGGCTGGTGTAGCGCAGGAACAGCTTGGCCATGCGCGCGTTGTCATGAAGGATGTCGCCAATCTCATCCTTGACGATCTTGGTCGACTCCTGCAGCCAGATGCGCACGTTGCTGTCGAAGATCTGCGACAGCGTGGTAGCCGCCAGTTCGGCGGCGATCATGGTGGGGATCACGCTGACCAACCAGAACGCCAGCACCAGCTTGCGCTGGACGCTCCAGCGCGAAATGGCAAAGGGGCGGGCTTTCTGGCGGGTCTTGGTGATCATCAGGTTTCGCTTATCGCAGCAGCCATGGCAGGGTCGGAACGATCCGGTCGAATAAACAGTTTCACAAGCTTGAGCAGGCCGTTGACCAGCCGGTTGCGGTGGCGGAAAAACACGCTGTTGCCCTGGAACTCGCAGCCCAAGCGCAGCTTACTGGCATACCCGGCCTGGCCGCACTCATACACGGCAATATTGTGTTGAATACAGTAGTCGACATTGGTCAGCCAGCTACGGAAGTACAGGTTGTAGTCGCGGGTGAATTCCACGTCATGCCCGAAAAACTTGTCCACCAGCCGGTGTTCGTCCACCAGGATCAGGTTGAACGCCACCAATTGCTCGTCCACCCAGTAAAGAACACAGACCGCCCGCTCATCAAGGCGTTCGAGCACACCGGTGAAGTAGCCGGCGGGCAGCCGCTCGAACTGCAACTCGGCACGCGTCAGCGTGGCCTCGTACAAGCGCATGACCTCGGGCAGCACGTCGTCGATATTGCGCCGCCACTCCACTCGCGGCCCCGGCGCGCGCAGTTTGCGGCGCAGGTCCTTGCGTGTGGATTTACCCAGGGAACCCAGGTAGGCGTCCACCGAGCCGTAGGGCAGCGGCAACACGCCCGTGGGCAAACTCGGCATGCTCTGGAAGCCTGCCGCGCGGCAACTCTCGACCCAGTGCGGGTCTTTGCTCGGTGCGTCCTTGACCGCCACCAGGCCGATACCGAAGTCATCGGCATCCTGGCGCGCGGCTTCCAGCAGGTGCTTGAGCAGCAGCGGGCGGCGTGCATCCGCCACACTGCTGGCAAAACCGACGTCGCAGCGCTCCGCCACCGGGGAACCGAGGGCATACAGGCCCAGTTGCAAAAGCCCCGGCCACAGTCGCTCCACACGCTCGGTCAAGCGCTTGCCGGCGCCCGACACCGTGGTGTCGAGGCGATAATGGGTGATGAACGCGGCCGCCACAGCCACCAGCGTTCCATCGTCGTAAATCGCCAGGTAACGCCACTGAAAATCATCGATAGCAGCGTTTTCCACGGCGACGTAATAGTCCCAGTCCTCCAGGGCACCCGGGAAACAGTCGTTCCAGGCACTGCGCTGGAGGGCCCGGATGGTCGGGAAGGCTTGGGCGGTAATCACAAGGGTTTCCTTAAGGCTCAAGCCCGCTGTCGATAATCTTGGGGGGCCGGAATGGACTCGGCATGCTGCCCGACAAACTCCGCGCTCAACTCGATCACCCGGCGATATTGCAAGTCGACGGTGATCATGTGGTAGCAGTTGTCCAGCAGGATCTTGGTCACCGGGCCACCGAGGTGGCGTTCCACATAGTCAGCGTTCCAACGGCTGGTGATGTCGTCCTCGATGGAGTGCAACACCAACGCCGGCACCTTGACCTGCGGCATGCGCTTCTTGACCACGGCGTTCATCCGGTGCAGCTCGCGCACGGTGATGCCCTCCATGGTCAGCAAGCCCGCCTCGCTGCTCTCGCCCTCTTTCATCTGCCGCTCGACGATGCCGCGCAGGCGTTCATTCTTGATGCCGTACGGCGGCTTCTCTTCGAAGCGGCAGATGTGCACGCCGAAGGGGATTTTCATCAGCAACGGCGTGAGGAACGCCAGCTTGTTGATACTCCAACCGTCGTACTTCAGAGTGGTGGAATACATCAGCAGCCCAGCGACTTGCCCAGGATGCTCGGCGGCCACGTACATCGACATCACCGCGCCCATGGACAAACCACCGACAAACACCTGCTCATGGCGCTGTTTCACACCGACGAACGTCTTGCGCACGCCTTCGTACCAGTCGCGCCAGCCGGTGGCTTGCAGGTCGCTGTTGTCCCCGCAGTGCCCGGCCAGGGTGGGCACGTACACCGTGCAATTGCCCACCTTGGCCAGGCCCTTGGCGACCTGGCGCAATTCCGTCGGGGTGCCGGTCAGGCCGTGGATCAACAGGATCCCGACCGGACCATCACCGAGAACGAAGCCGGCAGTACCTTCACCGAGGTCGATCTCTGCTGTGTTCACCGGTTGGTCGCCCGCACCAGCAGTTGCTCAAGCAGCTTCAGGCCCAGTTCGATTTCCGGGTAGCTGATTTCCAGGGACGGTGCCAGGGTGATCACGTTTTTGTAGTAACCGCCCACGTCGAGGATCAAACCGAGTTTCTGACCGTCCACCACCATGTCGCCCTTCATGCCTTCTTCGACCATGTAGTCCAGGGTCGCCTTGTCCGGCGTAAAACCATCCGGGCCGCAGATTTCGCAGCGCAGGGCCAGGCCCAGGCCGTCGACGTCGCCGATGATCGGGAAACGCTTCTGCAGGTCTTGCAGGCCTTCGAGGAAGAACTTGCCCTTGGCCATGACCATCGCGCCGTAGTCGACTTCGTTGGTCATCTTGAACATTTCCAGGCCTACCGCCGTGCCCAATGGGTTGGAGGCGAAGGTGGAGTGGGTCGAACCAGGTGGGAAGATCTTCGGGTTGATCAACTCTTCACGGGCCCAGATGCCGCCCAGTGGGTTGAGGCCGTTGGTCAGCGCCTTGCCGAACACAATCACGTCCGGTTGCACGTCGAAGTGCTCGATCGACCACAGTTTGCCGGTGCGGTAGAAGCCCATCTGGATCTCGTCGGAGACCATCAGGATGCCGTGCTGATCCAGCACATGCTTCAACTCACGGTAGAAGTTCATCGGCGGGATCACGTAGCCGCCAGTGCCCTGGATCGGCTCGACGTAGAACGCAGCGTATTCGCTGGAACCGACTTTCGGGTCCCACACACCGTTGTATTCGGTCTCGAACAGGCGGGCGAATTGCTGCACGCAGTGGCTGCCGTACTCTTCCTTGGTCATGCCTTTAGGGCCACGGAAGTGATACGGGAACGGGATGAACTGCGCGCGCTCGCCGAAGTGGCCGTAGCGCCGACGGTAGCGGTAACTGGAGGTGATCGACGACGCGCCGAGGGTACGCCCGTGGTAGCCGCCTTCGAAGGCGAACATCAGGCTCTTGCCGTTGGTGGCGTTACGCACCACCTTCAGGGAGTCTTCGATGGACTGCGAACCGCCGACGTTGAAGTGCACGCGACCGTCGAGGCCGAATTTCTTCTTGGCGTCGACCGCGATCATTTCCGACAGCTCGATCTTGCCCTTGTGCAGGTACTGGCTGGCGATCTGCGGCAGGGTGTCGATCTGCTGTTTCAGCGCGTTGTTGAGGCGCGGGTTGGCGTAGCCGAAGTTGACCGCCGAGTACCACATCTGCAGGTCAAGGTAGGCCTGGTCTTCGGTGTCCCACACGTAGGAGCCTTCGCAACGGCTGAAAATGCGCGGCGGCTCGATGTAGTGGACGGTGTCGCCGTAGGAGCAGTATTTGGCTTCTTTATCGAGAAGGATCTGGTCTTCGGCGGTAGCGATACGGATATCAGACATGGTGGAAGAGTTCCTGATTGTCAGCAGCAGTAAAGGAGGTGGCGTTGGCGGCGATGCCTTGTGGCAGTCGGGCCAGCAGCGCAGGCAGTTCGGCAAAGGTGTCGAAGCGTGCGTGAGGAATGTGGTTGGCTTCGCAGTACTTGGCGAGGCTGCCCTTGGCGAACACGAAGTCGGCGGTGGACGCCACGCACATGTCCGACTTGCCGTCGCCGATCACCAGCACGCGCTTGTTGCGCGGCGTGGACTTGCACTTGCAGTTGCCGGAGGCGGCGCGGCAGGCATCGCTGGAATACGGGAAGTCGATGCGCCAGCTGTTCTGGTCGACTTGGCGCAGGCGGTTGGCGAGGATCGGCAGCAAGGTCACGTAGTTGCGCGACAGGATCCGTGCGATGCCCTGCTCGATGCCGTCGCTGACCACTTCGATGGTTGCGCCCAGGCCCATGACGTGGTCGACGAAGTCCGGGAAGTCCGGGTCAATCTCGACGCTGTCGAAATACGCCAGCAGTTCGGAGGGGGTCGCCTTGATCAGCGCCAGTTGGCGGCTCAGGCATTCGCGTGAACCGATATGCCCATCCAGCCATTCCTGTTCGATGGTTTCCCACTCGGGGCCGGCGAAGCGTTGGAGGACGTTGTCGATGACATCGGTGGGGGTAATGGTCCCGTCGAAGTCACACACGATATGCCAGTGGATCATCGTTGTTTACCTTGGAGGAGCGCGCTGTATGCGCTTGCAACAAGGGGTAGAGCAGGGAGTGTGCCAACTGGCCAACAGCCAGCGGGGCTGGGGCTTTGCCTGGCATGGCGGGCAATTTGTGTCGCAGGAGCTACAATTTTTGTAGCTTGCTACAAACAAGATGAGTGCTTGCGTGGAAAGGATGCTTTGCGCGTTCATGCGCACGTAATCAATCAAGGAACAGTGACCATGTTGAGGATCACTTGCGCTGCACTGGCCGGTTTACTGGGCCTCTGGAGCGTTTCTAGCGCGGCTCAGGCCGGCGGTATCACCGGCGAAGTCGGCGCAGGCGTCAGCTACCAGCCCCATGACCCCACCGGCAGCCGCTACGAAACGCGGCCCGTTCCCTACTTCGACCTGGACTGGGGCGATGTCAGCCTGAGCACCGATGACGGCCTGACCTGGAGCGCACTCAACACCCACGGTTTGACCGCCGGCCCCTACATCAATTACCTGTCGGGCCGCACGTCCAACGGCGATCTCCAGGGCCTGCGCAATGTGTCGGACATGGCGGAAGTCGGTGGTTTTATCCAATACGCCCCGGCTGATTTCTGGCGGGTCTACGCGCAATTGGGGCAAGCCGTGGGCGGGGGGCATTCGCAGAGCGGTGCCCTGGGCAAAGTCGGCGGCGAACTGGGCTACCCCCTGGGTGGCGGGATTATCGGCAGCAGCGGTCTGGTCGCGCATTTCGCCGATGCGCGCCAGACCAACACGTTTTTCGGCGTGGATGACAACGAGGCCGCCGCCACCGGCTTTCGCCCCTACAACGCCAGCGGCGGCTTCCAGAACCTGACGCTGACCCAGAGTTTCGAGTTTCCCCTGGCCGAAAAATGGTCGCTGCTGACCAGCGCCAGCTGGGTTCACCTGGTCGGCTCGGCGGCCGACAGCAGCATCGTGCGGCAGACCGGCGACGTGAACCAGGGCCAGGTGCAGACGGCCATCAGCTACAAGTTCGATTAGGTTGGTCTGGGGTTTGCAATGAGGTCCTGGAATCCATTTTTCCAGGACACTCTTCATGGCTCGCCCCGCTTACCGCCTGCTGCACCACTCGCTCTGGGACCTGGTGCCCATCGCCCTGGGCCTGGCGCATTTCGCTTTTGTCATCTGGCTGGTCACCGCGTTCCACAGCCTGAGCTGGTGGGCGCTGGTGCCCCTGGCGCTGGTCTACTCGGTGAGTCTGTCGTGGAGCATCAACAGCATCTCCCACAACCAGATCCACAACGCCTACTTCACCCATCGTGCGATGAACCGGGCGTTCGATCTGCTGCTGTCGGTGACCATCGGCTTTTCCCAGACGCTCTACCGCGATATCCACAACAGCCATCACCGTGGCAACGCCGACCTGCCGGGCCCGGACGGTAAAACCATCGACCCGCTGTCGATCTACCAGCGCGGCCACAATGGCCAGCCGGAAAATCCGTGGGCTTACACTTTCCTGAGTTTTTTCCGCGACGATCCCAAGCCGTTCTACCACGAGATGAAGCGCAAGCGCCCGGCAGATGCGCGCTGGGTCAAGGTTGAGATCGGCGTGACGGTAGCGTTCTATATCGCCCTGGCGTTCTACAACTGGCAGGCGGTGTTGTGGCTGTTGCCGTTCTGGTACCTGGGCCAGTGCCTGTCATCGCTCAATGGCTACTACGAACACTTCGGCGGCAACCCGGACCTGCCGATTGCCTGGGGCGTGAGTTCCTACAGCGTGCTCTACAACCTGATCTGGATGAACAATGGCTACCACGCCGAGCACCACTACCGGCCGAAGATGCACTGGACCCAAGTGAAGGCGTTTCATCGGGAGATTGCCGAGCAGCAGCGTGAGGCGGGGGTCAAGCAGCTTCCCGTGTCACACGGGTTGGGCTTTCTGGTAGCGCACCGCAACAACTAGGGCTGAAAACCGGGATTTTGTGGTGAGCGAGCTTGCCTCGCGCGAGGCAAGCCCGCTCACCACAACAATCAAATCAAACCAGACCAAAGTGATCAGTTTTCTTCGCCTTCGGCCAGCAGGGCGATGCCGGCGATAATCACCGCCACCCCTACCCAGTGCAGCGGGCTGATATGTTCCCCCAGCCCCAGCCACGACCCCAGCAACACCACCACAAACACCAGTGAACTCAGCGGAAACGCCAGGGACAGGCTGCTGCGCCGCAGGATCAGCATCCACACGAAAAACGCGCCGATGTAGCTGGCGATCGCCGCCAGAATCCCAGGGTTGCGCGCCACGTCCGCCAGCCATTGCCAGCTCAAATCCATCTGCCCCAGTTGATCGCCAGCCACTTTGGTAAACAGCTGACCAGCGCTTTCGGTACAGATCAACAAGGCCCACAGCACCACCGTGCCGAGGCGCCCATGCAGCCATCCGTTATTCATGGTTTGCGTACTCATGCCTGACTCCCTGCAATCGCCACCAACATCACACCCAAGGTGATCACCAGCGTGCCAAGCCAACGGCGGCGGCTGACGGTTTCGCCCAGCACCACCTTGCCCGCCAGCACCACGCCGCAATAGGCCAGCGCCGCAGCCGGGAACAACAGGCTCAACGGCGCACGGGACAACGCTTCAAGCCATACGAAGAACTCGACGGCATAGGCACCGATCCCGGCCCACAGCAACGGTGCATTGAACACCTGGCCCCAGAACGCATTCAGGCGAAAACCGCCGTCCAACTCGGGCAACCGGTCCAGGCCGATCTTGAAACACAGCTGGCCGATCACATCGAGCACGATGGAAAACGCCACCAGCAACACCACGGTCAACGTCACGGGAACAGCTCCTCAAACAGGTCGATCAGGGCTTCATTGGTGGCCGCATTACGCTGCAGATCTTCCGCGCTCCAGCGCTCGGGCGGTGGCTGGTCTGACTTGGCTTCCCAACGCTTGAACGCATTGCTGAAGGCGGGCGTGGCGAACTCGCCGCACACGTCGATGCCGATGATGCGTTTGCGCGCAGCCAAGGCCCGCAGGGCTTGCAGCAGATGGGTCAGGCGCATGCCGCCCTGGTCCCAGTTGGTGGCCGCATCTTCGCTGGCGAGCACGTCTTTGTCGATGGTGATCCAGATCGCTTCAGTGGGCAGGCTGGTGATCATCTGATCGAGGAATTGCGCCCAATCCAGCTCGGCCAGGTTGCGCCAGTACAGGTGATCTTCCTGCTGCTGGTGACCGGCGCCGTCCCCTACCCGGCCCCAGACTTTCGACGGTGGATGCTGCCAGGGAAACAGCTGCAAGTGCCCGCGCTTGAGCGCCCCAAGGTTGCCACCGCGCAGTTGCGGGTTGTGCAGGTCATCGCTGCAAGGGCCGAGGGTGACGATACGTTTGATCGCCGGCATCTTCAGCGCGCGATTGACCCACGATCCGCAATGACGCTTGGGCGCAAAGCGCACCCAGTCGGGGTGGTTGTCGAAGTGGATCAGGCTGATGGGTTCTTTCAGGTCGGCGAGGAAGGCCGGGGTGAGGTGGTGATAGTCACCGGAACCGACAAACAGGATTTCCGGGCGCGCATCGGTGGGCCGGGGCCGTTGGGCGAGGCGCTCGGCGAAACGCTTCCAGGTTTTTTCAGTGGACCACAGGCGCAGCTTGGGGCCCAGGTCCAGCAGGTCGATACGCGTGGCACGGCCGCTGGCCAGACGCCGGGCAATCGGTGCCTGGCCGGTGAGGCTGTGGTCGAGGTCAAGAATATTCAAGGCAGTGTCCCCTAAGGCTTTAGGGGGTCAATGCAAGGGGCGGGCCAGCACAACTCTTGAAGACGGTGACTGACCAATGTGGGAGCGGGCTTGCTCGCGAATGCGGTGTGTCAGTCATTGAATACTTGGCTGACACACTGCATTCGCGAGCAAGCCCGCTCCCACATTTTGAACCGTGATCGGCTTTAGTTTTTCGCTTCGTTGATGATCTGGCGGATCGCCCCCACAAAGGCTTCCGCCGGCTGGCCGCCGCTGACGGCGTACTGGTCGTTGAAGACGATGGTCGGCACCGAGGTCACGCCACGGGAGATCCACAGTTGCTCTTGCTCGCGCACTTCAGCGGCGTATTCATCGCAGGCGAGAATCTCGGCCGCACGCTGGATATCCAGGCCGACGCTTTCGGCGATGATCGCCAGGGTGGCGTGATCGGACGGGTCCTGGCCATCCGTGAAATACGCCTTGAACAGCGCTTCCTTGAGGTTGTACTGCAAGCCTTCCAGCCCGGCCCAATGCAACAGGCGATGCGCGTCGAAGGTGTTGTAGATGCGGCTTTGGCCGTCAGTGCGGAACGCGAAGCCCAAGCCGGCGCCCAGGTCGCGGATACGCTCGCGGTTGGCCTGGGATTGCTCGGCGGTGGAGCCGTATTTTTCGGTGATGTGCTCGACGATGTTCTGACCGATGGCAGGCATGTTCGGGTTCAACTCGAACGGCTGGAAATGGATCTCGGCCTGGACGTCGGCGCCCAGTTGGTCGAGGGCCTCGGTCAGTCCACGCAGGCCGATGATGCACCATGGGCAGGACACGTCGCTGACGAAATCGATTTTCAGGGGAGTACTCATGACAGGCAACCTCGCAGGCGCAAATGGGCCACAAAGGTTGCACGATACACCAATGTCACAAGACCTTCGAAGGCTCGCCCAGGTCAATCTGCGCCCAATGCGCCGCGTCTTGGCGATGGGCTTGCAGGTACGGCAACACCGCCGTCAGCAGCGGCGCCTTGAACGCTTCCTGGAAACGATGGGCCATGCCGGGAATCAGCTTCAACTGGCTGCCCTGGATATGCGCCGCCAGGTGCACGCCATGCATCACCGGCAACAGCGGGTCGGCGGTGCCGTGCACCACCAGGGTCGGTACGCGCAGTTGGTTGAGCAACGGTACGCGGCTGGGTTCGGCAAGGATCGCCATGATCTGGCGCTTCACGCCGTCCGGGTTGAAGGCGCGGTCGTAGGACAGCGCCGCTTGGTGCAACAGCGCCTGGCGATCATCCGTCACGTTCGGGCTGCCCAGGGCCGCCAGTAGATCGGCCTGCTGCTCCAGCGCCACTTCACGGCTCGGCGCGCTGCGCCGTGACAGCAGTTGCACCAACGCCGCATTCGGCGCCGGCAAGCCTTCGGCACCGGAGCTGGTCATGATCAGCGTGAGGCTCTCGACCCGCTGCGGCGCCATGGCCGCCAGGTGCTGGGCGATCATGCCGCCCATGCTCGCGCCGAGCACGTGGAATTGCTGGATCTGCAACGCGTCCATCAAGCCGATGGCGTCATCAGCCATGTCGGTCAGCGTGTAAGGCGCCGCCACCGGCAGGCCGAGCTTGTAGCGCAGCACTTCAAAGGTCAGGTTGGCGTTGGCCGGTGCCTGGCGCCAGGTGGACAGGCCGACATCACGGTTGTCGTAGCGGATCACCCGAAAACCCTGTTGGCACAGGGCGACCACCACTTCATCCGGCCAGTGGATCAACTGCCCGCCCAGGCCCATCACCAGCAGCAACGCCGGGTCGGACGCACGGCCGATGCTCTGGTAGGCGATGCTCACCTGAGCCAGGTCGACCGTTTGGGTCGGGACATTGACGTCACATCGAGAAGCCGCAAAAGACGGCAGGCCGAACAATAGAGCGGCCAGTAAAAGCAACACGCGCATGAAAAACACCGAAACGCAGAACCCCAGTAGAGCGCGAGTCTGATGAAGTTTGTTCAAGCGCGCTGCCACAGTTGCGTGACAGTTTGATGAAGAGTGCCCAGCGGTCATTGTCGACCTGCTTATCGACAGGCAGGCCAACATGAGACAAACTCACGCCATTCGAATTCGTCACAAATTATATTCATGGAGAGCCCGTGCTCGAGATCCGTCACCTCAAGACCCTGCACGCGTTACGCGAGGCCGACAGCCTGGTGGAAGCCGCCGAACGCCTGCACCTGACGCAGTCGGCGCTGTCCCACCAGTTCAAAGAGTTGGAAGAGCGCCTGGGCATGCCGCTGTTCGTGCGCAAAACCAAGCCGCTGCGCTTCACCAGCGCCGGCCTGCGCCTGCTGCAACTGGCCGACGCCACCCTGCCGCTGCTGCGCGGCGCCGAGCGTGACATAGCGCGACTGGCAGGCGGCACCGCCGGACGCCTGCACATGGCAATCGAATGCCACAGCTGCTTCCAGTGGCTGATGCCGACCATCGACCAATTCCGCGATGCATGGCCGGAGGTTGAGCTGGACCTGGCCTCCGGTTTCGCTTTCGCGCCGCTGCCGGCGCTGGCCCGTGGCGACCTGGACCTGGTGGTGACCTCCGACCCGCTGGAACTGCCAGGCATCACCTACGTGCCGCTGTTCACCTACGAAGCCATGCTCGCCGTCGCCAACCAGCATGCGCTGGCAACCAAGGCGTACATCGTGCCCGAAGACCTGTTGACCGAAACCCTGATCACCTACCCGGTGGAACGCGACCGCCTGGATATCTTCACCCGCTTCCTCGAACCCGCCGATGTGGAACCGGCGCAGGTGCGTACGTCCGAGCTGTCGGTGATGATGATGCAGCTGGTGGCCAGCGGCCGTGGCGTGTGCGGCATGCCCCATTGGGCGCTGCATGAGTACAGCTCGCGTGGCTACGTGAAGGCCAAGCGCCTGGGTGAAAAAGGTTTGTTTGCCACGCTGTATGCCGGGATTCGTGCGGACATGCTGGATGCGCCCTACATGCGCGACTTCCTGCTGACGGCCAAGGACACGTCGTTTTCCACCCTGGATGGGGTCAGCGCAGTGCGCTAGCGCGTCAGCTCGCGCCACATGTGGATCTTGTCGAAATAATCCACACCGACCCGCACCGCCAGCGGCTCCAGGCCGTATTGGATGAAGCCGCAGCGTTGGTACAGGGCGAAGGCGGCGTCATTGCCGGCGGTGACCGTCAGTTGGATCACTTTGAGCCGCGGCTGTTTGCGCGCTTCATCCAGTGCCGCTTCCACCAGTTGCCGGCCCAAGCCTTGTTGTTGGTGGCCTGCATTCACGTACATGCCGAACAGAGTCACCTTGTGCCGCGCTTTCTCTCGCGGCTCAAACGCCAGGCCGACAATGCCGGCCAGCTCATCCTCGGCAAACGCACCGAGCAAGCAATCCAACGGACTGCTCAAGCGTTTTTCCCACCAACTCAGCGGCATGGCTGCGCGCTCCGCCACGCTGGAGGTGAACGCCTGGGGATAGACGCCATAGGCTTCCAACATCAACGCCCGATACGCCTCGGCATCGCTGACCACCAGCGGGCGAATGATCATGCCGTCAGCGAGGCACGGTAAAACGGCAGGATCAGGTCCCGCGTCAACGGGGCCAATTGCAGGCCGCCGTCACCGGCCGGGTCGATCCAGCGCACTTCTTCAATCTCGGCAGCTGGCGTGACCGCCACATCGATCTGCACCTGGAACAGCTCGGCTTCCACGGTGAAACCCGGCTCGTTGACCGCAGGTGCGGAAAACTTCCCAAGATAGACCGCAGCGCTTGGCTCGATAAGCAGGTTCAGCTCTTCGTGCAGCTCACGGGCCAAGGCCTCGGCAGGCTGCTCGCCAGCGTCGATCTTGCCGCCGGGTTGCATGAAGGCCTGGGTGCCGCGCTTGCGCACCAGCAAAGTCTGGCCATCGCTACCGATCAAAAGGGCAGCGGCAATACGGATTGTGGTGGACATGACATCTACGCCTGGAAAAAGTCACCAAGGATCCCATGCACATCAGCCGCAATCAACTGAACGGGTAGCCCTCCAGCGCGCCGTTTGAACGCTTTCAACCCACACACACATGCACCGCAAAGTGTCTCGCAGCCAACCCTAGACTTGGAGTTCCCCCTCATCCGGGCTTGCTGTGTAGCAGCACACAACGCCTCTTATACGAGTACTACATGCTCATGCCCACTCAAACATCGCCGAATGACGATCCGAAGCAGCTCCAAGCCCGCCGCCTGGCACATGATCCTTTACGGCCAGTGACCTTGCCTGTCGAGCCGCCAGCTAACCAGAACCCTAACGAACAACAGGCGCACCTTATTCGCGAACTGGGCCGCCTCAATGCCCAAACCGACGAACTGCTGCTGCAGCAACCAAGCCTGGAGACGGTGTACCAGATTCAACTGGCCGCTATGTTTCCCGAGCTGAACCGGCCGATCAATCCGAATCGAATTTTTTATACGCGTTACCGTGAAGCCGAGCAGGGGCAATCACAACTGCTGAGCAGCGAACCGCTGGGATCGCTGCTTATCCATTTGCGCACGCCGGACGCCAATACGTACCTCATCGAAGAGACTGGCGCCTTCTATCGGGAGGCCCAGACACTGGAAGCAGGCAAACGCCTGTCTGCGGGTATGCCTATAACGACACTGGCCAGCGCATTGGAAATTGCCTTTACGGTAAAACTCAACGAGTTCTGGAGGGCTAAAAAAGACGCTCAACCCGACACCGAGGAGCGCCTGATTGCAATACAACGGCAAGTGCTGGCCCATCAATTGGCATTACGCACAGTGGACGGCACGCTGTCAGCCGAAGGGCGAACGCTGGCAGACACTGTATTGAAATACCCGAGCGCAGAAGCACGGGAATTGGCTTTCGTCCCCGAACTAAGGCCTGGCGTGTTCCGTCTGACGCTGGCGGACGGCAGTGAATTCGCCAGTGCGTTCATCCTGAGCAGCACCGTGGCAACGCCGACAACGGGCAGCGTTTTGCTTTACACGCCAGGCGCAGGGTTTGAAGAATATGACAATCTGAGACAGTTGAATGAGTGTGTGGAGACCCGGCTTCGTGAGAACGAATCGGCACGCACGCTGCTTGCCGCTTCCCTGCCGGTAGCAGCGCTCGAAACATTGAGCGGTGTACCCAGGCTGGCAGCCGATCCGCCGGTGATTGAAGCCGATGTCATTGCCGACAGCGTTCGCTCGTTGCGAGTGCGACAATACTTCAATACCCGGGCACTCCTGCGCAAGCCGACGTTACCGTTGGCCGGCGAACTTGACTACGCCGCACACCTGGCACCGCGATTGGATGCATCCACAGCCCTTGCAGCCCGCAACCTGCTGTTGGTCAAGCCGCACGAACCGGATTGGTTGAAGGCTGCCAGCTCGCAGGATCAGTCCCAGTATCGGCAACATGAAGCAGCAATGGTTGCAAGCTATGACACGCTCATGCCGCTGCTTGAGGAGATTTTGCCATTGACCTCTTTTTCAGAGGACGAAGTCAGCAGGGTACTGAAACGACAAAAACCCGAATATGCCAATGTTGAACTGTCCCCCTACGACAGCCTGGTAAGACTGCGCGTTACCTCTTCTATGGACGTCGAGGTGACGGGTTATCGTGATGAAAATGCCGACACGGTGTATATCAGCGAAGACCCGAGCATCGACATCCCGCTCTTTCTGAGCCGGCGGACACTGACAAAGGGTAAATGGAAAACCAAGGTTGTGGTGGATCTGCGTACATTGGCAAGTTACGCACGGCGTAACGTCGATCCGTGGTCGATACATGAAGTACATAGAATGATCACCGCCACAGCCAACCTATTCGACAGCACAGGGAAAAAAATCGGCAGACTCAGCGATACGGATTTACGGGCGCTGGCCCATGAGGCCGATATTGGCAAAAAATATGACGAGTACCTCAGATCAGCTTTCTCTCAACGCGGCGAAGGTCGCGCCTTCGCCACGGCCTGGCAGCGAGCGAGTGCGGAAAAAATGCGCAAAGAGGCCCTTGAGAGCCGTTTGAACCCTGCAGTTTCTGACCTTTTCACATTCAAGACGCCCGGCAGTGGGTTTGACTGGATACGTGCAATCACCCACTTTCCCGATCCGAAAACCCGGCCTCAGGTTGGCTCGTTCGATATCGAGGCCCATCTATTGGTGATGGGCAGTGAGCTGGAGGGGGGGCGCGGGGGGCAGGTCATCAACGGCGTGCTGATCATCCAGCGAAAAAACACAAAGCCGGGCGGAGTCTGTGTCCTCTACACCCCGGATGCGCCGGATAACGCCTCCTTCCGGGAACTCGTGACTGGCCTCGGAGAGTTGGATGCACTCAAGGCAAAGCCGCAATGGCGCACCTATTTCACCCTGCGGATGGCCACGCAAGATGCTGAAGAGCTTGCACGAATCTTCAGCGAATCACGCAGTGCCAATCGCTATACCTTGAGCCTCGTCACCGGCGATCTTCAGGACTATCTGTATTCAGCGCAACTTGGCTTTCAGCTGGCGCATGCCGATTACCGCTCGCGCAGCAACGCGGACATTGCATGGGAGTCAGGGGTGAATGCCTTTGTGTACGGGGTTGAAATTGCCGACTTTCTGGTCGATCTGTTGATGGTCAAGACCGTGCACACGCTACTGCATCGCACTGTCGTCGCAGGTGCGGGCAGGGCGCAAACATTGGGGCGCCGTATCCCAGGGCTGCTGGGTAAACGCGCTGGTGCGCGCATCACCCGTATCAAGGTTGCAAAGACCTCCATCCGACCGTTGGACCCCGCCTGGGTCAATGTCGCAGAGTACCGGTTACCGACTAGCATCGACGCGCTGTTTGACGTGGAGGCGTTTGCACAAACGCATCATTACAGGTTGTCACGCAGTCTGGGCGCGCCCAGTTTTATCGACAGTCGCAACAACCAATTCATTGCCATGCGAGCGGATGACGGTCGCTATTACCTCTACCCATCCTATGTCGAGGATGGCGCGCGCTATGTCAAAGACCCGCTCGGCCTTAAAACGGACTTTATGGTAGTACCAGGCGACGCCAAAAGTTGGAAGCCTCGCTTTGAACGCACGACAAGAGGAGGAGGACCGGTGTTGAGCGCGCTGCGGCCACTCACCGCTGAACAGCAACTGGATGACGATCTGACCCGGGCACTCGGCGTCTATACATCCTCTACGGAATATCAACAATACGCAGAAGCCATCAAGACGCTCAGTGGTCCGCAGAAACAAAAGCTACGTGATCAAGCACTCGAACGGCTAAGGGTCGACGAGGTCACTTTTCGCCGTATCGTTTCGGGTGACTACGACGTGCCCCATACGCCAGTATTACGCAACACGCTGTTGGAGCTTAGGTTCGACGCGAACATCTACCTGCACTTGAACAAGACTACCGAACTCCTCTCCAACTATCTGACGCTCTCTCCCACGGAGATGGAAAAACTCTTCCTGAGAATAAAGCGGTTGATTGGGAAAAATGACGACTTCTCAAAACACATCCGGGCATCGATCAGCGCTATCGATCACGACACCGGGGCGCAATTTGTAGGCTATGCCTTCACCCAAAAACAGCTGAACAACCTTAATAAATTCGACCAGAAATTCCAGCTGTCCACTTGGAAAAACAATACGCTCAATGCGTTCCTCGACGAAAAAGGGCGACGGAAAATTCTCGGAAAAATAGCATCCGATAACAACATAAAACCCGAGGATGCATTGAAGCGCCTACTGTCTGCCCCAGAGATAAAAAAAGCATTGGAACAATTCAGGATCGAAAAGCGAGCAGAGCTTCTCAACACCCTGGGCGTCGTTTCTTTTTCCGATGAATTCAAGAAATCCGGTATTCCCTATATTGTCTTGTCTTACGGTGATGCGACTGAAGCGAATGCGGGCCTGAACGTCGTCGACAGTATCAGCATCGTGACGTTTGAAAAAAACATCCCGCAGTTTTCAACGCCGCTGGAGTTTTCACCGTCACGCGTGCCCACGCACAAAGTTGAAAAACCACCCCGCAAGCCTGGAACACCGCCCCCTCCAGAAACCTCTGCGTCCAGCGACACCGCGATCAACATCGTGACATTAGATGAACTGGCAGATGCTCAACTGGCGCTGATGCCGATCAGTGCAAAAAACAAAGTTGAAGAAATCATTCAGGATATTCAAGCAGGCCGCGTCAGCCGAAAAAAAATCGGCAATTACACCTATGTTGATCTACCGCAACTGGATAGCGGAACGGGACGTGGTCGATGGCGGGTGGCACTTGAGAAAACCGGGAAGTCTGGCGAAAAAGACGTCTATGTCATCAGAGGCATCATCGACTATCACGGCAACAAGCTGAAAGCCTGGGGAATATAGAAGCCCCGCCCCCCCCAAGATGTCGTCGCTATGCTATTTCAATAGCGACACTCCATCATTCATCTTGATAAATACGCTGTACCTGGCTCCTTCCATCGTTTCGAACGCGATCAACTTATCCACCAACGGCAAATTCAAGGCTTTGCCGGCATTGAGCAGCAACATGCCATTGTCGGCATTGAGGTTGCGCGCCAGCACCATGCCCTCCGCAAGCTCGCGGGTACCGAGGACTTTGACGTTGGGGTCGCCCAAGGTTACGTCATTGAGATAGGTCGCGCAGACCAGCACAAAGTCTTCGACCATCACCGGGTCATACAGCCGGCCCGCGTACTTGCGGATGTACAGCAGCGCTTCGTCGCTGTTCATCTGCCGCTCCAGGATCAAGCCCTTTTGCAACTCGATGAAATCCACCGCCAGTTTCAACAGGCGCGAACCGGCGGGAATCGCTTCGCCTTTGAGGTGATCGGGGAAGCCGCTGCCATCCCAACGTTCTTGGTGATGGCGGATCAGGCGTGCGGCGTCTTTCATCGGTTCCAGGGTCATCAGCAGTGATTCGCTCTGGGTGGCGTAGGCGCGATAGCGTTCGCGGTCGCTGCTGTGCAGCAGGTCCGAGGGCGAGGCCATCATGCTGTCGCTCCAGCTCAGCTTGCCGATGTTGTAGAGCGCGGCGGCCATGGTCAGGTCGCGGTTGCTCGCCTCGTCCACGCCATGAGTCACACACCAGGTGCGCACCAACTCGATAATCTGCCGGTTGGTCTGTTTGGCACGAGGCAGGCGCAGGTTGGCCAACAGCGAGAACACTTCAGTGCCGGTGGCGTAGCTGTGCTTGAGTTCTTCGTAGGCCAGGTCGAGCATGTCGGCGGTCTGCTGCAACTCGCTGGTGCGCGAGGCCACGCGTTTTTCCAGGCTGGCGTTGAGCTGCTTGAGTTCATCGTTCTGCTGCTGGATCAGTTGTTCAAGGCGCAGGCGTTCGCGCTCGGAATGCTGATGGGCCAGGGATTGGCGCAAGGCCAGCAGCAATTCTTCGTCCTTCCAGGGTTTGCTCAGATAGCGGTAGATCTCGCCTTCGTTGATGGCTTTGACGATCAGGGTCAGGTCGGTTTCGCCGGTCAGCAGAATGCGTACGGTGTGAGGGTAGTGTTGGTGGATATGCGCCAGCAGCGAGGCGCCGTCCATGTCCGGCAGGCGCGCGGCGCTCATCACCAGGTCGACGGGTTGGCTGGCGAGAACGGCCAGGGCATCGGCAGCGCAGGTGGCGCTGTGCAGGTCGAAGGGTTCCAGCCGCAACAGTTGGGTGAGGCTATTGAGGACGTCCGGGTGGGCATCGATCAACAGCACCACGGCACGTTCGGCATCGGTAAAAGTGACTGACTCTCCCATGGGACACCTCGGATCGTCGGTGTGCGGTCCTTATGGTCGGGGTCTGCCTCCCTGGCGAATACTGACTTGCCTATTACTGAGTAGCTTAGTCGGTTTTTTGGGTAGTGATGGCCTTTCAGCATCACCCCTTTTCAACCGCCAATAAAAACCCGGCACTCTCGCCGGGTTTGAAGAAGTAGTGGAACATCAGGCGCAATGCGCAACTTTCTCCACTTCCTTGGATATCTGAGCGCCCTTGGCAATTTCCACCGTACGCAAATCATAAGCGGTCTGCAGGTTAAGCCAAAACTGCGCGGATGTTTCCAACGCAGCGGCCAAGCGAAGCGCCACATCAGCACTGATGCTACGGCGCATCAGCACAATGTCATTCACCGTGGGCGCGGAGACATGCAGCGCCCGCGCGAGGGCTGCAGCCGTAAGTCCCAACGGCTCCAAGTACTCTTCCTTGAGAATCTCTCCAGGGTGTACGGGACGCATGCCGTTTTTAAACATGATTCACCTCAGTGGTAATCCACAATTTCAACGTTTTGCGGACCGTTAGGCCCCCAAATGAAACAGATCCGGAATTGACCATTGATTCGGATGCTGTGCTGCCCCTCTCTGTCACCATACAGTGCTTCCAGCCTGTTTCCAGGTGGCGAGCGCAAGTCGGCAAGATCAATGGCCGCATCGAGCATGCTGAGCTTTCGTTCAATCACCGACACGATGGCAGACCAGCGCCGGGTTCGACCGGTTTCAAAAAGGGTTTTGGTATCCGCGCATTTGAAGCTTCTGATCATCGCTTAATGCTTAACGTTATTCGTTAACATCGAACTCTACACGGGTTCCCAGGATATTCAACGGGTCATTGAGCACGCTCAGGGATGTAGCGACAAACGGTCAGCACCGAAGCAAAAAAGCCGCTCCGGATTCCGGAGCGGCCTTCGAGGTGAAACCTGTAAACCTCACGCGTCAGCTTTTTTCGGGCTTGAACCGAACGAAGCGAAACGCTTGTTGAACCCGGCGATGCGGCCCTCGACCTGGGTCTTGCGCTGTTGGCCGGTGTAGATCGGATGCGAGGCGCTGGAAACGTCCAGCGGGATGTACGGGTACGTGTTGCCGTCGCTGTGTTTATGGGTGCGGTCGCTGTCGGCGGTGGAGCCGATCAGGAAGAACACGTCGGCGGCAGTGTCGTGGAACAGCACGGTGCGGTAGTCGGGATGGATACCAGCTTTCATAAGGCCTCCGGGGCGTCTGGGTGCATTTGATGTGTTATACAGTAACACAAGTAATGCGCCCAAACGAGAACCGATTGCAATAAGAATAGGCCCGTCGCTTCTATGCGGCTTCCTGGAAGTCCATCTCCGGTGGCTGCTGTGAGAACCCGCGAGTCAGCACGCCCAGGTAAACCAGGCCGATGGCCAACCACACAAGGCCCAGGTAGATCGCCAGATGATCGAGGCTGACCATCAGCCACAAGTCCGCCAGCAGGCCAATGAACGGGAACACCAGGAACAGGATCAACTCACGCAGGCCGCGCTGCTTGGCGCCGATCCAGTAATGGAAGATCACCGACAGGTTGACCAGGCTGAACGCCAGGAATGCACCGAAGTTAATGAATGACGTGGAAGTGGTCACGTCCAGCTTCAACGCCAGCAGCGCCACCACCGCGCACAACAGGATGCTGTTGACCGGCGTACCGAAGCGCGCATGCAAAGCGCCGAAGAACGACTTGGGCAACACACCGTCGCGGCCCATGGCGAACAGCAAGCGCGAACCACTGGCCTGGGCCGACAGCCCCGAAGCGAACTGCCCGACAATCAGGCCGATCAGGAAGATCGACACGAACAGGTCGCCACCGATATTGCGCGCGATTTCATACGCCGCCGAATCCACATTGGCGAATTCGAATGACGGATGGGCAATCTGCACAAAGTAGGACACCGCCACGAAGATCAGGCCGCCAATCAAGGTGATCAACATGATCGCCCGTGGGATGGTGCGGCGTGGGTCGCGGGTTTCTTCGGTCAGCGTACTCACCGCGTCAAAGCCCAGGAACGAGTAGCAGGCGATGGCCGCGCCGCTCATGATCAACGGCATGTGCATCTGGCCGTTGAAGAAGGGGGCGATGGTCCACAGCGGCTTGCTTGCATCACCACCGATGTAATGAATGCACAGCGCCACAAACGCAATCAACACCAGAAATTGCACCAGCATCAGCAACGCATTGATGCCATTGGCCAGCTTCAGACCGACGATGTTGATGGCGCTGGTGATGCCGATAAAGGCCAGCACCCAGATCCACTGCGGCACCGCCGGGAACGCTGAATTGAGGTACGCCGCACCGATCAGCCAGATAGCCATGGGCAAGAACAGGTAGTCGAGCAACACCGCCCAACCCGCGATAAAGCCCAGTTTGGGGCTGATGGCCTTGCGCACATAGCTGTAGGCGGAACCGGCCACCGGAAACGCCGAAGCCATGCGCCCGTAACTCATGGCGGTGAAAAACATCGCCACCAGGGCGGCCAGGTACGCGGCGGGGACCATGCCCGCAGTGGATTGCGCCAGGATGCCGAAGGTGCCGAGCACGATGATCGGCGTCATATAGGCGATGCCAAACAGCACCACCGACCCTAACGACAGGGTGCGTTGCAAACGAGCCATGGGTGATTCTCCGCGCAATTATTAGATTTATGGCAGAACTGAAGTGGGTGAAGCGGAATCTGTTTTTATGGTTGTCACCTGTGGCGCGGGAGCAAGCTCCCTCGCCACAACGGCATCCGTGCCACACGATCGGGTCAGGGTTTTGGGATCAAAAGCTCCCGGGTCCCGTCTGCGCGTTCAATCACCTCACCCGGCAATTTCATGCGCTGGTCATCCAGGTAGCGGTAGTCCTTGCGTGCCGCCGCCAGTCGGTCGAGATCCAGCTCGACCGTGTATTGCCCTTCCTCACGCCCGGCTTCAAACAGCAGCGTGCCAAACGGGTCCACCAACGCACTGCCGCCAGCGAACACCAGGTCGCCATCGCCCGCTTCCACCCGGTTGACCATCAGCGCAAACGCCTGGTTTTCCTGGGCACGGGCCATGATCGCGGTGCGGTGGGTAGGCCCGTAGGGGTCCATGTTGCCGTTGGTGACAATCAGCAACTCGGCGCCCAATTGCGCCAGGGCGCGGGCAGTTTCAGGGAACTCGATGTCGTAGCAGATCAACAGGCCGACGCGCAGACCGTTCCACACACAAGTGGGGTAACGGTCGCCAGGATTGAACACACCGCGCTCCAACGGCCACAGGTGGGTCTTGCGGTACTTCAGGGCGATGCCTTCGGGGGTGATCAGCAAGGTCGCGTTGTAGAACTGGCCGCCATCATTTTCTGCGATGCCGATGACCACGGCGACGTTGCGCGCGCGGGCGGCCTGGATAATCGCCTGCACAGTCGGGCCATCCAGCGGCTCGGCGATGGCCGCAACGGTCTCGGCCGTGGGGAAACCGGTCAGGTGGGTTTCCGGGAATACGATCAGTTGCGTATCGTCGGCGCAGGCAGCAATGGCCGCCAAGGCGCGCTCAAGGTTGTAAGCTGTATCGTTATCACGACCGGCCAACTGGGCAAATTCGACCTTCATGGGTATTCCTTGTTCTTTAGCTGTGCCGCAGTATGCGCAGCCTCAACCCACCAGGGAATCACGCGGCGGGGGTAACCCGATAGGGGTAGATCAATGACCATGTCGCTGCAAGACATCGCCTGGCACCGTGCGGTGGGGCAAATGATAGACGCGCTGGACCAGCCCAACTTCTGGACCCAGCTTGTCCGATTGCTGGACCAATACGTGCCGTCCGACAGCTGGGTAGCCCTGCTGTTCAGCAGCGCGCACCGCCCGCTGGTGTTCGCCGAATGCCCAGGCGCCGACGGCACGCCGGACCACCTGTTCCAGGACTACCTCAACGGCCTGTACCTGCTCGACCCCTTCTACATCGCCAGTCGCGAACACGCGCGCACCGGGCTTTTGCGCCTGGCCGAAGTCGCGCCGGAACACTTTGAACTCACCGAGTACTACCAGCGCTACTTCCGCCTGAACGTGGTCGCTGATGAGATCCAATTCAATTGCCACCTGCCGGATGGGCGTACCCTGTGCCTGTCGCTGGGCTCGAAGCAGCGCTTTGACCCGCAGCAGATCGCCCTGCTATCGCTGATTCAACCCTGGGTCGTGAGCCTGCTGCGCCAACGCCTGCCCCATGAACTCAGCCAGGTCAGCACCCCGCAGCCGATCCAGAATGATGACTGGGGCGCGCAACTCACTGCCCGCGAGCTGGATGTGGGCCGCTTGATGCTCAGCGGTTGCTCCAGCAAGGAAATCGCTCGTAAGCTGGAAATCTCTGTTGAAACCGTGAAAGTCCATAAGAAACACATCTACAGCAAGCTAGGGATCAAATCCCAGTCAGAGCTGTTCTCGATCTTTCTACAGGCGCAAAACGCCTAGCCGATGAGTCCGAACCAAGGAAAACCGTATGAGCCTGTCGTTATTAAGCCGTTACGCCTTCTTTGCCGTGTGCGTCATTTTCACCCTTGCCAGCCTCCCCTTTATCGAACACGAATGGCTGTGGCCGATCACCCTGGTCACGGGCGTGTTGAGCCTGATCGGTATTTTCGACCTGCTGCAAAGCCCCCACGCCGTGCGCCGCAACTACCCGATCCTGGGCAATATCCGTTACCTGGTGGAGGCCATCCGCCCGGAAATCCGCCAGTACCTGCTGGAGTCTGACAGCGATGCCCTTCCCTTCTCCCGGGCCCAACGTTCACTGGTGTATTCGCGCGCCAAGAATGAAACCGCCGACAAACCGTTCGGCACCCTGATCGACGTGTACCAGTCGGGCTTCGAATTCATCGGCCACTCCATGCGCCCGGCACCGCTCAGCGATCCCAGCGCATTTCGCGTGATGGTCGGCGGCCCGCAATGCACGCAGCCTTACTCGGCATCGGTGTTCAATATCTCGGCAATGAGCTTTGGCTCGTTGAGCGCCAACGCAATTCGCGCCCTCAATCAAGGCGCCAAGCTTGGCAACTTTGCCCATGACACCGGCGAAGGCAGCATCAGCCCCTACCACCGTGAAAACGGCGGCGACCTGACCTGGGAGCTGGGCAGTGGCTACTTCGGCTGCCGCACCAGCGACGGCCGCTTCGACCCGGAACGCTTCGCCGTGCAGGCGCAGAACCCGCAAGTGCGCATGATCGAAATCAAGATGAGCCAGGGCGCCAAACCCGGCCATGGCGGGATTTTGCCCAAGCACAAAGTCACCCAGGAAATCGCCGACACCCGCGGCATCCTGATGGGCGAAGATTGCATCTCGCCGTCACGCCACAGCGCGTTTTCTACGCCGCTGGAACTGATGCAGTTCATCGCGCAACTGCGCGAACTGTCCGGCGGCAAACCGGTGGGCTTCAAGTTTTGCCTGGGCCACCCGTGGGAATTCATGGGCATCGCCAAGGCCATGCTCGAAACCGGCATCCTCCCGGACTTTATCGTGGTGGACGGCAAGGAAGGCGGCACCGGCGCCGCGCCCGTGGAATTCACCGACCATATCGGCGTGCCGCTGCGTGAAGGCTTGCTGTTCGTGCACAACACCCTGGTGGGCCTGAACCTGCGCGACAAGATCAAGCTGGGTGCCAGCGGCAAGATCGTCAGCGCATTCGACATCGCAAGTGTGCTGGCCATCGGCGCCGATTGGGCCAACTCCGCGCGGGGGTTCATGTTTGCCATCGGCTGCATTCAATCCCAGAGCTGCCACACCAACAAATGCCCGACCGGCGTGGCCACCCAGGATCCACTGCGCCAACGTGCGCTGGTGGTGCCGGACAAAGCCCAGCGCGTGTTCAACTTCCACCGCAACACTCTCAAGGCCCTCGCGGAAATGCTCGCGGCAGCGGGGCTGGATCATCCGTCGCAGTTGTCGGCCAAGCACTTGGTACGGCGCATGTCGGCGACCGAGATCAAGTTGTTCTCGCAGTTGCATGTGTTCCTCAAGCCAGGTGAGTTGCTGACCGGCGAGGTAAATGGCGAGTTCTATTCGCGCATGTGGCAGATGGCACGGGCGGATAGCTTCGAACCCCATGAAGTGGTCGCCGCCTGATACACGCCTTCCGAGCCTGCCTTTACCGGGCAGGCTTTCGAGACATTCAGTAATACCCAACCTTTGCAATTACTTACAAATACCGCCAACCTGCGCCCGCCCGACGTGCGGCGTACGACAACACGCGCATTCGCCTGTCATTACTAAACCTTTTGTTCAAGAGCCCGCTGCCATGCTGAACGGACGCGACCCGCGCATCGATTTTTTTCGGGGCCTGGCGTTGATCTTCATTTTCTGGGATCACGTCCCCCACAACCCCCTCGGCCAGATCACCCTGCGCAACATCGGTTTCAGCGATGCAGCGGAGGTGTTTGTGTTCCTCGCCGGTTACGCCGCCGTATTGGCCTACGGCAAGATCCTGCAACGCGATGGCTACTGGATTGCCACGCTAAAAATCCTGCGTCGCACCTGGGTGTTGTACGTGGTGCATATCTTCTTGCTGGCGATGCTGATGGGCATCGTGTTCTTCGCCAACAGCCATGTGGAAACCCGCGACCTGGTTGAAGAGATGGGCCTGACGCACTTCGTCACTCATCCGCAACAAGCCCTGACCGATGAATTGCTGCTGCGCTTCAAGCCCAATCTGATGGACCCGTTGCCGCTGTATATCGTGCTGCTGGCCGGCTTGCCACTGGTGCTGCCCCTGATGCTGCGCAAGACCTGGATGGTCGTGCTCGGGTCGGCAACGATTTACCTGCTGGCACCCTGGATGGGCTGGAACCTGAGGGCCATTGCCGATGGCGTGTGGTACTTCAACCCGGTTACCTGGCAATTCTTGTTCGTGCTGGGCGGCGCGGCGGCGATTCATGCGGGGAAGACACGTCCCGTGGACACGCGCCCGCTCACGCGCCAACCCTTGTTCGTGACGGCGGCCCTGTACGCGGTGGCCGCGGGTATCCTGACGCTATCGTGGCGCTGGCCCGAGGTGCATGACGCGTGGATGCCCGCGCCGCTCAGCGACCTGCTCTACCCCATCAGCAAAACTGACCTGTCACCCGTACGCCTGCTGCATTTTCTCGCGTTGGCCTATGTGACGGCAAAGTTGCTGCCAGGCCGCGCATGGACCGAGAACTGGTTGGCGCAGCACACCTGTCGCATGGGCCGTTATTCGCTGGAAGTGTTTTGCCTCGGCGTGGTACTCGCGCCACTCGCGGACATGATCAACGCCTTGGCAGGCGATAGCTTCGCCATGCAAATACTGACGGCGATGGCCGGCGCGGCCTTGATGGTGATGCTGGCGATGTGGCTGGAATTCAACAAGCGACTGGATCAGTCGCTCAAATTGGCGACACGGACGCAATAGACCCAAGGGCCCGTTGCACGCAACGAGCCCTTCCAGGCATCAGGCCGAACGCGCCGAAGGCGAGGCCAGGTTGGTCGGTTGCAGCTTGAAGGCGTAGAACAACACCGTCAGCAATACCAGGAACGCCGGGCCCACATACAGCGCCACACGTGTGTCCGGGAAGTACGCCATCAGGCCCACCACCAGCACCAGGAACGCCAGGGCCAGGTACGAACTGACCGGGTACAGCCACATGCGGTACTTGAGGCCGGCCTGCTCGGCCGGGCTCAAGCCTTTGCGGAATTTGAGCTGGGCCAGCAGGATCATCAGCCAGGTCCAGATCGCGCCGAAGGTGGCGATCGAGGTTACCCAGACAAATACCTGATCCGGCACCAGATAATTGAGCAGCACGCCCAGCAGCAACGCGAAGATCGACAACAGCAGGGCCTTGCGTGGCACGCCGTTGCTGGAAGTGGTGCCGAAGGTGGCCGGGGCCTGGCCGTTCTGCGCCAGGCTGTAGAGCATGCGGCCGGTGCTGAAGATGCCGCCGTTGCAGGAAGACAGCGCCGCAGTGATCACCACGAAGTTGATGATGCCAGCGGCAGTCTTGATGCCCAGGCGCTCGAAGGTCATCACGAACGGGCTACCCTGGGTGCCGATTTCATTCCACGGGTAGATCGACAGAATCACGAACAGCGCACCGACGTAGAACAACAGGATGCGCCAGAACACCGAGCCGATCGCACTGGGGATGGTCTTCTGCGGGTTGCGCGCTTCACCGGCGGTGAGGCCGATCATCTCGACGCCCAAGTAGGCGAACATCACCATTTGCAACGACATCAGCACGCCCTGCACACCATTGGGCATGAAGCCGCCGTGGGCCCACAGGTTGGAAATGCCCAGCGCCACGCCATCATTGCCAAAGCCGAACGCGATGATGCCGACGCCGCCGATGACCATCGCAATAATCGTGACGATCTTGATCAGCGCAAACCAGAACTCGAATTCACCGAAGGCTTTCACCGCGATGAGGTTGATGGTGCCCATGCTGATCAGGGCGGCCAGGGCCCAGATCCAACGTGGCGTGTCGGGGAACCACACGCCCATGTACACCGCCACGGCGGTAATCTCCGCGACGCAGGTCACCAGCCACAGGAACCAGTAGTTCCAGCCAGTGAGAAAACCCGCCAACGGGCCGAGGTAATCCTGGGCGTAACGGCTGAACGAACCGGCGACGGGGTTGTGTACCGCCATCTCGCCGAGGGCGCGCATGATCACCAGGATCGCCAGGCCGCCGATGATGTACGACAGCATGATCGCCGGGCCGGCCATTTCGATGGCCTTGGCCGAGCCGAGGAACAGGCCGACACCGATGCAGGCGCCGAGGGCCATGAGGCGAATGTGCCGTTCGCCGAGTTCGCGTTTGAGCGGGCCGCCTTGAGCGGTCTCGCCGTGGGGCAGTGGGTTGCCGACTGGCATAAGGGGTACAACCTCATTTTGTTATTGGAGTGTCCGCCGAGGGGCTGGCTCGACGGGGCATGCAGTATAAAAAGCCCGGCTCAGGGTCTTTCACCATAAAATCGGGTCAATTTAGTGGAAGACTCCGTAAAATATCAATTTTACAGGAGCATCTTACCTGCCCAGAGCGACTAAACGTCGCAGCTCACCTCCTACCAACCGCTTGGAGGCGAATCACAATTTCCTCACAACCAGCCCCCAGCGACTAAGCTTCCAACAAGTCCGATCAATCTGCGTGCAGGGATCAATCGACTATGGGCGCACTGTGGCAAACCGACTCGACCCAGGCTGCGAAAGTACAAGGCAGTTCGGACCCAGCGCCTCTATCCAAAAATAAACCTGGGCCTCGCTACGGGCTCCGGTTGTTCGGGTTGATCGTGCTGCTCGCCCTGATTGCCCTGGTTTTTGCCGCCAACAAAGAGATGCGCACCTCGCGCCTGCAGGCCCAGGAACTGAGCCGCCTGGCCCGCGACCTCACATACCAGGTCAAGCCCGGTGCCAGCGATGCCATGGTCTACCCCGGCGCCGGCCCGTTCGACCGACGCCTGGGCTACAGCGACCTTGATACCTTCCTGCCTCGCCTGCTCAAGCGCGGCTATGTCATCCAGGCCCAGGCGCGCTTCTCACCCGAACTGATGGACTACACCGCCAAAGGCCTGTTCGTGCCCTATGCGGAAAAAATCCAGGCCGGGTTGTCCATCACCGACTGCCGTGCGGTACCGCTCTACCAGTACAACTACCCGCAACAGCTGTACGCCAGCTTTGGCGCGATCCCGCCGCTGGTGGTCAACAGCCTGTTGTTTATCGAGAACCGCGACCTGCTCGACCCCACCCAACCCCAGGCCAACCCAGCGGTGGACTGGCCGCGCTTTGCCAAGGCGGCCTGGTCACAAGTCGCCAAGCTGCTGCACCTGCCGGGCCAGAGTGCCGGCGGCAGCACCCTGGCCACCCAGCTGGAAAAATACCGTCACTCGCCGGATGGCCTGACCCTGTCGGGCGGGGAAAAACTGCGGCAGATGTTTTCTGCCGGCGTGCGCGCCTATCGAGACGGGCCGGACACGCAGGTGGCGCGGCAAAACATCGCCCGTGATTACCTCAACAGCGTGCCGCTGTCCGCCGTGCCCGGCCACGGTGAAGTGCATGGGCTGGCCGAAGGCCTGCGGGTGTGGTTCGGGGCCGACTTCAACCAGGTCAACCAGGCGTTGCTCGGCGACAACCTCGCCCACAAAGGCTTGGCCCTGCGCCAGGTGCTGGCGCTGATCATTGCCCAGCGCAGGCCCTCCCATTACCTGGCCAAAGGTCGCGAAGAACTGGCGCAATTGATCGACAGCCACCTGCGCCTGCTCGCGCAGAATGGTGTGTTCGATGCGCCGCTGTTGCAGGCCGCGCTGACGGCCAAGCTCACGTACCGCGACTGGCAGCAGCAACCCACCGTGCAACCGATTGAAACCAACAAGGGCATCAGCGTGGCCCGCAGCCGCCTGGCCGCGCTGCTGCAACGCCCGCTGTACGACCTGGACCGCCTCGATCTGTCGGCCACCACCACCTTGCAAGCCCAGTTACAGGGCCAGGTCAGCGACTACCTCAAGCAGCTCGCCGACCCCGATTACGCCCGCCAGATCGGCCTGCTCGGCGAACGCCTGCTCACCCCCTCCAGCACCGCGCAAGTGCGCTACAGCTTTACCTTGTTCGAACTGACCCCGGACGGCTCGCGGGTGCGCGTGCAAACCGACAACACCGACCAACCCTTCGACATCAACGAAGGCAGCAAACTGGAACTGGGCTCCACCGCCAAGTTGCGGGTGCTCACCACCTACCTGCAAATCATCAGCGAGTTGCACGCCAAGTACGCCGCGCAAGCCCCCGCCGAGTTAAAGAAAATCACCGTGGACGACCAAGACCGCCTGAGCCGCTGGGCCCTCGACTACCTGATCCAGACGCCGGACAAGTCCCTCGCCAGGATGCTCGACGCGGCCCTCGACCGCACCTATTCGGCCAACCCCGGCGAGCGTTTCTTCACCGGCGGCGGGCTACACACTTTTCATAACTTTCGCAGCCAGGACAACGGCCGCAGCCCTACCCTGCGCGATGCCCTGCGCGAGTCGATCAACCTGCCGTTCATTCGTCTGATGCGCGACGTGGTGCGCTATGTCACCTATTCCGGTGAGAACAACAGCGCCGACCTGCTCAAGGACGACAGCGATCCGCGCCGCCAGGAATACCTCGCCAGTTTCGCCGACCGCGAAGGCACGACGTTCCTGCGCAAGTTCTGGAAGAAGTACCAGAAGAAAGACACCCAGGCACGCCTGGAAACCTTCCTCGACAGCCTGCGCCCCACGCCGATTCGTCTGGCTGCCGTACACCGTTATTTGCTGCCGAATGCCAGCCAGGCAAGCTTCAACCTGTTTGTGCGCTCGCACCTCACCGGGGTCAAGACCAACGAAAAACTCACCGACCAGCGCCTGGAAAAACTCTACGCCGCCTACGGCCCCGGCACCTATGACCTGCCCGACCAGGGCTATATCGCCAAGGTCCATCCGCTGGATCTGTGGCTGCTGGGCTTCCTGCTTAACCATCCCGATGCCACCTTCACCGACGCGGTCAAAGCCAGCCAGTTCGAACGCCAGGAGGTCTACAGCTGGTTGTTCAAGAGCCGCCACCAAAGCGCGCGGGACAGCCGCATCCGCACCATGCTGGAGATCGAAGCGTTCCTGGATATACATCAACGATGGCAGGCCGTGGGGTATCCCTTCGACCATCTGGTACCGTCACTCGCCACCGCCATCGGCAGCTCCGGCGACCGTCCCGCCGCGCTGGCAGAACTGATGGGGGTCATCCTCAACGACGGCGTGCGACCCCGGGTGCTGCGAATCGACACCCTGCATTTCGCCGCCGGCACGCCGTATGAAATCCAGCTGAGCAACGACCCGGCGCCGGGCAAGCAGGTGGTTCCGGTGGAAGTGGCCAGGGCCTTGCGCGGCGCCCTGTCCCAGGTGGTGGATGCCGGCACGGCCAAACGTGTGGCCGGCAGTTTCAAGCTGGCTGACGGCACGCCGTTGGCCCTGGGTGGCAAGACCGGTACCGGCGACAACCGCATCGAAGCGATTGGTGCCGGCGGGCGGATTCTGAGCTCCAAGTCGATCAACCGTACGGCGACCTTTGTGTTCTACCTGGGCGAACATCACTTCGGCACGTTGACGGCCTTCGTGCCCGGCCAGTCCGCCGAGCACTTCACCTTCACTTCGGCGCTGCCGGTGCAGGTGCTCAAGGGCATGGCGCCGATCCTGTTACCGTACCTGCAACCGGGTGAACATACGCAATGCTTGCCCGACGTTTTAACCGCCGTGGATAAACAATCGCAGGGCCAAGCGACGCTGAATCTCTGAACGGTGAATCTCCAAGGGTTGTACCGCCCGTCCGCCTTGCCCGCTGCGCATACGCTCAAACGCTTGCGTCTCTACCCGGGCTTGTGCCATGCGCCCCAGCCGTGCCTGATCTGGAGTCTTGAGGTGGGCTGCGGAGAAATTGTCATCCACATCGCGGCTGCTTGTGTAATGAAAGTGCGCGTAAGCCATGGCCTTGCCGGTGCGTGCATCATTGACCGCATACTCCTGCAAGAAGTCATTCTTGCGCCCTATGAGCGCCACCCTTGGCCCCTTGCGGACAATGCGCACTTGGTTCTGCGCATGCAGAAACGCAACATCATCCTGGTTCAATACTTTGTTGCGGGTAGCGCTGATTCGCACCGCCAACCCCTTGGCCTCCAAACGCGCCACCGCCGTGCGCAGTGCCGCTTCGGCGGTGCGCGCCTTGTCTTGCTGCGGCGCTGCCAGGCGGATGCGACTGTCGTCATTGAGTTTTTCGCGTATCTTGTTGGCGGTCCACAGGCGGCGACGCGCCTCGGCATCGAGCAAGTCTTGCAGGGAGGCCGGGCTGTGGGTCCGCTTGGCCAGGGCCTCGACGCTGGCAATGGCTTTGTCGACGTCTTGCAACAGCGTGT
The DNA here is from genome assembly GCF_013386445.1 of Pseudomonas sp. P7759. Taxonomy (NCBI): domain Bacteria; kingdom Pseudomonadati; phylum Pseudomonadota; class Gammaproteobacteria; order Pseudomonadales; family Pseudomonadaceae; genus Pseudomonas; species Pseudomonas sp. P7759. The sequence continues at coordinate 225,080 of NZ_JACART010000026.1, forward strand.
TGGCGGTTTTCACCAGGGCACCCAGCTCCGGGTCCGGGCGTGAAGGCGCAGGGGCCGGCTCCCAAACGCCATCATCGGCCACGGTAAAGGTGCCAATCACCGCTCCGGTGTCATCATTGACCTGCGCCGTCGTCGTGTCCGCCGTCTCAGTCTGGACGACGAAAAGATCACGGTTGCGGGTGCGAATGATCTTCTTGCGACGCCCGGGAGCGGGCGGTGCGCTGACCTTCGGGGCAGGCTCTGCGCCCGGTGCCGGTTGCAACAACGCTTGCAGGTCATCCTCCACGTGGCGGTGGAGGCCGGCGAGCAACTGCTGGAGTTTTTCCAGGTCGGGCAGGCTGAATCTGTCCGGCTCCATGACGCGCCAGAATTCGATCTGATCGTCGGTCTGGGCAAATACATGGTCGAGGCTGTCGAGCAATTCAATCTGTTCAGTGTCGCTGGCCTGTACCTGCGAGCGTTCGACGAGGGAACTACAGGCCCAGCGCGCGCGCGCAAAGGTGCGGGAGATAGTGGTCGTCACTTCATCTTCGACCTGCCCTGCCGGCACATCGGTGGCGAGGGTCCATAACATTCTCACTTGCTGGGATTTCAGCGCGAGCAGCGACGGTCTCTCCGGTATCGGCTTAGCCTGGGAACGCTGCGCGCGGTCCATCAACAGTTGCGTCTCCTCGATCAACGCATTCGCCCTGTCGCGCCCAAGCCGGGGGACTTTTCGCAACGCATCTAAGCAGCTGTCTTCCTGGGTGCGCCAGTCGATCTGGCTGTCGTAGATAGCCACCAGTTCACGGGTGAGCTGGTTCAATTCGGTATGGGCCTGCATATCGCGATCGTGCTCGGCGCGCCCCAGTAACGGCAGCATCCGCGCGCCGGTTTGCTTCGCACGCTTGTTGAGCTGGATATCGAGCAAGGTCAGGGCATTGATAATCGACTCCAGCGCGTCGCACTCCATCGTTTCATAGCGTGGCAGCGGCTTGAGGCTGCGTAACTGGCGCAGGTATTGCCATTCCGTGAGCGCCTTGCGCGCCATGGTCTCGGTGGCCTTGTAGTAGCTGCTCAGGAGGCGCGCCTGCTGCTGTTCATTGCCCTCACCTTGGGCTTTTTCCGCCAGGGTACGTGCCAGCGCCATCGTATTAAAAGCCCGGCCACGCTCAGTGATCGCTTGCCGGTACTGGCTCTCCACCTGCCGCCAATCCGGCGGCGCGTCAGCGCTGGTATCGGCACCACCGCTCAAGCGCAATTGCAAATCGACGTCC